>NZ_JBVMUY010000025.1:0-212922 GCF_055632325.1 Nocardiopsis sp. KDC1DS13DA1
TCCGTGTCCCGCCAAATCGGCGGTTTCGGATCAACCGAACGGGGTAAAGCGCCCGCTTGTGTCACTTTATCCTACATCCCGCGCCATTCCCGACCGCAATTGATCGTTTCTGGAGCGCTCACCGAGCTTACCCGCTCCGAGCGCATGCTCGAACCAGTCGGTTCAGTGAAGGGAGTTCGGATCGCGGCCCGGTTCCGAGTCGGCCCTGAGGGCCGCTCACCGTCCCGCGGCGACTCGGAGAACATTACCCCCCGGCCAGAGTCCAGGCAAACCGAACCCGCCGTGTCGGCGGTCACCTTCTCACCGGAAACCGGCCGACGCCCCCGAACCTCAGGGCGCACACGACACCACGGCAGGCCACCCTCTCCCCCTCCGTCCACGCCGCCTCCAACTGAAACACGTTCTCGAAGTGCCTCTCTGCAGAAGCCGAACGAGACTCGGAAACTTGCTGAAACACCCTTGAAATAAGGGACTTCGCGTCACATCATGTGCAGCATTGCTGGATGCAACAGCTTCCAGTGAGGCACCGCCCCGATCCACGGGGAGGATCCAGACCAGACCGCGTGCCGGATGTTCGGGGGGACGGCAGGCGCAGCGCGGTCCCGTACCCGAGGAACTACGCGCATGGACATCGCATCCCCCGAACCCGTCGACGAGCCACTGACGCCGCCTGCCGACTCCACCGACACGGTCCCCGAGAGCCACACCAGCTGGAAGCGCTTCGCACTGTTCGCCCTGCCCGCCACCGCGGCGGTCGGCGGCATCGTCGTGGCCATGGCCGAGGGCGCGCTCGCCGCGTCGTTCACGGTCTCCGGTCAGGACTTCAAGATCTCCGCCGACGAGCTGCACGGCGAGGGCTTCGTGCAGTACGGGTGGCTGAACCAGACCGCCCGCGGTGAGGCCGTGCCCGCCGCGGTCGCCGGAATCCGTGAGGCGGAGATCCACAACCTCTGCCAGTCGGTGCTCACCGAGTTCCCGATCATCGGCACCATCTCGCTCACGCTCACCGCAGGAGACCAGGGAACACCGGTCGAGGCCAGCAACCTGATGATCGACATGTCCCAGATGGACGGCAACGCGGTGTTCGAGAACATCGAGATCGGGCGGGACGCCTCAACGCTCGACAAGGGGCCGGAGGGAGCGCAGGGCTTCCAGGACACCTTCGGCATGCAGTCGGACACCATCCACGTCGAGGGCCTGGAGCAGACCGCCCGCGCGGCCAGCGCCGGAACCTTCCGGCTCTCCGGTCTGAGTCTCAGCCTGCGGCTCGGGGACGACGAGTGCTTCTGAGGGGAACGCGTCGGGGCTCCCGCAGCGCCGGAAGGGGCACACGTGTCCTGGGTGCCTGGCGTGACTGGCGCAAACGCCGCCCCTTCGCGGGCGGGCTGCTGATCATCGCGTCCGGCGCCGTGCTGGCCTCGTTCGTCGTCATGCCGCTGGAGCTGATGGTCCAGACAGGTGTCGGCGGAGTCTCGTCGCTGCTGTTCGGCGGGATGCTCGTCCTGCTCGGCCTGGTCACGTGGTTCACCCCGAACCAGCACGTCATCACCGGATCGCTGGCCGGGTTCCTCGGCCTGGGCGCGCTCATCCTGTCGAACCTCGGCGGTCTGCTCGTCGGCACCCTGCTGGCCCTGGTCGGCGGCGGACTCGCCTTCGCCTGGCGTCCCGTCGCGCGCCCGCCCCGCAGGCGCTGATGACCCCCGTCTCCCGTTCCTCCGGCCACACACAAGGCCCCGGGGGCGCGTGGGCACCGACCCGTGCGTCCCCGGCCCCGTCCGGCAAGTCCCATCGACCTACATCGGCGCGCATCCCCAGTACCGCTGGGCGTCGCTCGTGTGTGGCGCCCGGCCACCACACAAGGAGTCATCATGTCGGTTCCGCGACCGAGATCCCGCACCCGCTCCTGCCTCGTCGCCTCCGCGGCGGCATCCGCCGGAGTCCTCAGCCTCGCCTGGGGCGGCACCGCCCTGGCCGCGCAGGCGGCCTCCACCACCGTCGAGCCGGCCGGGGCCGCCTTCGAGGCGTCGCTCTCCGGCAGCGCCGTCTTCACCGCCGGGAACGTCGAGATCACCTGCGACACTTCGTCGACCTCCCCCGGAGGCGGCAACAACCTGGTTCCCGACGCCCCCGACAACCACAACCCGGCCGGTCCGGTCTCCGGTCCGATCAACGCGCCGGACTTCACGAACTGCTCCACCAACGTCACGTTCGTCTCCGCCACCGTCGACGTGGTCGACCCGGTGTGGCAGATGTCGATGCAGCACGGTTCCCCGTCCGTGGGCACGATGGTGGTCCCGGCCGGGGGCATCGTGGTGACCACGAGCGGCCTCGCGTCGTGCACCGCCACGGTGAGCCCGAACGCCGACGTCGGCATCACGGGCACGTGGACCAACGGTGACCCGGCCTCGACGCTGGTGTTCGACACCACCGCGCCGACCGTCGTCGAGGGCGGCTTCGGCTGCCCGACGGAGGCGACCGAGTCCGGTTTCACCGCCACCTACGAGGTCACCAACACCGATGACCCGACGGCACCGATCACCGTGACCGGCTGACACCGGACGGCTGACGGGGACACGGGATCCGATCCGTGTCCCCGCGGAGCCCGGCCCGCGTGGGCCGGGCTCACCGGGTGAGCGGTCAGTTCTCGTCGTCCATGTCGTCCATGGAGTCGGTGGAGTCGTCCATGGAGTCCTCCATGCCGTCGTCCTCGGTCATGTCACCGTCCATGGAGTCTCCCTCCGTGGACTCGTCCATGTCATCCATGGTCCCGTCGTCCATGGACTCGTCCTCCATGGAGTCCTCCTCCATGCCGTCCTCGGTCCCCTCGTCCATCTCCTCGCTCTCCACGGTGGGCTCGTCGCTCGCCGTGTCGTTGCACGCGGCCAGGGAGAGGGCGGCGGTGGCACTGATGGCTCCGGCCACGAGGAGGCGGCGCAGGGTGTTGCGTGCGGTCATGGTGGGCTCTTTCCTTTTCCTGTGCTGATCCGTCATCCGTCCCGGAACCCCGTCCACGGGCTCCCGGGGGCTTGTGTCCACGTCCGAGGGCGCGCCGTCAGGCGACGGTCACCTCGACCGTGTGGTGGCCGGTCGCGCCGTCGGGGGCCACGGCGGCCCGGTCCGACGTCTGCGTCGCACCGTCCCTGTCGGTGGCACGCACAAAGATCCGGTGCTCACCCGGCTCCGCGTCCCACTCGTAGGCCCACTGGCGCCAGGTGTCGGCCGTGTCCTCGTCGGCCAGCGCGGCCGCACGCCACTCGCCGTCGTCCACGCGGACCTCCACCCGGTCGATCCCGGTGTACTGTGCCCAGGCCACACCCGCGATCATGACCGTTCCGGCGGGTACCGTCGCGCGTTCGCGGGGTGTGTCGATCCGGGACTGCGTCTTGATCGGCCCCCGGGCCGACCAGCCCCTCGGGACCCAGTAGGCGTCGAAGGCGTCGAAGGTGGTCAGTTCGATGTCGACGATCCACTTGCAGGCCGACACGTATCCGTACAGGCCGGGCACCACCATGCGCGCGGGGAACCCGTGGTCGCGGGGGAGGGGCCGTCCGTTCATACCGACGGCGATGAGGGCGTCGCGTCCGTCCATCACGTCGGCCACGGGGGTGCCGATGGTCATGCCGTCCTCGGAGCGCGACACGAGCTGGTCCGCGGGGCCGCCGTCCCCGGGCGGGCGCACTCCCGCCTCCTCCAGGAGGGTGGCGAGCGGCACGCCGATCCAGCGCGCGTTGCCCACGTAGTCTCCGCCGATCGGGTTGGAGACGCAGGCCAGGGTGATGTCGCGTTCTGTGAGGTCGTCCCGGGCGAGCAGGTCCGCGAAGGTGTACACCCGCTCGCGCGCGCCCAGCCCGTGGATACGGAGCGACCAGGCGGAGGCGTCCACACGCGGCACGGAGAGGGCGGTGTCGATCCGGTAGAAGTCGTCGTTGGGAGTGAGGAAGGAGGCCAGGCCGTCGATCTCCAGGTCCGCGCCGTCGGGGACCGGGGCGGCCGGGAAGGCGGGCCGGGGGAGGGTGACGTCCTCCGGCGCGAGCCCCGCCCGTCCGCCGGTCGACGCCAGCAGCCCGGCGGCCGTCCCCGCGCCCGCCGAGGCGACCGCGGCGGCACCCGCGAGCAGGGTGAACCTCCTGCGGTCGAACCCTCGGGGCCCCTCCGCCCCGAGGGGTTCCTCCGTGTCCGGCCGGGACAGCCCGGCGTCGGACACGGTCTCCTCCCCGGTGGACGGCGCCGGTCGCGACGCCACCCCGAGGAGCCAGACGAGGACCCCGCCGCAGGCGACCGCCCCGGCGAGGGTCGGCAGCGCGTCGAGTGCACCGCTCCCGGGCCGGGTGAGAGCCGCGGCGAGGCCGATCGCGCCGAACACCGCGATCCCCGCGAAGCCGATCCGTCGCCGCCGGGCCGCGGCCGCACCCAGCAGCGCCGCCGCACCCGCCAGGATCACGCCCATACCGACGAAGAGGGCGATCTTGTCGGCCGTCCCGAAGGTGTCGACCGCGAACTGCTTCACCGGCTGCGGGGTGAGGTCGACGACGGCGTCGCCCACCGCCAGGACCGGGGTCGACGAGGGTCTGGCCAGCAGGGCGCCGACGACCTCGGCCGTCGCGAGCGCGGCACCGGTCGCGACCAGGCCGGCGATCGCTCCCGGTACGGATCCGGTGGTGCGGGTGGTGTCGAACATGCCCTGGGTTCGGAGCCGCTCCGTCCGGGGAGACGTGCAATATGATCACGAACCGGTAAACATGTCCCGGCCGGGACGTCGCCTTACCGGACCCCACACCGAATACCGGGAAACGGCAGGTGGGAGGACGGTGACCGTGGAACGGGTGAGAGACATCGGGACGGATGGCGCGGGGAGGCCCGTCGGAGGATCGGTTCCCTCGAACGAGGAGCTGACCGATCTGCTCCGCAGGACGGCGGTGGGCGACCTCGCCGCGTTCGAGCGGGTCTACCGGGAACTGTGCGGGCCGGTGTTCGGTGTGGTGCGCCGGGTCCTCCTGGACGAGGCGCAGTCCGAGGAGGTGGCCCAAGAGGTGTTCCTGGAGGTGTGGCGGCTCTGTTCCCGCTTCGACCCCGCACGCGGGAGCGTCCGTTCCTGGGTGATGGTGATCGCCCACCGCAGGGCGGTCGACCGGGTGCGGTCGGAGGAGGCCGCGACGGAGCGCGCGGCCGCCGCCGGACGTCTGGAACCGGAGTCGACGCCCGCCGACGGTGTGGAGCGGCACGTCGAGAGCAGCCTTGAGCGGGAGAAGGTGCGGCGGTGTCTGCGTCGGCTCACCGAACTGCAACGCGACGCCGTCCGGCTCACCTACTACACGGGCTACACGCAGCGGGAGGCGGCCGACCTCCTCAAGGTCCCGCTGACCACGTTGAAGGGGCGCCTGCGCGACGGCCTGATCCGGCTCCGTGACTGCCTGGGGGTGGCCGCATGAACGACATGGACGTCCACGGCCTGATCGCCGGATACGCGGTGGACGCGCTGGAGCCGGAGGAGCGCGCCGCCGTGGAGCGGCACCTGCCCGGATGCGAGGACTGCCGACGCGACCTGGCGGAGTTCCGGGAGACTCTGGTCAGACTGGCCTACGCGGAGGCCGCCCGGCCACCGGAGGAGTTGTGGGCGCGGATCAGCGCCCAGGCGCGGCGGACCCGTCAGGCTCCCCTCCCGTCCCTCACGGAGACGGACGGGACGGCGCCGGCGGAGGGCGGCCCCGACCAAGGGAGTGAGAACGAGGACCGGGGCGGGGACGGGAGCACCGCCGCGGTGGTGCGCGGCCCCGCCCGGTGGTGGCGCGCCCAGCTGCCGTGGCTCGTGGCGGCGGCGTGCGCGCTGGTCGCGGTCACGCTCGGGGTCACGCTGCTGTCCACGGGCCGCAGCATGGAGGAGAGTCAG
Organism: Nocardiopsis sp. KDC1DS13DA1; assembly: GCF_055632325.1. Classification (NCBI taxonomy): domain Bacteria; kingdom Bacillati; phylum Actinomycetota; class Actinomycetes; order Streptosporangiales; family Nocardiopsidaceae; genus Nocardiopsis; species Nocardiopsis sp. KDC1DS13DA1. The sequence goes on from NZ_JBVMUY010000025.1 coordinate 5,888, forward strand.
CGGCACCACGCCGAGGTCGAGGCCCTGCTCGCCGCACCGGACACCCACATGCACGAGGGACCGCTGGGGGACGGCGCCCGGGCCACGGCCTTCACCTCCTACGAGATGGACGCGCTCATGCTCGTCGTGGAGGGGCTGCCGGACGCGCCCACGGGGATGGCCTACCAGATGTGGTACGTCGACGAGGACGGCATGCGGTCGGCCGGGATGCTCTCGCTGTCGTCGGACGGGCGCTACTCCGGGATGGCGCACGACATGGGCTCCCCCGTCCAGGTGGGGGTGTCCCTGGAACCGGAGGGGGGCATGCCCGAACCGAGCGAGCAGCCCATGAAGTTCGACCTCTGACCCGCTCTCCGGACGGTCGGAGCCCGGACACCCCGCGGAGCACCCGTCGATCTGTCCCGGAGTGACAAACCGGCATGGCCGGACACGCACTCCGGGACAAAGAAAAACCGGTGGCCCGTCGCCTACCGTCGCAGTACTCCGGGGAGTCGGGCGGCGAAGGCTCTCCGGTGAGGCGCGGACCGCTTCGCCCGTCCCTGACCCTTCGGAGACATCATGGCGTCCAACGCCGGAAGCCCGTCCGACACCTCCCCCCTGCGCCGGACCCTGAGCACGGTACGGGTCCTCGTCCGCGCCGGGGTGATCACCCCGGGGCGCCCCGACCGGATCGTCCGGCAGCTCCGTGCCCTGCGTACCTGGGGCTCGACGGTGGCCGGCGCCTACGCCGCCGCGAACGAGCGCGTCCCCGACCACGTGGCCGTGGTCGACGAACGAGGTTCGGCCACGTTCCGGGAGATGAACCTGCGCGGCCGGGCCCTCGCCCGCGCACTGCACCGCCTGGGTGTGGGCGAGGGCGCGCGGGTGGGTGTGCTGTGCCGCAACCACAGCGCGTTCGTGCAGGCGATGATCGCCTGCGGCCGTCTGGGAGCCGACTCCGTCCTGTTGAACACGGGGCTGTCCCCGGGGCAGTTGGCCGCCGCGTCGGTGGCCAACGCGGTGTCGCTGCTCATCGTCGACGACGAGTTCGAGGACCAGTGCGCGGAGGTGCCCGACGACGTCCCCCGTGTGCGGGCCTGGGGGGACGCTCCGGCCGGGGGCCTCCAGGTTCCGTGGAGCGCGGAGGAGGACACGGCGGCCGACCCGGCGCCGCCGAAGCGTCCGGGCAGGCTGATCGTCCTGACGTCGGGAACGACGGGCACGCCGAAGGGCGCGCGCCGGCCGACGCCGAGGGGGCCGCGGGACGCGGCGTCCGTGCTGTCCCGGATCCCGCTGGACTCGTCGGACCGCGTCCTGGTCTCGGCTCCGTTCTTCCACACGTGGGGCCTGGCCGGTGTCCAGTTGGGGATGTCCCTGCGCGCGACGCTGGTCACGCGCCGCCGGTTCGACCCGGAGGACGCGTTGCGGGCCGTGGCGGAGGAGCGCTGCACGGCGCTGGTCGCGGCCCCGGTGATGCTGCGGAGGATCATGGACCTGCCCGCGGAGGTGTGCGCGAGGTACGACACCTCGTCGCTGCGGATCGTGGCGTGCAGCGGCTCGGCGATGAGTCCGCGCCTGATCACGGAGTTCATGGACGCGTTCGGGGACGTCCTCTACAACCTGTACGGGTCGACCGAGGTGTCGTGGGCGACCATCGCGACCCCGGAGGACATGCGGAGCGCGCCGGGCACGGCGGGGCGGCCTCCCCTGGGCACGCGGGTGGCGATCCTCGACGCGGACGGCGAGGAGGTGCCCCGGGGGACGGAGGGGTCGATCTTCGTCGGCAACGAGATGCTGTTCGACGGGTACACCAACGGCGCGAACAAACGCAGTGTGCACGGGCTCATGGAGACCGGCGACCGGGGGCACGTCGACGCCGCGGGGTTGCTGCACGTCGCCGGGCGCGACGACGACATGATCATCTCGGGTGGGGAGAACGTCTTCCCCCGCCCCGTGGAGGAGTCGATCCTGACGCTGCCCTCGGTGAGCGAGGTCGCGGTGACGGGTGTGCCGGACGAGGAGTTCGGGCACCGCTTCGCGGCGTTCGTCGTGGCGCGCGAGGGCTCGGAGGTGGACCCGAACGAGGTCCGGATGGTGGTGCGGCGGGAGCTCGGCCGGTTCTCCGTGCCGCGCGACGTGGTCCTGTTGGACGAACTGCCGCGCAACCCCGCCGGCAAGGTGATGAAGCGGTACCTGCCGACGGACCCTCCCCGGCAGTGACGGTGTGTCCCCCGGTTCCGCCCCGGAACCGGGGGACACCTCGTGCACGAGGACATCGAAAACTTTGACATCGCCCACGCGGTAACTACCATGTGTCCGGTGTCGGACCGAACCCCTGCCCCCGAGGCCGGTTCCCCCCTGCCTCCCGTCGACGAGCAGATGTGCTTCGCGCTGTACACCGCCGCGCGGGCCGTCACCAACCTCTACCGGCCCCTCCTCGACCCGTTGGGGCTGACCTATCCCCAGTACCTGGTGATGATGCTGCTGTGGGAGCGGGGTGACTGCTCCGTCAAGGAGATCGGTTCCGTCCTGCAACTCGACTACGGCACCCTCACCCCGATGCTCAAGCGTCTGGAGTCGCGGGGCCTGCTCCACCGCGGCCGCGATCCCCGGGACGAGCGGACCGTCCGCGTCACCGCCACCGACGAGGGGGTGCGGTTGCGCGACCTGGTCGAGGGCATCCCCGAGGCGATCGGCCGGGCCATCGCGCTCCCCGAGGGCGAGTTCGAGGCCACGCGCATGTCCCTGGGCCGGCTGAGGGGCAACGTGCTCGACCACGCCCCGGACCCCTCCGAACGGCACTCCTGAGATCCCCGTCACCGCGTCCGCGGCCCGGGGGACGGCCGCGGACGCGGACGACGGCGGAGGCGGGCACCACGGGGGTCGTGCCCGCCGTCCCATGTGTGCGGGTGGGCCGCCGCGCCCACCCGCACACGTGTCCTCACCCCGGCCGGACCCGCGATCGACCGGAACCCCGTAACCGGGGAGGTCGGCTGCGTTACCTTGGTGACATGTCGATCTGGGCGTCGGACAACCGCAGCGGACAGGTCCGGGAGGCCCTGACCATGCTCCTGTCCCAGGGGGTGATCGACGACTTCCGCATCCGCCCCGAGGACGAGTTCCCCTTCCGGGTGCAGATCTCCGCCGGTGTCGTACCGATGACCGAGCACCAGGCGGCACACTTCGCGCTGGGCGCCACGGTCGCCCACTTCGGCAGCCTGGCCAGGGGCGAGAGCACGCTCTGACGGTCCGGCCGGGAGTCAGCCCACCGGGCCGCCGATACCCCAGAACGCGACCGTGTGGCCGGTCGAGCAGACGGTGTCGAGGAAGTACGCGCCCGCGCTTCCGCAGCCGGTGGAGGGCTCGACGGGAACGCCGTGCCCCATCCCGGACACCGTGTACCGGGCGACGGCCGCCGTCGTGGGTCCGCCTCCGTGGTAGGCCGCCGTGGTCGCACCGCCGATCGTCTCGGTGCGGTCGGGCTCTCCGGACACACCCGCGACGTTGGTCCACTGCGCGACGCTCGCGTCCGCGTTGGCGGGGGCGACCGTGTAGTCGGCGGTGCCGTGCCAGACCGCGACGCGCGGCCACGGGCCGGTCCAGTCGGGGTTCTTGGCGCGCACCTGGTCGCCCCACTGCTCGGGGGTTCGGGTCACGCCCGGGTTCATGCAGGTGAACGCGCCGATCATGCTGTCGGCGCACCCCGCGGGGACGCCGGAGACGACGGATCCCCCGGCGAAGACGTCGGGGTAGGCGGCGAGCAGCTCACCCGCCATCGCGCCGCCCGCGGAGAGGCCGGACACGTACACCCGGTCGGTGTCGAGCCCGTACTCGGCCACGGCGTACCCGACCATGGAGCGCACGGAGGCGGCCTCGCCGGATCCCCTGGCCACGTCGCCGGGGGAGAACCAGTTGAAGCAGCGGCTGACGTTGTTGAGGTAGTTCTGCTCGGCGTAGACGAGGGCGAAGCCGGAGGTGTCGGCGTACCCGGCCCAGCCGGAGTGGGCGTGGTAGGCGGCGGCGTCCTGGCCGCAGCCGTGCAGGAGGACGACCAGGGGCGCGTCGTCGGGGAGACCCTCGGGTACGTACGCGTACATGCCGAGGTCTCCGGGGTCGGATCCGAAGGAGGGCACCGGGGTCAGCGTGGCGGCCTCGGCACGCGGCGCGGTGGCGAGGAGGACGGTCGCGGCGATGGTGAGCAGCGTCAGCAGCATCGCGAGGGACGTTCGGAGGGCCGGGATGGGGGAGTGCATGGGAGCCTCCGGGTTCGACGGTGGGGGGAGGGGGGTTCGGCCGAACCGTGGCACGGAGCCTAACCCGGAATGTGACCCAGGCGACATGTCGACGAGACCACGATCACCGGCGCTCGCACCGTGGGGACCCCACAACGCCTCCCAGAGGGATGTCTGCCCGCCACACATCATCGATGGTGTGTGTGTCGTCGGGCTCCATCCCGTGATCGGCACACCCGACCTACGTTGCTGACATGACGACGCACGACTCCCCGTCGGGCACGGTCGGGCACGCTCCCGGCGCCCCCGCCCCGACCGCCGCCGCCCACACCGCCCGGGTCGACCTGACCGGCAGGACCGCTCTGGTGACCGGAGCCGCCAGCGGCATCGGCCGCGCCTGCGCGCTGCGGCTCTCCGCCACGGGAGCCACCGTACGGATGGCGGACCTGGACGGCCGGGCCCTCGCGGAACTGGCCGACCAGGGGGTCGGCGAACCCGTCGAGATCGACCTCACCGACCTGGACGCCGCCGAGGAGGCCGGACGCGGCGCCGACATCGTCGTGAACAACGCGGGGGTGCAGACGGTCGCCCCCGTCCAGGACTTCCCCCCGGAGCGTTTCTCGTTCATCCTTCGACTCATGGTCGAGTCGCCGTTCCGCGTCGTGCGCGGCGCACTCCCGCACATGTACGAGCGGGGGTGGGGCCGCGTCGTGAACATCTCCTCGGTGCACGGACTGCGCGCCTCGGCCTACAAGTCGGCCTACGTGACCGCCAAGCACGGGTTGGAGGGGTTCTCCAAGGTGGTGGCCGTGGAGGGCGCCGCGCACGGGGTGACCTCCAACTGCGTGAACCCCGGCTATGTGCGCACACCCCTGGTGGAGCGACAGATCGCCGAACAGGCGGCGGCGCACGGCATCCCGGAGGAGCGGGTGGCCGCGGAGGTCCTGTTGGCCCGGAGTCCGGTGAAGCGGCTGATCGAACCGGCCGAGGTCGCCGAACTCGTCGTCTACCTGTGCGGTGACGACGCGTCGTTCGTCAACGGCGCGTCGCTGGCCGTCGACGGAGCATGGAGCGCGAGCTGAACACCATTCCCACGTCCGGGGACGGCGCGTCCCCGGACGAGCACCCCGACCACGTGCGTGCCGAGAACCCCGCGGACGCGGTGGACCAGGCGCCCTTCCTGGACCTCCTCCTGCGGGACGCCCCGACCGTCGAGTACGAGCGGCCGGTGCTGCGCGCCCGCGCGGAGGGCGCCGACCCCGCCCGCGTGGCCGCGCTGGAGAGCGCGAAGCTGACGGCGCTGCGCGTGCGGTCGGTCATGCGGGACCGCCAGCGCCGCGAGTCCGAGCTGAGCGCCCTGTTCGAGACGGCCAACGACCTCGCGGGGATGCGCAGCCTGGACCAGGTCCTCCAGGCGATCGTGGAGCGGGCCCGGCACCTGCTCGGCACGGACGTGGCGTACCTGACGCTGAGCGATCCGGAGGCGGGCGGCACGTACATGCGGGTGACGTCGGGGTCGGTGTCCGCGTCCTTCCAGCAGCTGCGGCTCGGCTCGGGCAAGGGGCTGGGCGGGCTGGTGGCCACGACCGCGCTGCCCTACGTCACGGCGAACTACTTCGCCGACCCGCGGTTCACCCACGCGGAGAACATCGACCACGCGGTGCGCGACGAGGGCCTGGTGGCCATCCTGGGCGTGCCGTTGAAGATGAACGGCCGCGACGTGGGGGTGCTGTTCGCGGCCAACCGCCGCGAGCGGCCGTTCGCGCACTCGGAGGTGGCGCTGCTGGCGTCGCTGGCCACGCACGCGGCGATCGCGATCGACAGCGCGAACCTCATCGACGACACCCGCCGCGCCCTCGACGAGCTGCACACGGTGAACGAGCGGCTCCAGCGGCACACCGCCTCGGTGGAGCGGTCGGCCGCCGCGCACGACCGGCTGACCGACCTGGTGCTGCGCGGGGGCGGGGTGCGCGAGGTGGCGGCGGCGATCGCGGAGGTGCTGCGCGGTTCGGTGCTCATCCACGACACGGCCTCGGACGCGTCGGTGACCGCCACCCCCGAGGGCGTGGTCGGCGAGGCCGAGCCGGGCGGCGACCCGTCGCACCACGCCGACCTCGCCGAGGCGGTGCGTTCGTCGCTGACCAGCGGGCGCGCGGTGCCCGTCAGTGAGACGGGCGGTCCCGGCGGAGCGGTCGGCCGTACGTGGGTGGCCGCGGCAGCGGCCGGGAGCGAACCGCTGGGCACGCTCGTGCTGCGCGGTGCCGTGCTGGACGACACCGACCAGCGGATCCTGGAGCGCGCCGCCATGGTGACCGCCCTGCTCCTGCTCATCCGCCGCTCGGTGAGCGAGACCGAGCACCGGGTCCGCGGCGACCTGCTCAACGAACTGCTGGAGATCCCCGCGCGCGAACCGGGGTCACTGCGCCAGCGTGCCGCGCTGCTCCGCGCCGACCTGGACGCGCCGCACGTGCTGGTGGTGGCGGAGGCGCCCGGCGCCGACCCGGGCCGGGTGCGGTCGGCGGCGACCCACGTCGCGGAGACCACCGGGGGACTGACCGGTCAGCGGTCCGGGCGGGTGGTGCTGGCGCTGCCCGGGACCGACCCCGCCGAGGTGGGACAGCGGGTGGTCGCGGAACTGTCCGCGGCGGCGAACGGACCGGTGACGGCGGGGCTGGCCGGGCCGACGGAGGGGCCGGGGTCGTTCCGCGACGCGTTCACCGAGGCGACGCGCTGCCTGCAGACCCTGCGTGCGCTGGGCCGGGAGGGGGACGCGGCCACCGCGGAGGACCTGGGGTTCTCCGGTCTGCTGCTGAGCCAGGACCGGGACGTGCCGGGGTTCGTCGCGGCGACCCTCGGCCCGTTGCTGGAGTACGACGAGCGGCGCGGCACGCTGCTCGTGGAGACGCTGCGCGCCTACTTCGCGGCCGGGGGCAACCTGTCCCGCGCCAAGGACGACCTGCACATCCACGTGAACACGGTGGCGCAACGCCTGGAGCGGGTCGGGCAGCTGATCGGGACGGACTGGCAGCTCCCCGACCGCGCGTTGGAGCTACAGCTCGCCCTGCACCTGCACGGTCTGCTGGACCAGGGAGTGGATCTCCTGGGCGAGCAGACCGGCGGTTGAGGAGAACATCGGGCTGTAGTGGTTGTCGTCGGGCAGTTCCAGGAGGGCGAGGTCGTCGGGGAGCCCGGCCAGGCGTTCGGGCGTGTACAGGCCGGGGCTCTCGTCGAGCAGACCGCGCGCCGCCCAGGCCAGGCGGGCGGGTCGGGGCAGGCGGTGGATCGCGCCCAGCACCTCGGGGTCGGTGAGGACCTGCGCCCCGTCGACCCGCGCGGCCTCCTCCGAGCAGGCTGAGCGCAGGTCGGGTTCGGTGCCGGTGAGGTCACGGGTGACGTAGTGGTCCACCCAGGTGTTCCACCGCCCGGCCATGGCGGGGTGGTTCCGCCAGAAGTCCCGGTAGGCGTCGGTGTCCGTGAACGACATGCGGAGCCGGGCCATGGCGGGGCCGAGCACGTCCTCGATGTCGGCCCCGGGCGGCACCGGGAGCCCGTGTCCGCCGTCGACGAGGAGCAGGCCGGTGACCCGGTCGGGGTGGCGGACGGCGGCCAGGCACGCCACGAAGGCGCCCATCGAGTGGCCGACGAGGACGGTGCGGTCCACGCCGTGGGCGTCCAGGACCGCGATGGCGTCGTCGACGTGGGCGCCCAGCCCGAAGGGGCCGGGCAGGTGCCCGCTGCGGCCGCGGCCGCGCAGGTCGGGGGCGATCAGCGGGGGCCCGCCCAGCCGGTCCAGCTCGACGGCCGGGCGGGCCAGGGCGTACCCGTTGGCGGTGATGCCGTGGATGCCCAGGACCGGGGTTCCGGGTCCCGTGCCCCAGCGGGTGACGGCGAGGTCGCCGCCCGGAACGGGGACGGTGGACTCCTCCCCGGCGGTCCAGGCGTCCTCGGACGCGTCGCGTTGCGTCTCGGTCATGCTGCCTCCTTCGTGTGTGCGGGACCCCGGCGGTCCCGCAGTGCCGACCTGATCCTCCCGGGGAGCGCGACGACGCCGCCGGGGAAGAAGAACACCATCAGGACGAACAGCGCGCCGAGGACGAACAGGGGCTGTGAGAGCGGGGCGGCGATCCAGGCGGGCAGCGCGGCGAAGGCGTCGGAGCCGCCGAGCTGGAGGAGCCGGTGGTCGGCGTAGGTGTACAGGGCCGCCCCCAGCAGCGGCCCCCAGCGGGTGCCCGCACCGCCCAGGGCCACCATCACCAGCAGGGTGAGGGTGAACTCGGCGGTGGTGACGACGGGGGTGACGCCCCCGGCGACCAGCAGGTAGGTGACGCCGCCCAGGGAGGCCAGCCCGCCGCCGACGGTGAACGCCGCCAGCTTGTAGGGGTAGGGGTTGACGCCCAGCACCGAGACGCGCTGCTCGTTGGCGCGGATCCCCCGCCAGACGCGGCCGACCGGGGAGGCGTCCAGCCACCACACCACCGCGAGGGTGACCGCGACGTAGGCGACGGCGGCCCAGTACAGGTTGACCGTGTTGACCACGCCCACGAACGCGTCGGGAACGTGCGCGGTGTCCAGTGAGAGGCCCTCCTCACCGCCGGTGACCCGGCCCGGGTCGCGTGCGACGAGGATCGATCCGGCCTGGGCGAAGGCGAGCGTCACCATGGCCAGGGCGATCCCGTTGACCCGGAGCGAGACCGCGCCGAGGAGGAGGGACAGGAGGGTGCCGCCGACCACGGCGACCACGGCCGCCCACACGAGCGGCAGGTCCAGCGCGGACATGAGCAGCGCGGCGGCGTAGGCCCCGCAGGCGAAGTAGAGGGCGTGCCCGAAGGAGAGCAGCCCCACGCGCCCGTAGAGCAGGTCGTAGCTGGTGGCCAGCCCGCCGAAGACCAGGCAGGTGGCGAGCAGGTGCAGGGTCGGGGGACCGTTCAGCGCGCCCTCGAACAGCCCGGGCAGGCTCAGTGTCGAGAACGGCAGGGTCAGCGCCGCCACGAGTACGGCGACCGGGACCGCCCACCGCGGCGGGCGCCGCCGTGCGCGGGCGGCGGGGCGCGGGGAGTCGGGGGAACCGGTGCGGTCCGGTGCCTGGGCCGTCACGTCGGTCTCGGTCATCAGGCCACCCTCTCCGCGGACTTCCTGGCGGCCAGTCCGCCCTGCCGGGTGAGCAGCACCAGGGCGAGGACGACGACCACGGCGATGTCGCCCAGACCGGCGACGGTGTAGTAGTTGGCGAACTGCTGGATGAGGCCGACGGCCAGGGAGGCCACCGCGCATCCGGTGAGCGAGGTGGTACCGCCGATCACGACGACGATGAACGCGAAGATCAGCAGGGACAGGCCCTGGGTCGGGGTGACCACGCCGAAGTAGAGGCCGCCGAGCGCCCCCGCCAGCGCGGCGGCGGCCCCGCCGATCGCGAACACCAGGGTGAACGCCCTGCGAACGTCGATGCCCAGCGCGGTGACCATCGCCCGGTCCTGGACGCCCGCACGGACGATCAGGCCGTAGCGGGTCCGCGCGTTGAACAGCCAGAGCGCGGCGAACACGGCGACGGCGGCGAGGATCAGCAGGAAGCGGTCCCGGGGGACGTTCACGCCGAGCACGCCGACGGTGCCGGACACCAGGTCGGGGCGCGGGAAGGGGAGCGGGTCGGCGCCCCAGACCGCCTGGAGCAGCGCGGGCACGGCCAGGCTGAGTCCGACCGTGGCGAGGATCTGCTCGCGGTGCCGCCCGTACAGCGGGCGGATGACGCAGAGTTCGACGAGGGTGGCGGCGAGGGTGCCGGCGGCGACCCCGAAGGCCACGGCGAGCAGGAAGCCGACCCCGTCCGGACCCGCGCCCGGCAGGTACTCGCTCGCCCACCAGGTGCCGTAGGCGCCGATGGCGAGGAACGCGCCGTGCGCGAAGTTGAGTACGTCCATCAGGCCGAAGATCAGGGACAGGCCCGAGGCGATGAGGAAGTACAGGGCGCCCAGGCCGAGGCCGGTGAGGGTGAGGAGGACGATGGTGCTCACGTGTGCCTCCCTGTCGTGTCGGCGGCCGGGGCGGAGCGCCCCACCCCGAGCAGTGAGCGGACGCGTTCGGGGTCGTCGAGGAGTTCGGTGGCCGACCCGGTGTGGATGACGCGGCCCGCGTCCAGGACGACCGCCCGGTCGGCGACGCGGCGGACGAGCGCCAGGTTCTGCTCGACGAGCAGGACCGGCACCCGTTCGGCGGCGCGGGCGACCGCGTCGGCGACCTCCGCGACGATCCTGGGGGCGAGGCCCTTGGTGGGTTCGTCCACGACGAGCAGGGCGTTGTCGTTGAGCAGGGCGCGGCCGATGGCGAGCATCTGCTGCTGGCCGCCGGACAGGGTGCCCGCCGGTTGGGCGGCGCGTTCGCGCAGTTCGGGGAAGAGTTCGTGGACGAGGTCGTAGCGGGGGCGCCCCGGGCGGCGCTCGGCCAGCCGCAGGTTCTCCGCGACGGTGAGCGCCGAGAAGACGCCGCGGTCCTCGGGAACGTAGCCGATCCCGCGCGCGACGATGGCGTACGTGGGCAGCGCGGTGGTGTCGGTGCCGTCGAACCGCACCCGCCCGCTGCGCGGGACCAGGCCGAGCAGGGCCTTGACCGTCGTGGTCTTGCCGACGCCGTTGCGGCCCAGGAGTGCGGTGACGCCCCGGCGCGGCATCGTGAAGGACACCCCCTGGAGGATGTGCGATCCCTCGATCCACACGTGCAGGTCGGCCGCCTCCAGGAGCGGCTCGGCGGCGGTCACGCCGCGTCCCCGAGGTAGGCGGCCTGGACGCGGGGGTCGGACATGGCCGAGTCGGGGTCGGTGTGGGCGAGCAGGGCACCGTGGTGCAGGACGGCCAGTCGGTCGGCCATGTCGAGGAGGACCTCCATGTGGTGTTCGACCATGAGGACCGAGCGGCCGCGTTCGCGGTGCACGTCCCGGATGACGGTGGTGAGCTCGCCGACCTCGCCGGCGCTGACCCCGGCCATGGGCTCGTCCAGGAGGATGAGCCGGGGTCCGCGCGCGAGCAGGAGGGCGAGTTCGAGCTTGCGTTTGTCGCCGTGGGAGAGGTCTCCGGCCAGGGCGTCCACGCGGTGGGAGAGGCGGACCAGGTCCAGGACGTCCCCCGTCTCGGGGCCGCCGTCGGGGGCGGCCCGCCGCCAGAACCGGTGGGACCCCCCGTCCCGGGCCTGGACGGCGAGGCCGACGTTGGCGCCGACGGTGAGGTCGGCGAAGACGCTGGAGGTCTGGAAGGTGCGGCCCATACCCAGGCGGGCGCGGCGGTGCGGGGCGTGTCGGGTGACGTCGGTACCGGAGAGGCGGATGGTGCCGCCCGTGGGCTTGGTGAGCCCGGAGACCAGATTGAACAGTGAGGTCTTTCCGGCGCCGTTGGGGCCGATCAGCGCGACGAACTCGCCCTCGCGGACGTCCATGGTGACGTGGTCGACGATGACGGCGCCGCCGACCGACCAGCTGACGTCCTCCAGTGCGAGGACGGGGGAGGGGGAGGGGACGGCGGGTGCGTCCGGCGCCGTCCCCGGCTCGGTGGGGCGGGTGGCCCCGGCTGGCGCGCCGGGGCCGGTGGGCTCGGTGGGCTCGGTGGGTTCGGCAGTCATGGGTGGTGCACCGTTTCTCGGAGCGGTGGTCCGGGGGTCTTCCGTCCGGGCGCCGCCGGGGTCGTGCGAGGCGGAACGCGAGCGGGGAACGGGCGACGGGCGGGCCGGAGCGAGGCGGAGGCCCGAGACGGACACCGCCTACTCCGCCATCCCGGGCTCGACGTCGGCGGCGGGGATCTCCGCGATGAGCTCGGGCCGCGCGTCCTCGCCCTCGCCGACCATCCGCACCTGGTACATGGGCTGGATGAGGGCGTGGTCGTCGGCGCGCACGTGGAGTTCGCCCTTGGCACCGTCGAAGGTCCACCCCTCCAGGGCGTCGATCCGCTCCTGGGTGTCGGCGCCGGAGGAGGCGGCGTGCACGACCATCTGCGCGGCGGTGAACCCGTCCGGGGTGAAGAGGTCGACCTCGCCGCCCGCCGCCTCGACGGTGCCGCGCATGATCTCGGCGACCTCGGTCTCGGCGGCTCCGTCGAAGTAGTGGGCCAGGAAGGAGATGCGGTCGCCCGCCTCACCGAAGACGGGGTAGGACGGCTTGATGTCCAGTCCGGTGACGACCTCGTTGGAGTCGAGGACGCCCTGCTGGTCGAGGGCCTGCCACATGGCGGAGGCGGTCTCGCCCGCCCAGGCGACGAAGACCAGGTCCGCCTCGGTCTGGTTGACCTGCTCGGCGAAGGGGGTCAGGTCGGTGCTGTCCGGGGGTGCGAGGACGCTGTCGACGGTGGCGCCCTCGGCTTCCAGGACCTCGGTGACGGTGGAGACGTTGGCCTGGCCGAAGGCGTTCTGCTGGGCCAGTACGACCACGTTCGCGCCGTCGGGGTCGTCGATGAAGGTGCTCGCGGTGAGGATGTCCTGGTAGGTCTGGCGGCCCGAGCGGAACGTGTGGTCGTTGATACCGGTGATGGCGTCGGTCGCGGCCGGTCCGGAGACGAAGAGGATGTCGTTCTGCTCGGCGAGCGGGGCGATCTGGACGGCGATGCCGGAGGAGACGGACCCGGCGATGATGTCGTGTCCGGTGCCGATGAGCTCCCGTGCGGCGGAGACGCCCGTGGCGGGGTCCCCGGCGTCGTCCATGAACTCGACCTCGACGGTGCGTCCGTCGATCTCCATGGTGCCGTTGGTGGCGTGGTCGAGACCGGCCTCGAAACCCTGGCGGTACTGCTCTCCGTAGCTGGCGAGGGGGCCGGTGGACGAGTAGACGATCCCGATGCGGATCGGACCGTCCTCCCCGGCTCCGGCGGTCTCGCCCGGGGCACCGCAGGCGGTCGCGGCCAGGAGCACGGCGGTCGCGGCGGTCACGGGGATCTTGCGCATGGGACTCCTCCAGTCGGCACCCGCGTGCCCGACGTACCCGCCCGACCTGGGGGGATGGGGTGCCAACCCGAAGGTAGAACCGTGGTGATCCGATTCACATGTGGCTGTGGCACACATTTGTCGGGGAATCAGTGTCGCAGCACGCCAGGGGGTCCGGAGGAGACCCGTGCCGGGGCTGGGCACCGCTTTCCGGAACGGTCACCCGAGGCGGTGTCGTTCCGGCGCCGGCGGCGTGGTGCGCGACGGGGCGAGCCGCCCGGCGGGGGACGAGCGGCGGGCTCCGCCGGAGGAGGAGCCGCGCCGTGGGCGTCCGTTGGTGGGCGGGGCGGGCGCCGGGCGGGCGGAGCGCGGCGGAGGAGCCGGACCACACCGTCTAGGGGTTGCCGTTCCCGTTGCCCAGACCGTTGCCGTTCCCGTTGCCTCGCCCAGGGCCGTCGGAGCCACCGCCCGTTCCGGTTCCGGTGTCGGGTTCGGGGTCGGGGTCCGCCGTGTCGTCCTCATCGGATCCTGTGTCCGGTGATTCGTCCTCGGCGGGGCCGGTGGAGACGGTGAGCGTCACGACGCCGTCCTCGGGGGCGGGTTCCCCGGTCGGGACGCCCTGCTCGACGACGGTGTCGGCGGGCGCCGTGTCACTGGCCTCCTCGACGATCCGCGCCTCCAGACCGAGTTCCGCCAGGGCGGCGACCGCCTCCGCCCGGTCCATGCCGACCAGGGAGGGGACGACCGCGGCGGCGTCGGTGCCGGCACCGTCGGGGTCGGCCGAGGGGGACGGCTCCGGAGCGTCCTCCGACGCGGACCGGGTGGGGGAGGGCAGATCGGAACCCCCCGTTCCCGTCTCTTCGCCGGTCTCCGGGAGCAGAGCCCAGACCACGGCCGCGACCAGGACCGTCGCGAGTATCCCCGCACCGGCCAGGACCGGGAGACGGCGCCACGGCGCGACCCCCTCCTCCGGCGCACCGGGGTCCGGGGCCACCGGACCGGTGTCCGGGTCCGGGTCGAGCACCGGTGCGGCGAACGGGGCTGTCTCGGCCTCCCCCGCGGTGGGCGCCGCGGTCTCCGGGTCGGCGGCCCGACCGCCCCCGGACATGGCCCGCAGCACCCGCTCGACCAGGGCGAGGAGCTGACCCGCGTCCCTGGGCCGGTAGCGGGGATGGGGGTCGGTGGCGTTGGCCACCAGCATGTCCAGGTCCGGCGGCACCCCGGGAACGACCGAGGACGGGTGCAGCGGGCGGTCGTCCTGTGCCGTGCTCACGTTGGTCATGAGGACGTGCAGCAGGGCCCCGGCGGCGTACACGTCCGACCGGGTGTCGACGACGGCCCCGCCCCGGGCGCCCAGCAGCTTCGGAAGGCACGTGACCCGGACGCCGCCGGAGCCGTCCACGACCACCTGGTCCGCGTCCAGGGCACCGTGGACGAGGCCCGCTCCGTGGAGCGCCCGCACCACGGAGAGGGCGTCCGCGACGATGGACAGCGCGGTGTGCGGATCGTATCCGGCACGCGGCCCGTATCCGGAGAGCACCTCGGCGACGGACGTCCCGTCGACGCGCTCGGTGACGGCGTAGACGTACTCCCCGTCGCGCCCCTGGCCGAGGATCCGGGCCAGGCCGGGGTGGGGCAGCGCGGCGAGCGCCCCGGCCCGGTCCAGGAAGGCCTTCTCGGCGGCCGGGTCGGCCGCGAGTCGCGGGTGCAGGAGGCTGACGGTCACGATCCGGTCCTCGGTCAGATCCCGCGCCTCGTGGGTGCTTCCCGCCGCGTCGGCGTCCAGGATCGGACCGAGGACGAAACGTTCGTGCAGCACGGTGCCGGTGAGGGAGTCCGGGGATGGGGTCACGAGGGGATTCTATGCGGACGAAGCCCCACTGATCATTCCCTACCAGGCCGGATCCGGACACGGCCAACGCACTAGGCTCGGGTCCGAACACCCCCTGTCACCCCTGCGAGGCCACCGTGTCCCTTCCTCACCCCGGAACACCCGACGACCGCGCCGTCGGCGCCCTGCTCGGCGCCGCCTGCGGTGACGCCCTGGGCGTGCCCTACGAGTTCGGGCCGCCGCTGCCCGCCGACCTCGTCCCCGAGATGGTCGGCGGCGGGCTCGGCCCCTACGCTCCGGGCGAGTACTCCGACGACACCCAGATGGCGGTCTGCGTCGCGCAGACCCTGCGCGACCACGACGACCCCCTCGCACCGGAGGCGCTGGCCGCGACCGCGCGGGCGTTCCTGAGGTGGCGTGCCGAGGGGGCCAGCGACATCGGCAACCAGACCGCGCGGGTCCTGGGCGCGGCCGCGCACGCGTGGAGGGCCGACGACGTCGCCCGGGTCATGGCGGAGGGCGCGGCGGAACTGCACGCGGCGGGTGTGCCGAGCGCCGGGAACGGCTCCCTGATGCGCACGGGACCGCTGGCTCTGGCCTACCTCGACGATCCCCGGGGTCTGGCCGCGGCGGCACGCCGGTACAGCGACCTCACCCACGGTGACCCGCTGGCGGGGGAGGCCTGCGTCCTGTGGTGCGAGGGGGTGCGCCACGCGGTGGTCCACGGCGACCTGGACGGCGTCCGCGCGGGTGTGGGCCTGCTGCCGGAGGACCGGCGCGACACGTGGTCGGGGTGGTTGGACGAGGCCGGGGAGCGGCCTCCGCACGCGTTCGGCGGCAACGGGTTCGTCGTCCGCGCCCTCCAGGCCGCGTGGTCCGCGGTCGTGCACGAGCCGGACGGGTTCACGCCCGCGCTGCGGGCGGCGGTCCGGGCCGGGGACGACACCGACACCGTGGCGGCGATCGCCGGTGCGCTGCTCGGCGCCCGGTGGGGTGCCGGGGCGATCCCGGGGGAGTACGTGTCCGCCGTGCACGGGTGGCCCGGCTACCGGGCCGAGGGGCTGGCCGACCTGGCGCTGGCGGTCACCCGCCGACACGGCTGATCCCCGGGGACCGGAGTGCGGGATCATGGCGCCGGACCTGCCGCACACCCCGAAGGAGCGACCATGCTCGGCCGCATCGACTGGACGACGCCCGACGACCACCCGGACCTGCTGGCCGCACCGGTGCGCGCGGCGGCCCAGGGCCTGGCGGAACGGGTCCGGGTGGCCGCCATCGACCCCGACCTGGCGGACACCGCCGCGTTCTGTGAGCGTTACGGGGTCCCTCTGGAGGCGAGTGCCAACTGCGTCGTGCTGGCGGCCAGGCGCGGCGGCGCGGTGACGTACGCGGCGTGCGTGGTGCTCGCGACCCAGCGCGCCGACGTCAACGGGACGGTCCGCCGCCACCTGGACGCCCGCAAGATCTCCTTCGCCCCGATGGAGGAGGCCACCGGGCTGACCGGTATGGAGTACGGCGGCATCACCCCGCTCGGCCTGCCGGAGGGGTGGCCGCTGCTCGTGGACGAGGCCGTCGCCGACACACCGGACGTGGTCGTGGGGAGCGGGCTCCGCCGGTCCAAACTGCTGGTGCCGGGGCCGCTGCTGGGGGAGCTGCCGGGCGTCCGCGTCATGTCGCTGACCAGGTGACCGTCCCGGCGCCGGGCCCCGGGCACAGGTCGGAAAGTCGATATGTCGACAAAATGACACATCGTTTGGGCGCCTTGCTCCCGGTTCGGTGACACGGGCCGCGTGTCCGAAAACCCCGGGCGAACCGGGTTCGGACACCATCTCACCAGGGGCTATTTACTGAACGATCGGTCTGTAATACTGTGCCGAGAGACGCACAGCCCGAGGAGAGGACCGTCAGGTGTCCCACACACTGGAGAGCTACGCACTGGGATCGTGGTTCACCCCCGCGGACGAGGGTGCGCCGCTGGCCGACGCGAACACGGGGGAGACCGTCGCGCGGATCTCGGCCAACGGACCCGACGTCGCCGCGATGGTCGACCACGCGCGCCGCGTGGGCGGGCCCGCCCTGCGCGCGCTCACGTTCCACCAGCGCGCGCTCATCCTCAAGGAAATCGCCACGTACCTCACCGGGCACAAGGACGAGTTCCACGCACTGTCCCACCGCACCGGCGCCACGAGGCGCGACACGATGGTCGACGTCGACGGCGGCTTCGGCACGCTCTTCAGTTTCTCCAGCAAGGGGCGGCGCGAGCTGCCCAACTCGACGGTCATCCTCGACGGCCCCCTGGAGCCGCTGGGCCGGAAGGGCACCTTCGTCGGTCAGCACGTCTACACCTCCCGTCCGGGTGTGGCCGTGCAGATCAACGCCTTCAACTTCCCCGTCTGGGGCATGCTGGAGAAGCTCGCGCCCGCCTTCCTCGCCGGGATGCCCAGCATCGTCAAGCCGGCGGGCCAGACGGCCTACCTGACCGAGGCGGTCGTACGCCGCATGGTCGAGTCCGGGCTGCTGCCGGAGGGCTCCCTCCAGCTCCTGGTGGGCACGCACCGGGGGCTGCTCGACAACCTCGGCCCGCAGGACATCGTGGGCTTCACCGGCTCCGCCGCGACCGGCGCCCTGCTGCGCGAGCACCCGAACGTCGTGCGCGGCGGGGTCCAACTCAACGTCGAGGCCGACTCGCTGAACTGCTCGATCCTCGGTCCGGACGTCCGGGTCGAGGACCCCGAGTTCGACCTGTTCGTCAAGCAGGTCGTCACGGAGATGACGGTCAAGGCGGGGCAGAAGTGCACCGCCATCCGCCGGGTGATCGTCCCCGAGCCGATGGCCGACGCCGTCACCGAGGCCGTCTCCGACCGCCTCTCCGCGGTGGTGGTCGGCGCCGCCGACCGCGAGGACGTGCGGATGGGCCCGCTGGCCACGCTCGACCAGCGGGCCGAGGTGCGCAAGGCGGTCCGGGCGCTGCTCGCCTCCGCCGACGTCGTGCACGGCGACCCGGACCAGGTCGAGGTCGTGGGCGCGGACGCCGAGGCGGGCGCGTTCATGTCGCCGATCCTGCTGCGCGCCCGCCCCGACGCCGCCGAGCCGCACGAGGTGGAGGCGTTCGGCCCCGTCAGCACCGTGATCACCTACGACGGGGTGGCCGAGGCGGTGGAACTGGCCGCGCGCGGCACGGGCAGCCTGGTCGGTTCGGTCGTCACGCACGACCCCGACGTGGCGCGTGAGGTCGTGCTCGGGCTGGCCCCGTGGCACGGCCGGATCCTCGTGCTCGACCGCGACGACGCCAAGGAGTCCACCGGGCACGGTTCTCCGCTGCCGATGCTGGTGCACGGCGGCCCGGGCCGCGCGGGCGGCGGCGAGGAGATGGGCGGCGTGCGCGGCGTCAAGCACCACATGCAGCGCACGGCGATCCAGGCCTCGCCGGACATGGCGACCGCGATCACCGGGCACTGGACCACCGGTTCCAGGCGTGACGTCGGGCAGGTGCACCCGTTCCGGAAGAACCTCGCGGAGCTGCGGATCGGCGACACGATCTCCTCCGCCGAGCGGACGGTCACCCGGAAGGACATCGACCACTTCGCGGAGTTCACCGGGGACACCTTCTACGCGCACACCGACGAGGAGGCGGCCGCGGCCAACCCGCTGTTCGGCGGGATCGTGGCCCACGGCTACCTGGTGGTCTCGCTGGCGGCAGGGCTGTTCGTCGACCCGGACCCGGGCCCGGTGCTGGCCAACTTCGGCGTGGACAACCTGCGCTTCCTCACCCCGGTCAAGGAGGGGGAGACCATCAGCGTCCAGTTGACCGCCAAGCAGATCACCCCGCGCTCGAACGCCGACTACGGCGAGGTCCGCTGGGACGCGCTGGTCACGAACGAGCGCGACGAGCCGGTCGCCACCTACGACGTGCTCACCCTGGTCGCCAAGGGCGACGAGTAGACGTGTAGCCGGATCGGCATGTCGACAGGGCGCCCCGCCACCGTGTCTCCACGGTGGCGGGGCGCCGCCGCCTTCGGGCACCGCCGGGGTCAGCCTCCCGCGCCGGCGCGCCGGGCGGGAAACCCGTGGGCGCGGGCGGCCAGCACCACGACCAGCACCGGGGCCAGGAGTACCGGCAGGCTCCACGGCAGGGCCAGCGGTCCGAGACGGGCGAGCAGCACGCCACCCGCCACTCCACCGCCCGCCATCGCCACGTTCCACAGGGTGACGAGCATGGACTGCGCGGTGTCGGCGGCCTCGCCGCCCGCGTCGGCCACCGCGGTCTGGAGGAGGGTGGGGACGCCGCCCCAGCCCAGCCCCCACAGCACCACGGCGGCGTACACCGGCACGGCCCCGCCGGACAGGGCCGCCAGAACGGTGGCTGCGGCGGCGACCAGGAGGACGCTGGCCACGGTGAGCGCGCGCGGCCTGCGGTCGATGTGCGCGCCGACGGCCCAGATGCCCACGAGTGAGGACGCGCCGAACAGGAGCAGGACGAGGTCGACGGAGTCGCCCAGGCCGACACCGCCCAGGAACGCGGCCACGTAGGTGTAGAGGATGGTGTGCGCGAGCACGAAGACCAGGGTGACGAACAGGACCGGCACCACCCCGGGGAGGGCGAGGGTACGCGCCACGGGGGTCCGGGCGCCCGGTTCCCGGCCGGGCCGGTCGGGGACGAGGGCGAGGATCCACCCGACGAGGACGACGGTGAGCACGGTCATCAGGGCGAAGGCCAGCCGCCAGCCCGCGACGGCGCCGAGGAACGTACCCGCGGGCACGCCCAGGGACAGCGCGACCGGGATGCCCGCCATGACGAGCGCGATCGCCCTGCCCTGAAGGTGGTCGGGCACCATGCGGCGCGCGTAGCCCGCCAGCATCGCCCAGGCCAGTCCGGCGGCCACCCCGGCGGTGAACCGGGCCGCCATGGTGAGGAGGTAGTCGGTGGAGGCCGCCGTGACGGTGTTGGCGAGCGCGAACGCCACGACGGCCGTCAGCAGCAGCCGTTTGCGCGGCCATCGCGCCGTGGCCGCGGTCAGCGGGATCGCCGTGAGCGCCGTGCCGAGCGCGTAGACCGTCACGGACTGGCCCATGGCGGCCTCGCTGACGGCGAGGTCGGCGCCCATCGCGGGCAGCACCCCGGCGGGCAGGGTCTCGGTGAGGGCGGTGATGAAGACGGTGGTGGCCAGGGCCAGCAGGGCGGCCAGGGGGAGGCGGTCGCCCTGCGCCGGGGTCCGGGACCCCGCGGTGGGGGTGGTGTCGCTTCGCATACCGCGTATGCTCAGACCCTCACATTGATGTGAAGGTCAATCCGGCGGAGAGTGAGGTCGCACACGTGCGCATCGGTGAGCTGTCCGAACGGACCCACACCCCGCGGCGGCTGCTCAGGTACTACGAGGAACAGGACCTGATCCGGCCCCGGCGCCTGCCCAACGGCTACCGCGACTACGACCCCCGGCTCGTGGACCGCGTCCTCCAGATCAGGGGACTGCTCGACGCCGGGCTCCCCACCCGGCTGATCCGTCAGATCCTCCCGTGCCTGGACCGGCCCAGAGCCATCCACTTCCCCGACGCCACCCCGGAGATGATCGCGCTGCTCGAACACGAGCGCGACCGTATGGACCAGCGCATCGCGTGCCTGTCCAGGAACAGGGACGCGATCTCCGAGTACCTGGAGGTCGTGCGCGACGGCGACCCGCCGCGGGGGTGAGCGGACCGGCGCGGCGGTTGGGGCCGTGTGGACGGCCCCGTACGAACGGCGGGTCGACACGTCGACAGGACGCCTCGTCACCATGTCTCCACCAGCCGGCACAGGAGCGCCCCGGGGTGCCGACTCCCCGGGGCGCTCGGTCGGTGCCCGCGCTACAGGCGGGCGATGGCCCTCGCGGGGTTCTCCATGGCGTCGGCGACCACGCGCATGAAGCCCGCCGCCGTGCCGCCGTCGCACACGCGGTGGTCGAAGGCGAAGGACAGCTGGGTGATCTTGCGGGCGGTCAGCTCGCCGTCCACGATCCACGGCCGGTCCATGATCCGCCCCAGCCCGAGGATGGCGACCTGCGGGTGGTTGATGATCGCGGCGCTGCCGTCCACCCGCAGCGAACCGTAGTTGTTCAGGGTGAACGTTCCGCCGGTCATCTCCGCCGGGGTGGCCCTCCCCTCGCGGGCGGCGGCGGTGAGCCGCCGGATCTCCCCGTCGAGTTCGGCCGTGGTCATCCGGTGCGCGCCCAGGACGGCGGGCGCGACCAGGCCCCGGTCGCTCTGGACGGCCAGGCCCAGGTTCACGCCGTCGTACTGGACCAGTTCGCCGCGTTCGGTGTCGACCAGGCCGTTGAGCTCGGGGTGGGCGCGCAGTCCCGCGAGGACGAAGCGCGCCACGTAGGAGAGCAGGCCGGGCCCCTCGGGGTCGGACCGGCGCAGACGGACCAGTTCGGTGGCGTCGACGTCGACCCAGACGGTGGCCTCGGGGATCTCCCTGCGGCTGCGGGACAGGGAGTCGGCGACGGCCCTGCGGAAACCGCTCATCGGGACGCGCCGGGACTCGGCCAGTCCGGTGCGCGGGTCGGTGGCGCCGTTCCCGGCGGGGACGGCGGGAGCCGACGGGGCCGGGGCGGCCGGAGGCGGGGTGGCCGCGGCGGCGGCCGCCTCGATCGCGGCGCGCACGTCGGCCCGGGTGATCAGCCCGCCGGGGCCGCTGCCGGCGACCGAGGAGATCGCCAGCCCGGCCTCGCGCGCCATCTGGCGGACCAGCGGTGAGGTCACCAGCGGCGGTCGCGCGGCGGACACCGGAGCTGGGGCGGACGGGGAGGCCGGCCGACCGGGCGGGCGGTTGCGCGGCCTGCGGCGGCGCCCGGTCGCCTGCTGCTCGGGGGTCCCGTAGCCGATGAGTACGTTGCCCGAACCGGTCCCGGCGCGTTCCTCCTCCCGGTAGCGCTCACCCTCCGGCGAGGCCCCGGCCGCCGCCTCCGGGGCGGTCTCCGGCGAGGGCGCCGCGGCCTCGGCCGCCACACCGTCGTCCACGCTGATCAGCGGGGTGCCCACGGCGAGGACGGCACCCTCCTCGCCGTGCAGCTCGCTGACCGTCCCGGCGAACGGCGACGGCACCTCCACGATCGACTTCGCGGTCTCCACCTCGGCCACGGGCGCGTCCACGGCCACGGTGTCGCCGACGGCGACCAGCCAGCGCACCACCTCGGCCTCGGTGAGGCCCTCGCCGAGGTCGGGAAGGTCGAAGGTCCGGATACTCACTGGTCCTCCCACTGGAGGTCGTCGACGGCGTCCAGGATGCGGTCCACGCTGGGCAGCTGGAAGCGCTCCAGCTTCGGCGGCGGGTAGGGGATGTCGAAACCGGTGACGCGGCGGACCGGCGCGGCCAGCGAGTGGAAGCAGCGCTCGGTCACCCGGGCGGTGATCTCGGAGGCGACGCTGGCGTACCCGCTCGCCTCGGCGACCACGACCGCCCGGCCGGTGGAGCGCACCGCCTCGCACACGGTCGCGTCGTCGAACGGGACGAGCGAGCGCACGTCGACCACCTGGAGGCTGCGGCCCTCCTGCGCGGCGGCCTCCGCGGCCTCCAGCGCGGTGGGCACCGAGGGGCCGTAGGCGATGAGGGTCGCGTCGGTGCCGGGGCGGCGGACGACGGCGGTGCCGATGCCCGGTTCGGGCACGGTGAGGTCGACCTCCTCCTTGCCCCAGTACAGCTTCTTCGGTTCGAGGAAGACCACCGGGTCCGGGGAGGCGATGGCCTCGCGGAGGAGGGTGTAGGCGTCGGCGACCGTGGACGGGGCGACCACGGTCAGGCCGGGTGTGTGCGCGTAGTAGGCCTCGGAGGAGTCGCAGTGGTGCTCGACACCGCCGATCCCGCCCGCGTAGGGGACCCGGATGACCATCGGCAGCCCGACCCGGCCCCGGGTGCGGTTGCGGGTCTTGGCGACGTGGCTGGCGATCTGTTCGAAGGCCGGGTAGGCGAAGGCGTCGAACTGCATCTCGACCACCGGGCGCATCCCGTTCATCGCCATGCCCACGGCCATGCCCACGATGCCGGACTCGGCGAGCGGGGTGTCGAAGCAGCGCTGTTCGCCGAACTCGGCGGTCAGGCCGTCGGTGATCCGGAAGACGCCGCCGAGCGGGCCGACGTCCTCACCGAAGACGTACACGGTCTCGTCCTCGGCCATGGCGTCGCGCAGCGCCCGGTTGAGCGCCTGGGCCATGGTGAGCTTGGTGGGGTCCGTCGCCATGTCAGTGGCCCTCTCTGCTCAGTTCGTCGGCCAGGAAGGCGGCCTGTTCGGCCAGCTGGGGGGTGGGGGAGGAGAACACGTGGGCGAACAGCTCGGCGGGCTCGGGGTCGGTGTCCTCGGCCAATCCCTCGCGCATGGCCGCGGCCACGGCCTCGGCGTGCTCGGTGATCTGCGCCTGTCGTGCCCTGGTGAGCACCCGCTTGCGCTTCAGGAACGCCTCCATCCGCAGCAGCGGGTCGCGGGCCACCCACGGGTCGACCTCCTCGTCGCTGCGGTAGCGGGAGGCGTCGTCGGCGTTGGTGTGCGCCTGCATCCGGTAGGTGTGCGCCTCGACCAACTGGGGCCCCTCCCCGGAGCGGGCCGCGGCGACCGCCCGGTCGAGGACGGAGAGGACGGCGGCGGCGTCGTTGCCGTCCACCCGGTGACCGGGCACGCCGTACCCGACGCCCTTGTGGGCGAGGGAGGGGGCGGCGGTCTGCCGGGCCAGGGGGACCGAGATCGCGTACTCGTTGTTCTGCACGAAGAAGACGACGGGCGTCCTGAAGACCGCGGCGAAGTTGAGCGCCTCGTGGAAGTCGCCCTCGCTGGTGGCGCCGTCCCCGCACAGCGCCATGACGACGGTGTCCTCGCCGCGCAGGCGGGCCGCGTGGGCGACGCCGACGGCGTGCAGGAGCTGGGTGGCCAGCGGGGTGGCCTGTGGGGCGACCCGGTGGGCGTAGGGGTCGTACCCCGCGTGCCAGTCGCCCTTGAGGAGGGTGAGGACCTCGACCGGGTCCACGCCGCGCGCGATGACCGCGGCGGTGTCGCGGTAGGTGGGGAAGAGCCAGTCGCCGTCGGCCAGGGCGAGGGCGGCGCCGGTCTGGCAGGCCTCCTGCCCGTGTGAGGAGGGGTAGACGGCCAGGCGCCCCTGGCGGACGAGGGCCCCGGCCTGGTCGTTGACGCGGCGGCCGACCACCAGGGAGGCGTACGCGTCGAGGAGGCGGTCCGTGTCGGGGAACGGCAGGGCCGCGCCGGTCACGCGGCGCCCGGTCTCGTCGAGCAGCCGCAGCGGCTGCTCGGAGGGGAGAAGGTCCTGGCCACCAGCCATGCTCCAACCTCCAGGCTCGGGGTGAGGTGTACAGAGACATGGTGGTCTTTGTGGCCATATGTTCGCCAGTGCACGGAAAAACTCAAGAAGATGTCAGAGAGATGACCCATTTTGTGAGCATTTCGTCCAGACATGTGACCTGGAGCACCAGGCCTGGTGGACGAGTGGCCGGGGTCACTTCCCATGAGAGGCGGTGATGCGTGCGGCGTAGGGTGGGTCGGTGCCGTGGCGGCCCCACCTGCGCGGACCCCGGCACCATCCACCCGACCGGGACGCAGGGGGAGACCCGTGAGCGACGAGCGCGAGAACCTGACCTACGAACTCTTCGGCACCGCGATGCGCGAGCTGGCGCAGACCATCGCCGACGACGGATTCGAGCCGGACATCATCCTGTCGATCGCGCGCGGGGGGCTGTTCGTCGCGGGCGGCCTGGGGTACGCGCTCGACGTCAAGAACCTCCACGTGATGAACGTCGAGTTCTACACGGGCGTGGGCACCACGCTCGACATGCCCGTCGTACTGCCGCCGGTGCCCAACGTCGTGGACCTGAGCAGCAAGAGGGTGCTGGTCGCCGACGACGTCGCCGACACCGGCAAGACGCTCAAGCTCGTGCACGACTTCTGCGCCGAGCACGTCGCCGACGTGCGCAGCGCGGTGATCTACGAGAAGCCCCAGTCCCTCGTCAAGTGCGAGTACGTGTGGCGGCACACCGACCGGTGGATCAACTTCCCCTGGTCCGTGCAGCCTCCGGTCATCACCCGCGAGGACCAGGTCCGCGACGCCTGAGCGCCCGGGGCGCACCCGTGGCCGTCAGGCCCGCGGCGCGTCGGAGTCCCGGGCGATGCTGTCGGCGACCGCGGTACGGCCACCTCGGTCCCGGGCGGCGCGCAGGCGTTCGCCCAGCCAGGGCGGCGTGTGCACCGGATCCCTGGGGAAGTACCGCGCGTCCAGCGCGTAGCTGAGGGCCGGTGGCGGAAGGGCGAAGTCCGGCTCACCGTCGCGGTCGTAGGTGATCCGCCAGCCGGAGGAGCGCTCCAGCGCGAGTTCCACCCGGAACCACGTGCCCCGCCCCGGCGCGTAGGAGGCCGACCGCAGGGCGGCCATCGCCGGGCGCACCCCGGGCGGCGGGCCGGTCCGGCGCTCCCCCTCCGGCCCGGACACCGTCAGTGTCCCGCCCGCGTAGCCGACCAGGGCCCGGTAGACGAGTGTGAGCCGCGACCACTCCCCCTCCACGGACCCGCCCAGGAGGGCGGCGACGTCGTCGATGAGCGCCGCGCGTTCGCCCGGCCCCAGCCGGAGGGGCGGGACGCTGGGCGTCCCGGGCGGCCCGGGCCACGGGGGCGCAAGGAGCGCCCGCTCGTCCAGCAGATCCGCCCAGGCGGGGCGCCATCGCGGTGAGCGGTCCGCCATCTCCGCGCGCAGACCGGCCAGGTCCGCCACCATGCCCGTGGGGTCACCCGCGCCCCAGGAGGGCCAGTGGTCGTGGGCGCGCTCCAGGCGCGCCCCGTCCCGGGTGACGGTCGCCCGGAGGAACAGCCACCGGCCGTGTTCCGGGTCGGCCTCGGCCTCCCGCAACCGCAGCATCAGCCCCGGGACGCCGGTGGGCGCGGGCGGCTCTCCGCCGCCCTCCCGCGCCAGGGTCCAGGGGCGGAGGGCGCCGAACACGAGCACACACGCGTCGTCCCCGTCCAGCACACGGCTTCGGATCCGGTCGACGAGGGCGGCGGCCGCGGCGGGATCGGGTTCGGGCCGGGGCCGTTCCGCCCCGGAACGCATGGCGTCACCGACGAGCAGCCCCCACTCGTCCGCCCCGACCGGTGAAAACCCGCCCGAGGCGGGACCGCCCCGGCCGGCGGCGAGTTCGGGGGCCCCGCCTCCGGTCAGCCCCAGGAACCGGGCGGTGTCCAGGGCGCGGTCCGGGTCGGCGCCGTCCACCGCGGCGAGCACGGCGGCCACGGTCGCCGCGTCGACGGTCCGCGCCTCAGCCCGACACACGAGGCCGCGGACCGGGTCGCGGCCCGTCCGCCCGTCGGAGAGTTCGGCCACCAGGTCGGCGATCTCGTCGACGGTGGCCTCCCGGTCGGCGAACCAGCCGACGGCGCCCGCCAGTCCGTCGTCGTCCCAGTCGTCGGGGTAGGCCACCCGTGACCACTGCCCGTCCCACCAGTAGGCGAAGTCCGCCCCGGTCGGGCACGCACGGCCCAACCAGTCCCACGGAAGCCAGTCGGGGGCGCCCTCGAACGGGTCCACGGGGCGTCGGCGCCCGCCCGCAGGAGAACTCTCGTGGTCGTCGCCGACCAGAGCGGCCCGCCCGCCCTCGACCAGGGCCAGGCGGAATCCGTCGCCCCCGCTGTCGACCACCAGGGCGCCGTCGACCGCCTCGCACTCCCTCGGCTCGTCGGTACCGCCCGCGCACACCACCGCGAGCGCCCCGACCCTGGCCCACAGGTCGGTCGGCGTCGGCAGGTCGGACGGCAGTCCGGGTCGGTGGAACCGCATCATCGGTCCTCTCCGTGCGGGAGCGCCGCGCACTCCGGTTCCACGTGAAACATCACGCGTCGGACGCCTGTTCCGGGGCTGCGGGCGGACGCGGGCGGAAGACGACATGGCGAGACCACGACATGGCGACGCAGCGACATGGCGACCAGTCGACATGACGACGGGGCGGCGGCCGTCCCGCGGCCGCCGCCCCGTCCCGGGGGCGGACCGTCTCACTCCGGCGTCTGGTCGCCCACGTGCAGGTCGACGCCCTTGGGCTCCCTGACGAGTGACACCGCGACGAGGGAGATCACCGAGGCCACCACGATGTAGGCGCCGATGGTCCACGAGGCGTGGAACCGCTCCAGCAGCAGCTCCGCGATCATCGGGGCGAACGCGCCGCCGATGATCGCGCCCACCGCGTAGCCGATCGAGACGCCCGAGTAACGGATCGCGGCGGGGAACATCTCCGCGTACAGCGCCGCCTGCGGCCCGTAGCTCAGACCCATGCCGAGAGTGAACACGAAGACCGCGGCGGCGTAGACGACGATGCTCCGCGTGTCGATGAGCAGCCACATCGGCACCGACCAGACCGCCAGCATGACGTAGCCGATCTGGAAGGTGCGCACCCGGCCGATCCGGTCGCTGAGCCACCCGCCGTACAGGGTGGACACGAGCCAGCCGAACGAGGCCAGCACGGTCGCCAGCAGCACGGGACCGCGCTCCATCCCCAGGCCGAGCTCCGACTCGGGGCGGGACGCGTAGGTGGCGATGAAGGCGATGACCAGGTACCCGGCGGCGTTGTTGGCCAGGAAGATCAGGGCGGACAGGACCACCTCGCGGGTGTTGTCCCGGAAGAGCCGACGCAGCGGGGTGGCCGCGGTGGCGCTGAGCTCCCGCATCGACCGGAAGACGGGGGACTCCTCGACGGACTTGCGGATCAGGTGGCCGACGATGATGAGCAGGAAGGACAGGAGGAAGGGGATGCGCCAGCCCCACTCCGCGAAGGCGTCGGCGCCGATGACCGCGGTGATCAGCCAGACCACGAAGGTCGCGAGGATCATCCCGCAGGGCACGCCGATCTGCGGGTAGGCGCCGAAGAGCCCCCGCCTGGTGGCCGGCGCGTGCTCGACCGACATGAGTGCGGCGCCGCCCCACTCACCGCCCGCGGAGAACCCCTGGAGGACGCGCAGGGTGATGAGCAGGACGGGGGCGACCACACCCACCTGCGCGTAGGTGGGCAGCACACCGATGAGGCAGGTGGACAGGCCCATCATCACCAGGGTGCCGACCAGGACCCGCTTCCGGCCGAGCCGGTCGCCGAGGAACCCCGCGACGACGGCGCCCAGGGGGCGGAAGAGGAACGAGATGCCGATGGTGGCGAAGGACAGGACCTGGGCGGTTCCGGGGTTGGCCTCGGACAGCGGGGCGAGGAACAGCGGGGCGAGGACGATACCGGCCGCCTGCGCGTAGATGAAGAAGTCGTACCACTCGATGGTGGTGCCGACCATCGTTCCGGCGAGGACGCGGCGTCTCTCACGCTGTTCGGTGGCGAGGCCCGTTGGTGCGACCTGGGGGTCGGAAGATGCCATGGGGGAACTCCGTTTGCTCTCAACCGGCCCGCTCGGGGCCGGGTCTGGCCGTCGGACCCGTGTCCGGCGTGCACCGGACGAGTCCCAGGACACCATCCCATGTGACGCAATCCACTTTTTGACCGGGGTGGGCTTTTTCGCAGCTCGAAGCACATGAACTGACCGAACGGTCGGTGAGCACTCGGGGCCTCCGTGCCACCGCTCCGGAGAATGCCCTGCTCAGGGCAGTGGCCCCGAAGAAGGTCGGCTCCGGACGGAACCGATGGCTGGGTTAACAGCAATAGAACGCTTAGGTAAACAAAACATCCCATTTGCCACTATTGCCATGCATCACTCCATCCCCGCTCTCCGGGAGTGAGCCACAGCGGTGTGGGACGCCCGCAGGGTGCCGTCACCCTGCGGGCCCGCCGAGATTCTTGGGGAGGACCATTGCACGCGGAACTCAGTCGGATCGACGCCGCGGACGTGCTGGAGCTGCGGCTCCCGGCCGAGGAGGAGGACACCGGGGGCGGTCTGGCCCTGCTGCGGAGCGAGACGGACGACGAGGCGGTCCCGGTCCCGGAGGTCGAGCGGGAGGGCAGGTTCCTCCGCGCCCGACTGGCCGGCCTCCCGTTGGAGGACGGGACCTGGGACGTGGTGTCGATCGACCGTTCGGGGCGCCCGGTCCCGGTCCTGACCCGCGACTCCGGGCTCAGCCTCAACGACAGGTTCGACTACGTCCGCCGACAGCGCACACGCGACATGCGCACGATCCGCGACCCCGCCGGACGGTTGCGGCTCGTGACGGCCAGCGTCACCCCGTACGCGGAGGTGGAGTGGGTGGAGGTCGGCGCCGACACAGTCACCGTCTCGGGCTTTCTCGCCTACACCTCCGGCGGGGGCGGCGCCGCGACGGGCGAGGTCGTCGCCCGTCAGCGCGGCCTCGCCGGTGTCGTGACCGCTTCCGCCGCGCTCGACGGCGACGCGTTCCGCTGCGCGATCCCGCTGGAGCCGGTCGCGAACGCGCACGAGCCCGAGCGCAGGCACAACGAGTGGGACCTGTGGTTCAGGGGACCCGACGGCGGGGAGGAACTGCGCCTCGCCTCACACGCCGACGACGTCGTCGGCAAGAAGGGCAAGGTCGTCTTCGCCGGGGTGGACATGGACGGGTACGGCGGTAACGGGAGCACCGCCGTACGGATCCGGCCCTACTACACCGTCAGGGACGAGTTCTCCCTCCTGGCGACCGAGCGGAAGGGTGCCTCCGCGTGAGAATCGCCTTCCTCATCGCCAACGGCTACGCGATGGGCGGAACGGTACGCACCGTCTACAACCTCGCCGAGGGGCTGTCCGCCCACCACGAGGTGGAGATCGTCAGCCTGGTGCGGCACACCGACGCCCCGTTCTTCACCCTCCCCGAGGGGGTGGAGCTGCGCGGCCTGTCCACCACCGGGGACGCCGCCGAGAAAACCCCGTTCGGGCTGCCCGGCCTGGCCGAGCTCCGCTACCGCGGGAACTCCATCCCCCAGCTCGTCACCGGGACGGAGGCCGGGCGGGCGAGCGTCTTCACCGCCCGGTCGCTGTCCGCGCTCCGCCGCTACCTGCGGGAGACCCGGGCCGACGTCGTCATCGGCACCCGCCCCGGCCTCAACCTCCTCCTCTCCCGGTGGGCGCCGGACCGTGTCCTCGCCATCGGCCAGGAGCACGTCAACCTGGCGGACCACGCCGACGAGCTGCGCGAGGCCATCGCGCACGTCTATCCCCGGCTCGACGGGATGACCGTCCTGACGGAGGCGGACCGGTCGGCCTACCGCGACCTGCTCGGCGCCGCACCGGAGTGGCTGGCCGCGGTGCCCAACCCCCTGCCCACCCGCGACTACCCCCGGTCGACGCAGGACAACCCGATCATCGTGGGGGCGGGACGCATGGCGCCCGTCAAGCAGTACCCCAAGCTCATGGAGGCGTTCGCGGTCGTCGCGCGCAAGCACCCCGAGTGGCGGCTGCGCATCTACGGCGGCGGGAAGCTGGACAAGCAGCTGCGCAGGAAGATCGTCGAGCTGGGACTGAGCAACCAGGTCACGCTGATGGGCCGGACCAGGGACCTCACCGGGGAGCTGGCGAAGGCCTCGCTACTGGCGGTCAGCTCCCGCGTGGAGGGGTTCGGGATGACGATCATCGAGGGATTCTCGGTGGGCGTCCCCGCGGTCAGTTTCGACTGCCCGCACGGACCGGGGGAGATCATCGAGGACGGACGCAACGGCCTGCTCGTCCCCGACCAGGACGTGGACGCGCTCGCCGCCGGTCTGCTGCGCCTGGTCGAGAACCGGGACGAGCGGATGCGTATGGGGGAGGAGGCGCTCCGGTCGGCCGCCTCCTATGCCATGGAGCCCGTCATCGACCGCTGGAACGCCTTCCTGGCCGAGCGGCTCGCCGCCAAGGAGTCCGGGCTGCGGTCACGGCGCGTCCGCCCGGCACGGCCACGTGAGGTCGTCGCCTGAACCGGCTGCGCGCCGGCCGCCTCCGCCCGACACGGAGGCGGCCGGCACGCGGCGGCGTTCCGGGTACGGCGGCCGGGACCTCAGTCCCCGGCGGCCGTACCCGGATCCGGTGCGGCCCCGGTCGCGGAGTCCTGCGGGGTCTGCGCGACCGCGGCGACCGACTCCGCCAGCCGTTCGCCCTCCTCGGCCGCGCCCTCGTCCCCCGCGGCCTCGGCCCCGGCCACGATGTCCTCCAGCAGCGCGTCGGCGGTACCGCTCGCGATCAGGCCCTCGTACAGCTCCGTGTAGGCCTGCTGGTAGAGCGCCTCGAAGTCGGCGTCGGCCAGGAACCGCTCCTTGAGTTCGCCGCTGCCGCGACCGCCCATACCGCCGGGCGGCTCCATCCCCTCGGGCATCTCCGTGCCTTCGGGCGGCTCCATCCCCTCGGGCATCTGCCCGCCCCCGGGCATCTCCGTCCCCTCGGGCGGGGACATCCCCTGGGGCACCTGCCCGCCCCCGGGCGTCCGCTCTCCTGCGGCCCCACCCGTACCGTCCTCCGCGGCCCGCCCCGCGCCGGGCCCCATGCCCATCCCCGAGAAGGCCAGGTTCAGGTCCCAGGACAGCACGGTGAACCGTTCCTCCTCGGTGTCGTACCAGAGGTAGTAGTTGTTGCCCGGGCCGTCCATGGCGTCTCCGTTGGAGATGAGGTCCTGGAGGGCCAGGTAGCGGGCGAAGGCCGCGGTGTCCAGGCGGGTGTCGAGTTCCCGGGCGAACTCCTCGTCGTCCGCCTCGGCGACGAACTCCAACAGGTCCATGACCGGCTGGAGGTCGTACCCTCCCTCGTCGTTGATCTGCTTGAAGGCGTCCTCGTAGTCGGTGGGGTCATCGCCCAGGTACTCCAGGGACCCCTCGGCCCTGCCCTTGTAGAGGACACCCTCGCCGAGGGAGTCCGCCCACACGGCGTCGGGCGCGTCCAGGAGGATGCGGACCGCCGACTCCCCGCCGTTGACCGTGACGGAGGTGAACGAGTAGTCCTGCGTGGTCTGCCCGTCAGCGGCCGTCAGCTCCAGGGCCAGGGCCTCGTTGAGCGCGGTGTCCGACGTCGAGGTCGCCGGGCGCAGCGCGATCTCGGTGTGCCCCTGGTAGGCGCGGCCCTCGGCGAACTCGTCGAAGCTGATCAGCCAGGGGAGTGTCTCGGGCCGGTCGTCGGACAGGCTGATCATGTTCGTCCCACCGCCCCGACCGGTGTCCGCGCCCTCCCCCGCCCCCTCACCGTCGCCGCCGTCCCGGCGCAGGCTCATCAGGGTCGAGTTGCCCTTGAGCCGGAGCCCGACGTCGGTGACCGCGGTCCCGTCGATGACGACGTCCGCCCGGACGTACTCCTTCTCGCCCTCCTCGCGGAAGGTCTCCAGCATCTCCTCGTACTCGGTCTCGTCGAAGGTCACCTCGATGCTGTGCCCCCCGCCGCCGAACAGGTCCGCGGTGCCCTCGATGTCGCTGGTCACGGTGTCCGCCGAGGCCAGCTCGGACGTGACGTAGGGACGGACCCTCGCCCCGCCGAAGGCCAGGACGAGGACGGCCAGGGCCACGAGCACGGCCGCCGCGGACCTCCCGTGCTGGCGGACGCGTACGGGGATCCGGTGCCGGAACCGGCTCTGCCTCCTGCGGAGGGCTCTCACGTCGTCGGCCATCGCGATCACAGGTCCGTCTGGTCGTATCCGGTCAGGACGGTGGCCTTCTGGCCGGAGTTGAACGCGCGCAGCCGCTCGATCACGTCACCCGCACGGACACCCTTCTTCAGGCGCGCCGTGTAGGCCAGCTCGATCAGGGCGCCGCCGCGCACGGTCTCCGTACTGATCAGCTCGTACTCGTCGGTGCACCGGACGAGGACGTCGTCGACCGCGGGCTCGTAGTCGGTGCCGTCCGCGGGGACCTGCACCTTGACCACCTGGCGCTGGACGTTCAGTGCGAACCAGTTGAAGCGGTGCATGAGCACGATGACCGCGCAGATGACCAGGGTGGCGATGACCGCCAGCGTGTAGAAGCGGGTTCCGCAGGCCATCCCCACGCCCATGACCAGGAAGATGAACCCGACGTCGCGGGTCTCCTTGATCGCGTTGCGGAAGCGGACCACGGACAACGCCCCGACCAGGGCGAACGCCCGGGCGATGTTGGAGCCGACCACCAGCATGATCAGGGCGACGAGCATGCCCAGGATCACCAGGGTGTGGACGTAGCTCTGGCTGTAGGAGATGTTGCGGTGCGTGGAGCGGTAGGTCCAGGCCACCACGAGGCTGGTCACGAAGGCCAGCGAGAGTGCGAGGACCACGTCCGTGACGCTGAAGGTGCCGGACAGGTCGGTGATGCCGAAGTCGAGGTTCATGGTGTGCTCTCGGGGTCGGTGCGGTCAGGAGTGGAGGGTGTGGAGGGCGTGCCCGGTGTCGTCGACGGACCCGTGCCGCGCGGAGGCGGGGCCGTGTCCGTCCCCGTCCCCCTCCGGGACGTGGAAGACCGAGCGCGGAGCCATGCCGAAGGCCTCCACGCTCTGGCAGTACTTGGAGATCCGTTCGACCTGGAGGTCGAGCCGCGCGGCCATGTCCGTCACCCAGTAGGGCGCGCGTTCGTTGGCCTTGACCTCCATGACCACGAGGTGGGGGGCGACGATGTAGCGGCTCTCCGCCTCCGCCCGCAGGTCGAAGTCGCGGTCGCGGCCGCGGACCCGGTGGTCGAGGGTCACGCGCAGGCCGAGGTCGGCGCCGTCGCCGACGTAGGGCTCGCGGCGGTACCCGGTCATGGCGGTGGGGCGCAGGTCGAGTCGGTGGACCAGGTCGAGGACCTCGTCGACGAAGGTCTGGTCGGCCCCGGCGTGCTCGATCCGGACGCGCCGGTCGCACAGGTCCCTGGCCAGGTCGTAGGGGAGGAGCACGCGGCGCTTCTGCGTGACGCGGTTGACCCGCTGCTTGATCTCCACCGACACGGGCGTGTCCTCCGGGGCCGCCCCGACCTCGCCGTAGCGGCGGACGCGCAGCTTGCGGCGGAAGCGCAGCCCCTCGATCTTCTCGTGGTAGAAGCGCAGCGACCGGGTGTCGTAGTAGAGGCTCCAGACCCCGTACCCCCGGCCGCCGCCGTTCCGGTCGGGGCTCATGCGGGCGGCGAGTTCGGCGCGCACGTCGGCCACCCGGGACACGGGGACCAGGTACTTGAGTTCGTACCGGTTGAACGCGTGCAGGCCGCTCGACGTCCGCAGCCGGTGACCGGTGTCGGCGGCGCCTGCGGCGGGTCCGGCGCTCCTCGGGGCTCGTGGTGGTCGCACGTCGGGTGCCCTCCTCTCGTGATGACGTCGAGAGGGACACAAGTCGACATGTGTGTGACCGGGGGGAGAACTTCCTGGGAGTTTCCTGGGAGCACGGGGGAGATCCCCAGGTGGGAGGCGGGTCCCGGCCCAAGGTTGGAGTCGGGTGAGAACAGGCCCCGGGCTCTCGGCCGGTGTCGACATGGTGATTCGTCGGGGAGTCGACGCATCGACCCGTCGACACGGCCGCGGCGGGCCCCGGAACGGATCACGGTGGGGCCGGGGTGCCCGCCGTGGGGGAGACTGGAACGGTGAGCACCGACAACACCCGCCCCGAACCGCCGGTGACGAGCCCCTCCATCATCGTGCTGACCCTGGCGCGCCGCGTCGAGGCCGAACTCAACACCGCCCTCGCGCCGCTGGACCTGACCGTCGCGCGGCTCGCGCTGCTCGGCCACGTCGCCAGCCTGCCGGGGGCGTCGTTCAGTGAACTCGCCCGGATGGGCGGGGTCACGGTGCAGAGCGTGCACACCGGGATCAGGGCGCTCCAGTCCGCCGGGCTGGTGCGCGACCTCACCGCCCGCGCCGGGTCCGCGTCGGAGATCGAGTTGACCACGGAGGGGGCCGCGCTGCTCGGCCGGGCGCACGAGGTGATCGTCGGCGTGGACGAGCGGATGTTCGGGCCGGAGGCGGATCCGGTTCCCCAGGAGATCGCGCGCACCGTCCGGAGGGCGTTCGCCGCGGGCGACTGACGCCGTTCCCCGCGGGCGCGGAGCGGGCCCGGGCCCTTCCCCACCCCACCTTCAACATGACTGAAGCTCGGGGTAGGCTTCAGGCAACCTGAAGGTTGGAAGGAGTACCTGTGGACAACGTCCTGCTGTCGGCCCACGTCCTGGCGGGCATCGTGTTCGTCGGGGGAGTCGCCGTCGCCGCGGGCCTGTTTCCGAGGTACGCGCCGGTGGCCGGACCGGCGACCCCGCCAGCGGCGGGCCCCGGCGGAACTGGGCGACACGGGGGCGCTGGACAGGCTCTCGATGATCACCGGCTTCTTCGACCTCGTGTGGGCGGCCGTCGTCGTGCTCATGATCGTCCGGCCCGGCGACCACGCCTGACCACCACCCCGTCCGCGAACCCACGGAGGCCGACCCCGATGACCACGACCGACCCCATGCCCGAGTACGACGGCCTGGGCCTTCCCGACACCGACCTGGCGCTGGGCGCGACACGCTTCGCCCGCGACTCCGAGCACCCGGCGGTCTTCAACCACAGCGTGCGCACCTACCTCCACGGGCGCTTCCTCGGTGAGCACCGGGGGCTGCGCCCCGGGCACGACTACGACGACGAACTCCTCTACCTCGGCTGCGTGCTGCACGACGTCGGCCTCAGCGACGAGGGGAACCGGGACCAGACCTTCGACGTCGACGGCGCCGACCTGGCCGCCGAGTTCCTCTCCGCCCGGGGGCTCGCCGACGACCGGGTGGAGGTGGTCTGGGACGCGATCGCGCTCCACCTGAGTCCCCACATCGCCACCCGCAAGCGGCCCGAGATCGCCCTGGTGACCGCCGGAGCCGGGTTCGACCTGGGCCCCCTCGGCCCGGGCGGCCCCCCGCTCCCGGACGCCGAGGTGGAGCGGATCCACGCCGTGCTGCCCCGTCTGCACGGGTCGGCGGTGCTGTACGACACGATCGTCGACCAGGCGCTCGCCAAGCCGCACAAGGCACCGCCGTTCACCTTCGCGGGGGAGCTCGTCCGCCAGCGGACGGGGGAGCGGTGGCCCACCTGGCGCGAACTGATGACCGCCGAGCCCACCTGGAACGACTACGAGGGCTACCCGCCCTCCGCCTGAGCGGCGCGGTCCCGCCGGGTCAGACCGGGGCGCCCCGGCGGATCCCGGACGCCGTGTTCGGCTCCGGCCCGGGGCGCCCCGCCGGTTCAGGGGCGGGCGACCCCCGTGCGGTACGCCCACACGACCGTCTGGAGCCGGTCGCGGGTGCCGATCTTGGCCATGGCCCGCCCCAGGTGCGACTTCACCGTGCTCGTCTCGATGAACAGCTCCCGGGCGATCTCGGCGTTGGACATCCCCCTGGCCAGCGCACGCACGATGTCGGCCTCGCGGGCGGTGAGCAGATCCAGCGCGTCGGCGTCGGCCCCGCTCGGTGGCCTGCGCCGGGCGAACTCGGTCATCACCCTCCGGGTCACCGCCTGGTCCACCAGCCCCTGCCCACGGGAGAGGCGGCGCACCGCGTCGACCAGGTCGTCGGGGTCGGTGTCCTTGAGCACGAAACCGCTCGCACCCGCCTCCAGCGCGCCGAACACGTACTCGTCCAGGTCGAACGTGGTGACGACGAGGACCTCCGGCGCCCGGCTCCCGAGCCGTTCGAGGATCTCCCGGGTCGCGGACAGGCCGTCCCCGCCGGGCATGCGCACGTCCATGCAGACGACGTCGGGCATGAGGCGTGCGGCCGCCTCCACCGCCGTGGGCCCGTCCCCGCACTCGCCGACCACCTCGATGCCGTCGGCCAGGTCGAGGATCACCCGGAAGCCCGTCCGGACGATGGACTGGTCGTCCACCAGCAGCACCCTGATCACCGTTCGCTCCTCCGCTCCACCGGCATCTCCCAGCGCACCCGCCAACCACCGGACCCGACCGGCCCGACCTCCAGTGCCGCGCCCACGACCTGGGCGCGCTCCCGCATACCGAGCACGCCCAGCCCGCGGTGCTCCCGGTCCGTCGCCCGTGCGCCGCCCGGGTCGTTCTCGATGTCCAGGACCACGCGCTCGGGCTCGTGGCGGACCAGGAGCCGGACCCGTGCTCCGGCCGCGTGGTCGCGGGCGTTGGACAGCGACTCCTGGACCACCCGGTAGGCGGTGACGTCGGCGATCGGCGGCAGGTCGTGGGCCTCCCCCTCACGGACGAGGTCGACGACGGCGCCCAGGTCGCGTTCGGCCGCCACGAGCCGGTCCAGTGCGGCCAGCCCCGGAACCGGAGCCCCCCGGGCGCCCGGTTCGCCCCGGTGGTGCAGGCCCCCGGTCTCCTCGTCGGGGTCGCGTAGCGCCCCCACGACCAGGCGCAGGCTCTCCAGGGTCTCCCTGCCCTGGGAGCGCACCCACGCCATCGCCCGCCGGGCGGCCTCGTCGTCGCGGCCGACCAGCCGTTCGGCGGCCCCCGCCTGCACGACCATGCCGGACAGGTGGTGGGCGGCGATGTCGTGCAGCTCGCGGGCCATCCCGGCGCGCTCGGCCCGGACCGCCGCCTCCACGCGCTCCCGTTGGGCGCGGGCCTCCTCGGCGGCGCGGATCCGCAACAGGTCGACATAGCGACGCCGCGTCCCCACGTAGGCGCCGACGAGCGCCGGCACCACGAACACCGGGATCCCCGTGACCAGCAACCCCACCGACGCGGTCAGGGGGATCTCCGCGGTCCACGGAAGGTGGACCCGGGGCGCCAGCCTCTCCATGACCAGGCTTCCGACGACCCAGTGCAGCAGGGTCGCGGCAGTGACGACCGCCACGAGCCGCCCGGGTCTGAGCCGGGTCCCGCAGGTGTAGGCGGCGACGAACAGCGCCGGCCCCTGGAGACCGACCTCGACCGGAAGCAGCGCCACCGTCAGGACCTGGAACGCCGTCACGCCCAGGAGGCAGGCGACGGGGTACCGGCGGCGCACGCACACCGCCAGGGACTGGGCGCCGAACACCACCGAGAGGGAGACCCAGGTGGCCGCCGGCACCGCGACGCCGTCCAGGTGTTCCAGCGACGCCAGCATGAGCCCCGCCAGTCCGACCGAGACCACGGCCAGCACCACCGCCAGAGCGACGTCGCGGCTCCTCTCCCCGCGCAGCCCCAGGCGGTTGAGCGCCCCCTCGACCAGGGCGGCCGCGGCGGCGGACGCGGAGACCGGCACCGCCCGCACCGGTTCGTCGTCGTTCGTCACCGGTCCTCCCGTCCGTTGTGTCCTGAGCATGATGCCGGGATCAGTACGACACGTCGACCGCGACCAGACCGTACGAGAACGCGAACCACTGCACGCAGAGCAGCGCCGCCAGGACCAGCGCGGCTCCCACCAGGCGCCGCCACCCGGCGCGGCGGCGGACCCCGTCCACCAGCGCCCAGGCCGCGGGGAGGACGGCGAGGCCCCCCAGCAACTGCAGCGCCTGGAGTCCGCGCAGGACGGCCTCAGGCATGTCCCGCAGTCCCAGGAGCATGACGACCACCGCGGTCCATCCGGCCAGAGCCGTCAGCGCGGCGGCAGCGCCGGCGCGCGTGAGCACCCGGGCCGTGCGTCCGGTCCCGTCCCGGCGGGGGCGGGACGTCCGGCGGCGCAGCAGCGCTCCGACCGGCCAGGAGAGCACCGTGACCAACAGGACCGCGACGGACGACAGCAGGAGCGGCAGCACCAGCGAGGCGCTCTGGGAGGGCTCGGCGCGCAGGAGGGTGAACGCCGGGCCGAACGCGATCGCCTCCATCCGGCCGTCGGACTCGCGCATGGTGAGCGTTCCCCGCCCGCCGACCTCGCGCCACACCCACGGCTCGACCTCCTCGTAGACCGCGGGGTTCCCGGTCTCCGGCCCCGGGCTCACCAGGATCGTGCCGTCCCCCCGGTCCTGGACCCGGGTCTGGACGAGGAGGTCGAACACCGACAGGAAGGTGCTGTGCATCGTTCTGGACTGCGTGTAGACGCCCTCGGCCATCGCCGCGTGCTCCGCGGCCGTGTCCGTTCCCGCCGGGGTCTGCGACCCGCCCGGCAGGTAGCGGTCGGCGAACCCGTCCACGACCGCCTCCCGCAGGCGGATGCTGTCGGCGCCCTCGTAACCCCCGCCGTTGAGCGCCACGAAGATCCCGGTGCCGTGGTCGGGCTGGATCCGCACGTGGGCGTGGAAGTAGGCGGTGTCGCCGCCGTGCCCGAGGGCGCGGCGGCCGTCGCGGCCCTCCTCGAAGAACCCCAGGGTCATGCGCGGGCCCTCGGCGAGTGTGCCCAGCGTGTCGGCGTCCAGCGCGGGGGAGTGCATGAGGTCGAGGGTCCCGGGGGTGAGCGGGGCCGTGTCCGGGTCGGCCTCGCCCAGGTGGGCGAGCATGAAGCGGGCCATGTCCGGGGCGGACGTGGTCAGCGCTCCCGCGGGCGAGTCGTCGACGAGTTCGAAGCGCCCGGCCGGCCCGGTGTCGTCCGTGTACCCGTTCGCCAGGCGTCCGCGCAGGTCCTCGGGGAGCGGCTGGGAGAAGGTGGAGGAGTCCATGCCGAGGGGCTCCAGCACCTCCCGCTCCACGTACTCCTCGAAGGGGACCCCGGTGACGTGTTCGACGACGTAGCCCGCGAGCGCGTTGCCGTAGTTGGAGTAGGCGGGAACGGTGCCGGGCGGATAGACCTGCGCGGGCGGGTCCTCCGCCAGAAAGCGCCGGAGGTCGGGGTCGGGGCCGTCGAAGCGGATCATCCCCCTGATGCGCTCCTCGAACCCGGGGGTGTGCGAGAGCAGGTGCCGCAGGGTGACGGGGTCGTCGAACCCGGTGGGGACCGTGAAGTCGAGGTACTCGTCCAGGCCGGTGTCCAGGTCCAGGGTCCCGTCCTCGACCAGCGTCATCACGGCGGTCGCGGTGAGCAGCTTGGAGACCGAGCCGACGCGGAACAGCGTGTCCTCGGGGTCGACCGGGACGGGTTCGCCGCCGTCGGCACCGGTGTCGGCGTACCCGTAGCCGCGGGCGGTGAGGAGTTCGCCGTCGTGGACGACCGAGACGACCGCACCGGGGATGCCGGTGTCGTCGAGCGCGGCGGGGACCAGGCCGTCGAGCCAGGTGTCGACGTCCCGCGCGGTGAGGTCGGCGGTGGCGGGCACGGGGGTCGCGGGAGCGGGGAGGCCGTCGGCCGCGGGGGCGGAGCAGCCGGCGGCCATGACGGCGAGGACGCCGGTCGAGGCCGCCAGTGCGGCGGCGGGACGTCGGCGGCGGCGCGGGGGCGGGGCTGTGGGGATCACGGTCCCTCTCCTTCCGGTGGGGTGACCCCAGCGTCGCGAACCGGACCGGCCGGGCACATCGGGCGCGGATCGGCATCCCGGCTACGACCTTCGGAGGAGGCGGAGCCCCCGTTCGGCGGACATGTCGCCTTGTCGACCCGTCGCCGAAGCGACGTCTCGACATCCCGCGCCGCGGCGGCGCCCGCGTCCGCGCCCCGGGTACGGACACGGGCGCTCCCGGCGGGGTCCTACCAGCCCCAGGCGGGCCGGGTGAAGCGCCAGCCCTGGGACTGCAGCTCCGGAACGAACAGGTCCACGGCGGCGACGGTCTGGCTCCGGTCGCCGCCGCCGTCGTGCAGGAGGACCACCGAGGTCGGCGTGACGGCCGCCCGGAGCCGGTCGACCAGCACGCCGGTGCCGGGGGTGGACCAGTCCATGACGTCCACCCGCCAGCCCAAAGGCCGCATACCCAGCTCGGCCGCCACCTCGGGCGACCGCCCCCAGGCGCCGAAAGGAGCGCGGAAGTAGCGGATGCGGGCGTTCGGCGCCGCCGCGTGGATCGCGGCGTTGGTGGCCAGCAGCTCGTCGCGGACCCGTTCGGGGGACCAATCGCTGACGTCGGCGTGGCTCATCGTGTGGTTGCAGAGCGTGTGGCCCCCGTCCACGATCTCGCGGACGAGTTCCGGGTACCGCAGCGCCTGGTCGCCCAGCACGCAGAACACGGCCCTGACGCCGTGTTCGTCCAGGACGTCGAGCAGTCGGGGGGTGTGGTCCGGGTGGGGTCCGTCGTCGAAGGTGAGGGCGAGGGCCCTGCCGTCCCTCTGGGTCGAGTCGACGATCTCCGGGCTGACCGCCCCGGCGGAGCGCGCGTACGCCGGTCCCCCGGCGCACAGGACGAGTCCGACGGAGAACAGGGCCGCCAGGAGGCGGGCCGCTGCCGGGGGGTGTCCGATCCTCTTCGTCACACAGGCCTCCTCAGCCGTGCTGCACGCGGATTTTTCAGAAAACTTTGTTAACAATTACCGCGAGGAACATAGGCGGATCCCGGATCCGGTGTCAACGGCAGCGGGCACCCGGGGAGGAGGAGACGGTGCGACACGGCGGGCCGCACCGGACGCGCGACACCGAACGGCACGCGGGCGGAACACCGGAAGGGGAGCGGTGTCCGCACCCGCCGACCCCGGAGCGGATGACACCCGCGTGTCGATGTACTGACCAGTAAGTAACTTCTATCCCGTCGGCCATGGTGACGCGGAGCACACGGATCTATCTTCTCTGGAGTGATGGACCCCCCATCGCACCCATCCCCCTCACCCTTCACACCCCCACGCACGCACGCCGTGCGGTGAAAGGCCCCGCTGATGATCCGTCGCTCCTGTTACGTACTGCTCTGCACCCTCCTGCTGCTCGTCTGCGCCCCCCTCGCCGCGAACGCCGAGTCCAACGTCCACTACGTCGCCCTCGGGGACTCCTACTCCTCGGGCACGGGCGCGGGATCCTACGACCTCTCGTACTACTGCCAGCGGTCCTCCCGGGCCTACCCCGCGCTCTGGGCCGAGCGGAACGCCGTCCAGTCCTTCAGCTTCGACGCCTGCAGCGGCGCGACGTCCGCGAGCGTGCGCAGTGACCAGCTCGGCTCCCTGTCCTCCCAGACCACCCTGGTCAGCGTCACCAGCGGAGGAAACGACGCCGGATTCGTCGACGTCGTTCTGGCCTGCAGGACCGGAACGGACCAGGACTGCTTCTCCGCCCTGGACGACGCCGAGCTGTACATCGCCCAGAACCTGCCCGGCGAGCTGGACCTGCTCTACACGGACATCCGCGCGGGAGCCCCGTCGGCGTACGTGGTGGTGCTGGGCTACCCCCGCCTGTACGAGACGACGAGCTGCTTCGGCGCGATCAGCGTCGAGCGCCGGGAACGCATCAACGCCACCGCCGACACCCTCAACGCGGCGATCAGCGACAGGGCGAGCGCCCACGGGTTCGCCTTCGCCGACGTGAGCCCCGCCTTCGAGGGCAGGCGCATCTGCGCCCCCTCGCCCTGGATCCACGGTCCCACCTGGCCGCTGACCAGCTCCTACCACCCGAACGGCAGCGGTCACGACTCCGGTTACCTGCCCGTTCTGACCGGAGCCGTCGGCTAGGGACGACGCAGGACACACGGCGTCCCCACCGGTCCCGACCCGTCCGCGGGACCCGGCACCGGTGAGGACGTGCTCCGGCCTACGGGCGCCGGAACACCCGACAGGTCCCCGCGGCGTCCGTCGGGCCCGACGGACGCCGCGGCGGTCACGCCGGTTGCGCGCTCCGGGCCCGCCCCTCCCGGCTCCTGACCGGTCTGGTCACCTGTTTGGCCACGCACGGCGGCATCTGCGCCTCGGCACCCGACACCCGCCCGCGGTAGGCGCTGGGCGACATGCCGACCAGTTCGGTGAAGCGCGTGCTGAACGTGCCCAGCGACGAGCAGCCCACCGCGAAGCAGACCTCGGTGACGCTGAGGGTGCCCCGCCGCAGCAACGCCTTCGCCCGCTCGACGCGCCTGGTCATGAGGTACGCGTACGGTGACTCGCCGTAGGCCAGGCGGAACTGGCGGCTGAGGTGCCCGGCGGACATGTGCGCGCCGCGCGCGAGCTCCTCGACGTTCAGCGGCTGCGCGTACTCGCGGTCGATCCGGTCGCGGACGCGGCGCAGCCGCGCGAGGTCGCCCAGACGCTGCGCCTCCGCGCGTGCGCGTCCCCACGAGGGGTGACACATGGAAGAACTCCTTCTCGTCGTGGTGGGAGGTGTGCCCGGGCCGCCCTGGCCAGAGCGCGCCGCGGGAGGGAGCGTGCGGCTCAGCGCACCTCCTGGACGCGGACCAGGTTGCCCGCCGGATCGCGGAAGGCGCAGTCGCGGACTCCGTACGGCTGCTCGGTCGGCTCCTGGACGACCTCCGCGTCGCGGGCCTGCACCTTCTCGAAGGTGCCGTCGAGGTCCGGGGTGGCCAACAGGATCCAGCCGTAGGTGCCCTTGGCCATCATCTCGGCGATGGTGCGGCGCTCGTCCTCGGTGATGCCGGGGTCGGCCGCCGGAGGCGCCAGGAGGATGGACGTACCGGGCTGACCGGCGGGCCCCACGGTGACCCAGCGCATCCTGCCCTGTCCGACGTCGTTGCGGACCTCGAAGCCGAGGACGTCGCGGTAGAAGGCCAGGGACGCGTCCGGGTCGTCGTGCGGAAGAACGGTCGTGTGAATGGTGATGTCCATGGCGATCAGCCTAGGGATCCCACCCTGACCTGTGCTTCTCGATTCCTGACCGTGTTCCCGAGCGCCCCGCCCCCGCCCTCGCCCCACGCGCCCCCGGTGGTGGCCCCGCACCCCGGCCTCAGCCGCGGACGACCTCGTACCGCAGGCAGGCGAAGGGCCCCTTGAGCCCGGCCTCCAGGGCGCGCAGCCGCACCCGCCCGTCCAGCAGGGGGGCACCGCCGCCCAGGCTGACCGGGGCGACGGACACGACGACCTCGTCGAGCAGGCCCAGCCGGGCCAGGTCGGCGGCCAGTCGGCCGCCGCCGACCACCCACACGTCGCGCCCGTCCGCGGCCTCGGCCATCTCCTGGTGCAGGTTCCGCAGCTCCTGGTCGGTGTCGGCGCTGGCGAAGCGCAGGTCCCCCTCGACCCGGGGAAGGTCGCGGTGGGTGAGGACCCAGCTGGGCGCCTGGTAGGGCCAGGGCTCGCCGTCCGTGTGCTCCCGGACCCACTCGTAGGTGGTCGCCCCCATCACGATCGCGCCCGCGTTGTCGATGAAGTCCTCGGTGTCGCTGAGGGCCTCGCCGCCCTCCGCTCCCGCCTCGGCCCCCTCGACCGAGAACAGCCACTCCAGGGAGTTGTCCCGGTCGGCGATGAACCCGTCGAGACTGGTGGCGGTGTTGTAGACGGTCCTCACGGTGTGT
This sequence comes from Nocardiopsis sp. KDC1DS13DA1, assembly GCF_055632325.1. Taxonomy (NCBI): domain Bacteria; kingdom Bacillati; phylum Actinomycetota; class Actinomycetes; order Streptosporangiales; family Nocardiopsidaceae; genus Nocardiopsis; species Nocardiopsis sp. KDC1DS13DA1. Next base: position 49,811 of record NZ_JBVMUY010000025.1, read on the forward strand.
CCCCTCGTCGTTCGTTGCGGTGGTGCAGCCATTCCAGCGGGTCGCCGTGGTCGACCTCGGCCCCGGCCGACCGCAGCATGTGCCGGACGGCCTGCCTGCGGTGCGCCGAGTACGTCAGGACGTGCGCCACGACCCCGCCGAGCACGAAGCTCTCCGGCGGATCGCACAGGGCGTCGACGAGCCGGTCGCCCCAGGCGTCCCGGCGGCCGATACCGTCCACGACCGCGATCCAGCGCGCGCCCGCCTCCTCGTGACGGGAGCGCAGCGACCCCGGGTCGTCGGCCCCCCGTTCGGGGAAGTCCGAGCCCTCGATCGAGGCGAGCCAGACCTCCTTGGTCCGCACCAGGTGCTCCAGGGTGGCGGCCACGGACTCCTCCGGGCCGTCCCAGGACAGGACGGTGCGTCCGGGGGCCCAGACCCTCCGGTAGTCCGCCTCGGGCAGGTCCGCGGCCAGGCGGATGAGGAACGCCGTGTCGTCCACGTCGTGGTGGATCTGCAGGGCGGTCAGGTCCATGGCCGGTCGCCTCCTCGGGTTCCCCTCCACCCACAGGTGGAGCGGCGGGTGGAAGTGGATGCCGTTCGGCGAGGGCAGCCACCGCCCGCTCCCCGCGGTGGTGGCGCTGGGCGGGTGGCCGAAGGCCCGCGCGAAGGCGCGCGTGAACCCCTCCACCGACCCGTATCCGGCGGTGAAGGCGGCGTCGGTGACGCTGGTGCCCTGGCCGATCTGCCAGGCGGCCCGCTCCAGCAGGACCCGGCGGCGCAGTGCCACCGGTGACTCCCCGGTGTCCCGGGCGAGCCTCCGGCTGAAGTGGAACGGCGAGGAGTGGGCGCGGTCCGCCATGTCCGACAGACGCGTGCTGTCCTCGTCCAGGACCGCGTCGAGGAGTTCGCGCAGACGGTCGCGCCCGGAGGGCGGTTCGCCGGTGGGAACGGTCATGCGACCAGTATGTTCGCGCGGTACCCGTCGCCGCTTGACCGATCTTGCCCTGTGGCGGCGGGCGGGGGCGGCCGCGGTGGGGGAGGCCCCCGTCCGGTGGACCTGTCCCCTTGTCGACTCGTCGTCGGATCGACTCATCGACCTCGGGAGGCGCCTCCCGTTCCTCACCGGCGCGGGAGGCGGACGGGTGTGCGCGCCGGCAACCCGCCGGTGCCGCCGGATTCAGCCCAGCACGGGGTGGTTGCTCCGGATCACCCCGTGCGGGTCGCGGCGCCGCTTGACCCCGCGCAGGCGCTCCAGCGCGTCGGGGGCGAACGCGGACGCCGCCGACCCGCCCGCCCCCAGCAGTGTGAAGGGCGTGCGCCCGCTCACGTACGGCGCGAGCGCCGCGGCGAACTCCTCCTGGCGGGCGCGGACACCCGCCTCGGCCCCGGGGGAGCCGGGGACACCGAACATGTACAGCGCGTACGGCTCCGCCATCGGCCCCTGCGGGCTGTCCGAGGGGTCGGCCAGCGCCCCGCCCAGATGCCGGATCTGGGCGAGCAGCAGTGGCGCGACGGGGGTGTCCAGCAACACCTTGGCGACCCGGTCGTCCAGGTCGGTGAGCAGTTCGGACCGGGAGACGCCCGGTGCGGGATCCAGCGGATCGGAGGTGATCGTGCCCAGATCGGCGGGGGAGAGCGTCCCGCGCGAGTCGGACAGCGGGGCACCGGCCCCCTCCAGGGGCCGCAGCAGCTCCTCGGCCTCGGCCGCGCCGCCCAGGTGGGCGACGTCGACCACGGCCACCGCCTCGCCCCCGGGCACCTGGAGCCGGGTGAACCACGCGCTGAGCTCCCGCGGAGCCGTCGCGGTGACCCGCCGGTAGGCGTCCAGGACCTCCCCGGCCAGGTGACCGGGCCACACCATCCGACCGCCGTGGAGCGCGGGAGCCGGATGCAGGTCGAACTCCACGGCGGTCACCAAGGCGTAGTCACCGCCACCGCCGCGCAGCGCCCAGAACAGGTCGGGGTCGGACTGGGCCGTGACCCGGCCGCGGGCGCCCTCGGCGTCCACCACCTCGAACGCGGTGACGCTGTCGGACGCCCAGCCGAAGCGGCGGCCGAACCAGCTGACGCCACCGCCCAGGGTGTAGCCGACCACGCTCACGCCCGGGGAGCTGCCCGCCATTCCGGTCAGCCCGTGCGGCCCGGCCGCGGCCTGCACCCGGCCCCAGGTCGCACCCGCCCCCACCCGGGCGGTGCGGCGGGACGGGTCCACCGCCACCTCGTCCAGGGCACCCGTGCGCAGCAGGATCACCCCGTCCGCGTTGCCCGAGGCGCCGTGCCCGCTGGGCTGGGCCGACACCGCGAACCCGGCGGCCCGGGCGAAGCGGACCACCGCGGCCACGTCATCGGCGTCGACAGCCTCCACCACGGCGGCGACCGGCTGGCGCACCGCCAGGTTCCACGGAGTACGGGCCGCGTCGAAGCCCTCGTCCCCGGCCATGAGGACGCGGCCGCGGACGGTGGTGCGAAGATTGTTCGGGGTTGTCACGTGCAAGCTCCTCGGATGGTGCGCGCCTGGGTGTGAGCGGGGCCGGTCACGACGGCTCCGTTCGGTTCGTCACCCCATTGACGGATCGCGAGGGAAAGGTGTGACGGGTGGACACGAAGGAATCTCTGGCGACGCGGTTCGAGGAACAGCGGGGGCGCCTGCGCTCGGTCGCCTACCGGATGCTGGGCTCACTCGCCGAGGCCGACGACGCCGTCCAGGAGACGTGGATCCGGCTGGGCCGCACCGACGCGGAGGAGATCGACAACCTGCCCGGCTGGCTGACCACGGTGGTGGGCCGGGTGTGTCTGGACATGCTGCGCTCACGCACCTCGCGCCGGGAGGAGCCGGTGGGTGCCCACGTCCCGGACCCGGTCGTCACCCCCGCCGAACGGTCGGGGCCCGAGCACGAAGCCCTCATGGCCGACTCGGTGGGCCTGGCCCTCCTCGTCGTCCTGGACACGCTGCCGCCCGCCGAACGTCTGGCGTTCGTGCTGCACGACATGTTCGCCGTGCCCTTCACCGAGATCGCCCCGATCGTCGACCGCACCCCCGCCGCCGCGCGGCAACTGGCCAGCCGCGCCCGCCGCCGGGTCCGGGGGGTCGCGCCGAGCCCGGACCCCGACCCGGTCCGGCAGCGGCGGGTGGTCGACGCCTTCCTCTCCGCCGCGCGCGGCGGCGACTTCGAGGCCCTCCTGCGGGTCCTGGACCCGCGGGTGGTGACCACCGCGGACTGGGGCACGCTGCGTCCGGCCACCGTGGAACACGGCGCCGAGGCCGTGGCCCGGTCGGCGATCAGCTACGCGCGTCCCGCCGAGTTCGTCCTGCCCGCCCTGGTCAACGGGGGTGCCGGGGTCGTCGTGCTCAACGACGCGGGCCGTCCGTTCTCCGTCATGGGCTTCACCGTGGTGGACGGTCTGGTCGCGCGGATCGACGTCCTGGCCGACCCCGTACGCCTGGCCCGGATCGACCTGACGGTCCTGGAGGGGGGAGGCCGGGGCTGAACGGCGGCCCCGGCCCGGGGCGGCGGGGCTTGGTGGCCCGCCGGTCGGTTCACCGGGGTGCGGCCGCCGCGGCGGTCTCCCACGCGAACCCGTCCGGGTCGGTGAAGGGCGCGTCGGCGCCGCCGATCGTGCACCGGTGCGACCCGGTGCCCTCGACCGGGACCCCGAGCTCCTTGGCCAGGGCCCGGCGCCGGTACAGCGCCAACGTGACCGCACCCGGGCCCGGGGCGAACTCGACGTAGGCGCGGCCGAAACTCCTCGCCACCTCCAGGCCCCGGTCGACGTAGAACCGCTTGCTCGCGCTCATGTCCGCGACGCCCAGCAGGAGCACGAAGTCGTCGATCTTCCTGGTGGCGGGCCCGGTGTCCTTCTTCGCCGAGGTCGCGACCTTCCAGATCGCCCCGTCCGGCGCCTGGACGACACCGCCGTAGCCCCAGAGCGACTTCACGGCGGGCTTCAGCGTCGTGGCCCCGGCCCCCACGGCCGCGTCGACGAAGGCGTCGACGTCGGCCGGCTGGGACACGGTGAGCGCCAGGGTGAACCCGCGGAATCCGGAGCTGGGTTCCTGCGCGGTCCGGAGGCGGATCCGGGTGTCCACACCGAAGGCGCGGTAGAAGTCGTGGGCGGCCGCGGTGTCGGCCACGTCGAGGGTGACGAACTCAGTCGAAGTCATGGCTCTGACGCTAGTTCCGGCCCCGTGACCGGCGCTTCTCGATTCCTGACCGGTCGCGGACGCCGTGGCGGGTCCGTCCGAACGGTGATCGCCGTACCTTGCCGCCGCACGCAAAAGACCCACCGGAGAACCGGTGGGTCTTTTCTTCGGTGGGCGTACCAGGACTTGAACCTGGGGCCTCATCCTTATCAGGGATGCGCTCTAACCGACTGAGCTATACGCCCTCGTTCCTCGAGGAACTCTACCGCATCCCGGTGCGCGGGGCGAACCGGACGGTGACGCGGAAGCGGGAGGGACACGGGCGACCGCGTCCCTCTTCACCTCCCATTTTACCGGGTTTCCCAAGTGCTCGGACCGGTGCGTGCCCCGGGCGCGGAAAGGCCCCGGGCGCAGCGCCCGGGGCCGGATCCGCCGAAGCCCTACTCGGCCTCGGTCAGCGTGACGTCCACGCCCCCGACCAGGTCGGCGACCAGGTTGTACACCATCGCGCCCACCGTGGACAGGGCGGTGATCAGCACGATGTTCAGTGCCCCGATCACACCCGTGTAGCCCAGGACGCGGCCCGGGGAGAACCACGCGGCCGGGTCCAGGCCGAGTTCGCCCTCACCGCCGCCGTCGTTGCCCTCCAGGAGGGCCTCCATCATGCTGGTGACCTCGTCGAAGACGCCGAGCATGGACAGGGTCGCGTAGATCACCCCGACCGCGACGAACAGGATGATGAAGCACACCAGGGACACGACGAAGCTGAACTTCATCACCGACCACGGCTCCACGCGGGAGACCGTCAGGTGCGCCTTGCGGCTCGACATCGTCGCCTTCACGGCACCCGGCCCCTCGGGGGCCGTGGCCTTGGAATCGGTCACTGGCGTCTCTCCCGCCTCCGCGCGGTCCGCCACGGAACCCTCGTCGGAGTCCTGATCCGCGGCCGCGAAGGTCGGGGCCGACCGCTCGGACGCCGCCGAACCGGCGTCGTCGGTGCCCTCCGTTCCGGCGCTCTCCGTTGCGGAGACCTTCTCACCGGAGGCCTTCTCCGGGTCCTCCTCGGCGTCCCCGCCCGCCTCGGACTCCCCGTCCTCGGTGGTGGTCGCCTCGGTGGTCTCCGTGTCCGTCGGCTCCGACCCGGTCGCCTCGACCGTGTCCTTCTCCGCTGCCTCGTCTTCGGCGGTCACCGCCGTGTCCGCTTCGGATTCGTTCGTGGGGGTGTTCCGCTGGTTGTCAGACATAGAAACGTTACCGCTGGACTTTCGTTGAGACGGGTGAATGCCGCGAAGAACAGGGTCCCGTGGGGTTCACGGACGGAACCCCACGGGATCAAAAGGACCTAACGCGCAGTCTAGGCTTCGGGGTTTCCCTCCCCGGTCACCGCGCCCTCGGCCGTGTCGTCGGACCCGTCCTCGCCGGCGTCCTCACCGGCCTCGGCGTTGCGCGCCACGGCCACGATCTTGTTGCCCTTGTCGAGGTTCATCAGGCGCACGCCCATGGTGGTGCGGCCGGACTGCTTGACCTCGGCGGCCCCGGTGCGGATCACCCCGCCCGCGGACGTGATCGCGAAGATCTCGTCCACCTCGGGGTCCACCATCATCGCCCCGACCAGCTTGCCGCGGGCCTCCACGACCTTGGCCGTCAGAACGCCCTTGCCGCCCCGGTTCTGTACGGGGTACTGGTCGGCCGGGGTGCGCTTGGCGTAGCCGTTCTCCGTGGCCACCAGGACGTCGGAGGACCCGTCTCCGGGGCGGATGACGTCCATGCTCAGGAGGTAGTCGCCCGCCATGAAGCGCATGCCGATCACACCGCTGGTCGCGCGGCCCATCGGCCGCAGCGACTCGTCGGAGGCCGAGAACCGGATCGCCTGGGCGTCGCTGGAGATCAGCAGCAGGTCGTCGTCGGGGAAGACCAGGCGCGCGGCGATCAGCTCGTCGTCCTCGCGCAGGTTGATCGCGATGATCCCCGCCGCCCGGGCCGAGTCGAAGTCCGCCAGGCGCGACTTCTTCACCAGGCCCTCACGGGTGGCGAGCACCAGGTACGGGGCGGCCTCGTAGTCGCGCAGAGCCATGATCTGCGCGATCTCCTCACCCGGTTGGAACGGCAGCAGGTTCGCCACGTGCTGACCGCGCGCGTCCCTGGCGGCCTCCGGCAGCTCGTAGGCCTTCGTCCGGTACACCCGGCCCTGGTTGGTGAAGCACAGGATCCAGTGGTGGGTGGTGGTGACGAAGAAGTGCTGGACGATGTCGTCCTGCTTGAGCTGGGCGCCGCGCACGCCCTTGCCGCCGCGCTTCTGGGCCCGGTAGTTGTCGATCCGCGTGCGCTTGGCGTACCCGCCGCGGGAGATCGTGACGACCACGTCCTCCTCGGCGATGAAGTCCTCCATCCGCATGTCACCCTCGAACGGGATGATGTGCGTGCGCCGCTCGTCGCCGTACTTCTCGACGATCTCGGCGAGCTCCTCGCGGACGATGGACCGCTGGCGCGGGTCCGAGGTGAGGATGTCGTTGTAGTCCGCGATCTGCGCCATCAGCTCGTCGTACTCCGAGGTGAGCTGGTTGCGCTCCAGCGCGGCCAGCTTGCGCAGCTGCATGTCCAGGATGGCGCGGGCCTGGATGTCGTCGATCTCCAGCAGGCCCATGAGACCCGTGCGCGCCTCGTCGGCGGAGGCGCTGGCGCGGATGAGGTTGATGACCTCGTCGATGCGGTCCATCGCCCGCAGCAGCGCGCGCAGGATGTGCGCCCGCTCCTCGGCCTTGCGCAGCAGATAGCGCGTCCGGCGGACGATGACCTCGATCTGGTGCTTGACCCAGTGCCGGATCATCTGGTCCAGGCGCAGGGTCCGCGGCACCCCGTCGACCAGCGCGAGCATGTTCGCGCCGAAGGTCTCCTGGAGCTGGGTGTGCTTGTAGAGGTTGTTGAGCACCACCTTGGCGACGGCGTCGCGCTTGAGGACGATGACCAGGCGCTGGCCGGTCCGGCCGCTGCTCTCGTCCCGCACGTCGGCGATACCGCTGACCTTGCCGTCCTTGACCAGGTCGGCGATCTTCAGCGCCAGGTTGTCCGGGTTGACCTGGTAGGGCAGCTCGGTGACCACCAGCGTCTGGCGCCCGCGGCTGTCCTCCTCGACCTCCACGACCGCGCGCATGGTGATGGAACCGCGCCCGGTCCGGTAGGCCTCCTCGATCCCCCGCTTGCCCACGATGAGGCCGCGCGTGGGGAAGTCCGGGCCCTTGACCCGCTCGATGAGCGCGTCCAGCAGCGCCTCGTCGTCGGTGTCCGGGTTCTCCAGGTACCAGTTGACGCCGTCGGCGACCTCGCGCAGGTTGTGCGGCGGGATGTTGGTCGCCATACCGACCGCGATCCCCGACGAACCGTTGACCAGCAGGTTCGGGAACCGGGCCGGGAGGACGACGGGCTCGGAGGAACGGCCGTCGTAGTTGGGCCGGAAGTCGACGGTCTCCTTGTCGATGTCCCGGAGCATCTCCATGGCCAGCGGCGCGAGCTTGCACTCGGTGTAGCGCATGGCGGCGGCCGGGTCGTTGCCCGGGGAGCCGAAGTTGCCGTTCGGGTCGACCAGCGGCATGCGCATCGACCACCACTGGGCCAGGCGCACCAGGGTGTCGTAGATCGCACTGTCGCCGTGCGGGTGGTAGTTGCCCATCACGTCGCCGACGACGCGGGCGCACTTGAAGAACCCGCGGTCGGGCCGGAACCCGCCGTCGTACATCGCGTAGAGCACGCGCTGGTGGACCGGCTTGAGACCGTCGCGCACGTCGGGCAGGGCGCGGCCGACGATGACCGACATCGCGTAGTCGAGGTAGCTGCGCTGCATCTCGACCTGGATGTCGACCGGCTCGATCCGATCCCTCACCGGGGCCTCAACGGCGGAGTCCGCACCCTCGGGGGAGTCCGGGTTGTTCGCATCCGTCACGGATGTCGATCCCTTCTACGAAGCTTCGTTGAGCGTGGTTCTCCCGCCCGGCCGCCGTCCGCGGGGGACGCGACCCGGGCGGTGCGGACTAGATGTCCAGGAAACGGACGTCCTTGGCGTTGCGCTGGATGAAGGAGCGCCGGGACTCGACGTCCTCGCCCATGAGCACGCTGAACATCTCGTCGGCCTGGGCCGCGTCCTCCAGGCTGACCTGGAGCAACAGCCGGCGTTCGGGGTCCATGGTGGTGTCCCACAGCTCGTTGGCGTTCATCTCGCCCAGACCCTTGAACCGCTGCACCATGTCGCGCGGTCGCGGGTCCTTCTTCCCGGCGGCGATCCCGGCCTCGATGACCCGGTCGCGCTCGGCGTCGGAGAAGGCGTACCCCGCGTCGCTGCCGCGCTGGTCCCACTTGATCTTGTACAGCGGCGGCGAGGCGAGATAGACGTTGCCCGCCTCGACCAGCGGCTTCATGAAGCGGAACAGCAGGGTGAGCAGCAGGGTGCGGATGTGCTGGCCGTCGACGTCGGCGTCGGCCATGAGGATGATCTTGTGGTACCGCAGCTTGCCGGCGTCGAAGTCCTCGTGGATGCCGGTACCCAGGGCGGTGATGATCGCCTGGACCTCGTTGTTCTTGAGGATGCGGTCGATCCGCGACTTCTCCACGTTGAGGATCTTGCCCCGGATCGGCAGGATCGCCTGGTGGTGCGGGTCGCGGCCGCCCTTGGCGGAACCGCCCGCGGAGTCGCCCTCCACGATGTAGAGCTCGCACTCCTCCGGGTTGGTCGACTGGCAGTCGGACAGCTTGCCGGGCAGGGAGGTGGACTCCAGCAGGGTCTTGCGGCGGGTGAGGTCGCGGGCCTGACGGGCCGCGACGCGGGCGCGGGCGGCCTGGCTGGCCTTGGACACGATGTCCTTGGCCTCGCCCGGGTTGCGCTCGAACCAGTCGCGCAGGTGCTCGTTGGTGACCCTCTGGACGAAGGACTTGGCCTCGGTGTTACCGAGCTTGGTCTTGGTCTGGCCCTCGAACTGCGGGTCGCCCAGCTTGACCGAGATGATCGCGGTCAGGCCCTCGCGGATGTCGTCGCCGGTGAGGTTGTCGTCCTTCTCCCTCAGCAGTTTCTGGTCCCGCGCGTACCGGTTGACCAGGGTGGTCAGCGCGGAGCGGAAACCCTCCTCGTGGGTGCCGCCCGCCGCCGTGTTGATCGTGTTGGCGAAGGTGTGCACGGACGAGGTGTAGGACTGGTTCCACTGCATGGCGATCTCGACCGAGATGCCGTCGGCGTCCTCGTCGAAGGAGATGATCGACGCGTGCGCCGGCTCCTTCTTGGCGTTGATGTGCCGGACGTAGTCGGACAGGCCCTCGTCGTAGTGGAAGGTGTTGACCGACGGGCCGCCGTCGGTGTGCTCCGGCCGCTCGTCGCGGATGGTGATGGACAGCCCCTTGTTGAGGAAGGCCATCTCCTGCATCCGGCGGGCGAGGGTCTCGAAGTTGAAGACCGTGGTCTCGAAGATGCCGCCGTCCGGCCAGAAGGTGATCTGGGTGCCGGTCTCGTCGGTCTGCTCGCCCCTGACGAGTTCACCGGTGGGCGCGGTCATCTCGTAGTGCTGCGTCCACACGTGCCCGTCCTTGCGGATCTCCACGTCCAGGGCGGTGGACAGCGCGTTGACGACGGAGACGCCCACACCGTGCAGACCGCCGGAGACCGCGTACGACTTTCCGTCGAACTTGCCGCCCGCGTGCAGCGTGGTCAACACGACCTCGACCGCCGGGCGCTTCTCCACGGGGTGGAGGTCGGTGGGGATGCCGCGGCCGTTGTCGGCCACACGCACGCCGCCGTCGGCCATCAGGGTCACCTCGATGGCGTTGGCGTGCCCCGCCAGCGCCTCGTCGACGGAGTTGTCGACCACCTCGTAGACCAGGTGGTGCAGGCCCCGCTCACCGGTGGAACCGATGTACATCCCTGGGCGCTTGCGTACTGCCTCAAGCCCCTCGAGAACCGTGATTGATCGAGCGTCGTAGGCCAAGTGGGAACACCCTCCTGCTGAGGACGCCTGCCGGCCGCGGCCGAGCGGACGACGGTCAGCCCGCCGGGTGGTGACCGAAGGGGTCGGCGTACCGCGACACCAGGGGGATCACCACATCACCGTACGGGCCGTCCGCCCACCCTCTCCTGGGGGCGTGGGACCGGCTACAGGCATCTGAAGAACCGCCTCCATGATACCCCGCGCCATGTGACAAAGGAGCATTCACGGCGCTGTGCCGCCCGACAACGAACGTTCAGGGAGGGAGCCGAGTCCCTACACGCGGGTGGGCCTCCACGCAAGTTCCGGAGCGGTTCAGTGGCCGCTGGGCGACCGCCCCCCGACCGCGTCCGGCGGGCCGCCCCCGCCCCGTCGGGTCCCCGTTCTCCGGCTCACACCGACACACCAGCACTCCGACCTGCGAAAACCTCCCGCTCTGTCCGGTCCTGCGGGGACCGGCCGGTCGGACGCGACTCCGCGAGGGGGTCTCAGCGGCGGCGGAAGCCGGGCCCACGCACCTTGATGGAGACGACGGTCCCCTCGCCGAGCTCCTCGTTCAGGCGGCGCATGAGATCACGCACCATCGATCGAGCCTGGGCTGCCATCGTCGGCGAATCGGCCACCACGACGAGCTCGCCGTCCGAATAGCTCTCCGGGCGGAGCCTCTGGGCGTTGAACTCGCCAACGATGTCCGACCATCGGCCGAACACCCCGCCGATCGCCACCTGCTCCTGCCACCCGTGCTCGATCAACCACGTCCGCACGGCGTCACCGAACAACTGGGGCTCGTTGCGTGACCGGATCCGGCCACGCTTGCGGGACCGCGGCGCTCCGCGGGGCGTCGCCCCGCGGTCCCGGGCCTCGGCCCGGGCACGGGCGAGCGCCTGCCGGGCGAGGTCTGCGCCGGAGACGGCCGGGGCGGCCGGGACGGCGGCAGGGGCCCCCTCGGGGGCGTGCGCGGCGGGGCCCGCCGCCGACCGCCGACTGCTGTCCACAGGCTGTGGACGAACGTCACTCACGCCCGACCGCCCCCTCGCCCACCGCGAACCGGACGCCGTCCAGCTCCTTGGGGATGTCGTCGGGCACCGCCGCGGTCACCAGCACCTGTTCGGCGTCGCGCACACGCTCGGCCAGCCGTCGGCGACGCTCACCGTCGAGTTCGGCGAACACGTCGTCGAGAATGAGGACCGGATCGTCCCCGTCCGCTCTGAGCAGGTCGAACGCGGCGAGTTTCAGCGACAGGGCGTAGGACCAGGACTCCCCCTGGCTCGCGTACCCCTTCGCCGGCAGGCCGCCGAGCTGGAGGTGGAGGTCGTCGCGGTGCGGACCGACGAGGCTGACCCCCCGTTGGAGTTCGCGGTCCCGCGCCCGACCGAGGGCGGACCGGAGGATGTCCACAAGCTGTGGACGGTCGGCGTCCGGCTCGCCCCCCTCGGGGTCCGCCGAGCAGCGGTAGGAGGGAACGGCCGGGCCGCCGGAGTCGGTCAGCCCCGCGTAGGCCTCCGCGATCCGCGGCCGCAGCTCCGCCACGAGCGCCAACCGCGCCGCCAACAGTTCGGCCCCGGCCTCCGCCAGGTGGGTGTCCCAGACCTCCAGGGTGCTCAGGTCCGGTTCCGAGCGCTGCCGGAACATCCGTCCGGACGCCGACTTGAGCAGGGCGTTGCGCTGCTTGAGCACCCGGTCGTAGTCGGAACGCACACCCGCCATCCGCGGCGCGCGCGCCACGAGCAGGTCGTCGAGGAAGCGTCGCCGCTCGCCGGGGTCGCCCTTGACCAGGGCCAGGTCCTCGGGGGCGAACAGGACGGTGCGCAGGATCCCCAGGACGTCGCGGGGCCGGCCGGCGGCGGACTGGTTGATCCGGGCCCGGTTGGCGCGGCCCGGGTTGAGCTCCAGGTCCACGACCATCGAGCGCTCCTCGCGCACGACCTTGGCCCGGATGATCGCCCGGGGCGCGTCCTGCCGGATGAGCGGGGTGTCCGAGGAGACCCGGTGGCTGCCGAGCGCGGCCACGTAGCCGATCGCCTCGACGAGGTTGGTCTTGCCCTGGCCGTTGGCCCCGACGAACACGCTCACGCCGGGGGACAGTTCCAGCAGTACGTCCTCGTAGGACCGGAAGTCGACCAGTTGCAGGTGGGAAACGTACATCCGGCCCTCCTCCGGGGACGGTGGCGCGGGTCAGGGGACGCGAAGGCCCCGGGACGCCGGAGGAAGTCGGTCGGCGACGGCCTCGGGCGTCCTCGGGGCGGAGCGTCAGTCCCTGGAGGGGGTGCGGGGGTCCGGGTCGGACTTGGTCACGGCGTGACCGCCGAACTGGTTGCGCAGCGCGGCCACGACCTTCATCGCCGGGCTGTCGTCCTGGCGCGAGGAGAAGCGGGCGTAGAGCGCGGCGGTGATCGCGGGCGCGGGGACGGCGTGGTCGACGGCGGCCTGGACCGTCCAGCGCCCCTCACCGGAGTCCTGGGCGTAGCCGCGCAGCTCGGAGAGGTCCGGGTCCTCCTCCAGGGCACGGCTGAGCAGGTCGAGCAGCCACGAGCGGACGACCGTGCCCTCGCGCCAGCTCTCGAAGGTGCCGGGGACGTCGTCGACGATCCCGGAGGCGGCCATGAGCTCGTAGCCCTCGGCGAAGGACTGCATCATGCCGTACTCGATGCCGTTGTGGACCATCTTGACGAAGTGGCCCGCGCCGACCGCGCCCGCGTGCACGAAACCGCCGCCCGCGTCGGGGGTGAGGGCCTCGAAGAGCGGCCGGGCGCGCTCGACGTCCACCGCCGGGCCGCCGACCATGATGCCGTAGCCGTTCTGGCGGCCCCAGACGCCGCCGCTGACGCCGACGTCGAGGTAGCCGACGCCCTTGGCGCCCAGCTGCTCGGCGCGGGCACGGTCGTCGACGTAGTGGGAGTTGCCGCCCTCGATGACGAGGTCGCCCTCCTGGAGGAGGCCGCCGAGCTCGTTGATGGTCGCGGCGGTCGGATCGCCGGAGGGGACCATCACCCACACGACGCGCGGCGCGTCGAGCCGGTCGACCAACTCGGCCAGGCTCGTCACGTCCCGCTCGTCGGAGGACACGTCGTAGCCGACGACCTCGTGGCCCTTCTCCCGGATCCGGGCGGCCATGTTGCCGCCCATCTTGCCGAGACCGATCATTCCGAGCTGCATGGCAGTGCTCCCCTTCGCCGCCTGTGGACACGTTGGCGCCGGCCGGTCCGGGCGCTGGGCGCGGACGCGGTGCGGCAGACGCAAGTCAATCGAACCGGTGCCGGATCAGCCGGACAGGCGCACCGGCATGATCAGGTAGCGGTACTCGGGGTCCGCCCCCTCCTCCGCGGGCTTGCCGGTGAGGATCGCCGGTTTGGTCGAGGTGGTGAAGTTCAGGCGCGCGGTGTCGGTGCCGATGGCGCCGAGCCCGTCGAGCAGGAAGCCGGAGTTGAACGCGATCTGGATGTCCTCGCCCTCCAGGTCGGCCTCCAGGACCTCGACGGCCTGGGCGTCCTCGCCGGTCCCGGCCTCCAGGACCAGGCGGCCGGGGCTGAAGGCCAGCCGGAGCGGGGTGTTGCGCTCAGCGACCAGGGACACGCGTTTGACGGCCTCGACGAACTCGGAGCGGCTGACCTCGGCGACGGTGTTGAAGCTGTCCGGCAGGAGCGCGCGGTACTTGGGGAACTCGCCGTCCAGGAGCCGGGACGTGGTACGGCGGCCGCCGCCCTCGAAACCGATCATGCCGTCGCCGGTCTCGCCGCTGGAGAGCGCGATCGACACCTCGGCGCCCGAGGTGAGCGACTTGGCGGTGTCGTGCAGCGTCTTGGCGGGGACGAGCGCGACGGCGGACAGCTCGGGGTTCTCCGGCTTCCAGGTCAGCTCGCGCACGGCCAGGCGGTAGCGGTCGGTGGAGGCGAGCGTGATGGTCTCGCCCTCGATCTCGACCCGCACGCCGGTGAGCATCGGCAGGGTGTCGTCGCGGCCCGCGGCGACGGCGACCTGGCTGACGGCGGCGGCGAAGGCGTCACTGCCGACGGTGCCGCTCACCCCCGGCATCTCGGGCAGGGTCGGGTAGTCCTCGACCGGCATGGTGGTCAGCGTGAACTTGGCGCTGCCACAGGTCACGACGGCCTTGGTGCCGTCGGTGGAGATCTCCACAGGCTGTGGAGGAAGGTTGCGGGTGATCTCGGCCAGGAGCTTGCCGGGGACCAGGACCGTGCCGGGCTCCTCGACCTCGACGTCGATCGCGGCCTGGGTGGAGACCTCGTAGTCGAAGCCGGACAGCCGCACCTGCTGGCGGCCGTCGAACTCACCTGCGTCGAGCAGGACGCCGACGAGCACCGGGACCGAGGGGCGCGTCGGGAGTGTGCGCGCGGTCCAGGCGACTGCGTCGGCCAGTACGTCGCGTTCGACCCGGAACTTCACTTTCCGACTCACTTTCCGCACGACCGACAGGGCCGGTCGAAGCCTCAACGTTGCAGCTCGTGGGTGGGTCGACCGAGGCTCCGACGCGGGTGGGCGACCGTCGCGGCGAGCGGGTGCGCCGGCACCACCGGGGCGGCCTCGGCTCCCATGGGACCACCGCTCCGATCGGGCGGCGGCGGACAGGGGCGAGACCACACGTTACCCGGATTCCACCGCTGTCGCTGACGACTCGGTGATGGCCCTCCGTCGCTCGCCGATCGGCGAGTTGTCCACAGATTTTCCGCGGAGCTGTTGTGAAGCCACATCTGGGTTAATGAAGGTGCGCAGTAGTAGTAGGGGCTGTGGATAGTGTGGATAACCCCTGTTCCTGCAGGTCAACCCAGCATTTTTTGTCCACAGGCGCTGTGGATGACCCTGTGGGTAACTCGGGCGTCCTGTGGACGAACGAAGTCGCCCACAGGTTGTCCACACTCTGTCCACAGCCGTGTCCACAGTTTTCCCCCGGGTTGTCCACAGCAGACGGTGGTTCGGTGACCCGATGGTCGGGCAACGTGTCCACAGGCGCACCCCCGGTTACCCACAACTCGAAGCCACTTGTCCACAGGTTATCCACATGGTTGTCCACAGATTTGACCCCCCTCCTGTGGATAACTCGGCCAAGAAAGTCGAGAACTTTTTTTCCGTGCCCCCGTGCAGACCTCGCGAACCAGGACGAACAGGTTGTGCACAGGTTTGTCCACAGCCCCCGGCGCGCGTCCGTGTGGATGAGGGTGGAAAGCCCTGGTGAGGGCGCCCGCGCCCCGTGTGTGGGCAGCGCAACAGAGACGACAAGCCCGGCGTGGCCGGGGAAACCGTGCGACAGCGGACGGAGCGGTGCCATCGGGCGGATCGCGCGCCGAACCCGTCCCGTGGCGGCGGTTGTCCCCAGAACCTGTGGATAACCCCGGTCGGGGCGGTGGCGGGCGGCCGGACCGGCTGGAGGGGAGAGGGGAGGGGAGGAGCAACGCTTCGGGGGCGGCCCGCCGACGCGGACCGCCCCCGAAGCGTCGTCTCCCCGGCTCAGGCGAGCGGGGGCTGGTCCTTGATCCGGCTCGTGAGCTCGTGCACCTGGTTGTAGATGGACCGCCGCTCGGCCATCAGCGCACGGACCTTGCGGTCGGCGTGCATGACCGTCGTGTGGTCCCGGCCGCCGAACTGCTGCCCGATCTTGGGCAGGGACAGGTCGGTGAGCTCCCTGCACAGGTACATCGCGATCTGCCGGGCGGTCACCAGGACACGGGAGCGGGAGGTTCCGCACAGGTCGTCGACGCTCAGACCGAAGTAGGCGGCCGTCTGGGACATGATCGCCCCCGCCGTGATCTCGGGGACCTCGGTACTGGGGACGAGGTCGCGCAGGACCTGGCCGGTCAGGTCGAGGTCGACCGACTGCCTGTTGAGGCTGGCGAAGGCGGTGACGCGGATCAGCGCCCCCTCCAGCTCCCTGATGTTGGTGGAGATCTTGCTGGCGATGAACTCCAGGACCTCCGGAGGCGCGGCGAGCCCCTCCTGGGCGGCCTTCTTCCGCAGGATGGCGATCCGGGTCTCCAGCTCCGGCGGCTGGACGTCGGTGAGCAGTCCCCACTCGAACCGGCTGCGCATCCGGTCCTCCAGCGTGGTCAGCTGCCTGGGCGGCCGGTCACTGGAGATGACGATCTGCTTGTCGGAGTTGTGCAGCGTGTTGAAGGTGTGGAAGAACTCCTCCTGCGTCTGCTCCTTGTTCTCCAGGAACTGGATGTCGTCCACCAGGAGCACGTCGATGTCCCGGTACCGGCGGCGGAAGCCGTCCGCCTTGCCGTCCCGGATCGAGTTGATGAACTCGTTGGTGAACTCCTCCGAGCTGACGTAGCGCACGCGCGACCCCTCGTAGAGCCGTTGCGTGTAGTGCCCGATGGCGTGCAGGAGGTGGGTCTTGCCCAGCCCGGAACCGCCGTGGATGAAGAGGGGGTTGTAGGCCTTCGCGGGAGCCTCGGCGGCGGCGACCGACGCCGCGTGGGCGAACCGGTTGCTGGAACCGATGACGAACGTGTCGAAGGTGTACTTCGGGTTCAGCCGCGCGTGCTCGCTCATCGGCACTCCGGGGGAGCGCCCCGGGGGAGCGCCCGGCGCGTCCTGGGGGGCCTCGCCCGCGCCCTTCCCGCCAGGGGCCTCCGGGGGAGCCTCGGCCTCGGGCGCGGGCCGCTGCTCCGCGGGCACCGGGGACACCCGCGGAGCGGCGGGGCCCCCGGGGGAGTCCGGCACGGCGGGGGCCTGGGGAGCGGCCTCGGGCTGGGGTGTCTCCCAGCGGTTCGGCTGGTCCCACACCCCCTCGTCCCAGGTCGTCTGCTGCCACGAGGGCTGCTGCGGGGGCTGCTCCCATCCGGTGGACTGCCACGCCGGGCGGGGATCCGGCTCGGGGACGGCGGGTACGGGAGCGTGTCCGCCCGGCGGAGGGGTCCCGTTCACGGGAGCCCCGGGGACGGTGGGAGTGGCCTCCGAGGGGGGTGTGGGGCCGAGTACGTCCCCCCGGTTCGGGCCGCCGTCCGGCGCGGACCCGGGGGCGCGGTACGGCGAGGTGACCGGTCCCGGTTCGGGGCGCGGTCGGGCCGGGGCGGGGGGCGGTGCCGGGGCCGGTTCCGGGCGCGAGTGGCGTCCGGTCGCCTCGGGGGGCGGAGCCGCGGGTGAGGGCGGCGGGGTCGGCACCGCCGTGGGATCGACCGTGACCGCGACCCGGATGTCCCGGCCGAGGTGGGCGGAGAGCGCCCGGCTGATCGCCGGGTAGAGCCGCGTCTCCAGCACCTTCTTGGTGAACTCGTTGGGTGCGGCGATGAGCGCGGTGTCCTCGATCAGACCCAGCGGACGGGTCTGGGGCAGCCAGGCGCGCTGGTGCGCGGGCAGGGAGTCGTTGTCGATCCCGTCCAGCACGCTGGACCAGACCACTGCGAGGTTGACCTGTGCGTCAGCCACGGTGACCTGCCATGGTTGCTGTCCCTTCGGTGCGGATCTGTGCGGTGCGGATTGGAGCAGGAGGGGACGGTGGACCCTGGGGGTCGTCGGTCATGGGTCCGCGCGAACCCCTCGCGGGCGCGCGGAACGAACTTCCATTGTCCTCCCCCTCCGGGGGTGCCGGGGCAGGAGGAGGTGTGGACTGCCGGGGCGGCAGCCGTTCTCCGGCCTGTGGACAAGCCGGATCCCGCTCATGGGGACCGAGAGCGCTTGTGCCTCGGTATCCACAGCCGGAGGCCGTTGTCCACAAGTTGTACACAGGTTTATCCACAGGATGGCAGATCCCTGTGCACAGTGTCGGGTTATCCACAAATCCCAGCTCACAAGCTGTGTAAATCGGATCGTTCGGGCTGGTGGGGCGGCTGGCGGAGGGTGGAGGGCGAGTTATCCACAGGTTGAGGTTATCCACAGGGTGGGTCCGATGTGGACGAGCCGCGCCCTGTGGACAACTCGTTGTCCACAGGGCGCGGGCCGTCTCCCGGGGCGTGGTCCGGGCGTGGTCCGCGCCACGGTCGGGCCACGCCCCGGGAGGGCGGCGAGGGGCGCGGTGCGCCGTCTGATTTGACCCCGACCCGACCTGGTCGTATCTTCTTTATGCTTATGCCGATGATCTGTCTGCGCCCGTGCCCACACGACGGCGCGGCCTCGGCTCATGCACCGTGAGGCCCCGCATATGCTTGGGGGTCTGTCGTAGTACTTTCCTGACACGCCCCTGGAGCCAGCAGTGAGCAAGCGTACGTACCAGCCGAACAACCGGCGTCGCGCGAAGGTCCACGGCTTCCGGCTGCGCATGCGTACGCGCGCCGGTCGCGCCATCATCGCCTCGCGTCGTCGCAAGGGGCGCGCCGCGCTGACCGTGAGCCACTAGGCCACGCTCAGCCCCAAGTTCCTCGGGACCGGTCCGGCCTTCTCGCCGGCCGGTCCCTTTGTCGTGGGACGAGGCCCGAGGGCCGGAGGGAGTGTCCATGCTGTCGTCGCGGAACCGGATGCGCCGTAGCTCCGAGTTCGGCTCCGTCATGCGTGCGGGACGCCGTGCCTCACGCGGGGCCGTGGCCGTGGTCTACCTCCCTCCTCCGGCAGACGGCCCCGAACCCGCCGATCCGCCGCGCGTCGGCTTCGTCGTGAGCAAGGCGGTCGGGGGAGCGGTGGTCCGCAAGCGCGTCCAGCGCCGCCTGCGTCACGTGATGCGGACCCGGTTGGCCGTTCTGCCAAACGGTAGCCTGCTGGTAGTGCGTGCCAAGCCCGCCGCCGCCACGGTGCGGCAGGCGGAACTGGACACGCAACTCGACAGTGCGATCGCCGCGGCGCTGCGGCCCCGAGGGACGTCCCGCCGCCGGCGGGGCCGAGGCGGATCGCCCGCGTCGGCGGCCGTGCCGACGGGGAACGGGACGGTGCCCGGGCGCCGCCCGGACGAGGGCGGAGAACGGACGGGCCGATGACCGAGCACAGACCGACGGCTTTCGCGCGGCTGCTGATCCTCCCGATCCGGGGCTATCAGCGCTTCATCAGCCCGCTCTTCCCCCCGGTCTGCCGTTTCTACCCCTCGTGCAGTGCGTACGCCGTCGAGGCGCTGCGCGTGCACGGGGCCCTGCGGGGGTTGTGGCTGGGAACCCGGCGCATCGCCCGCTGCCACCCCTTCAACCCGGGGGGCCTCGACCCTGTTCCGCCGCCGAAGGGGCGACGGCACACCGGGGCCGAGGAGTCGGCGGGCGGAGCCGGAGGCACCGGACCCGCTCCCGGGGACCAGTAGCTGAACCGAGGCAAATAGGAGTTGGCCGGTGCTCGACTGGCTTTACAACATCGTCGGCTGGACGTTGGCCAGGATCCATGAGGGTCTGACCTTCGTCGGTCTCAATTCCGACAGCGGGTGGGCGTGGGGCCTGTCCATCCTGCTGCTCACCGTACTCATGCGGCTCCTCATGGTTCCGCTGTTCGTCAAGCAGATGAACACGCAGCGGAAGATGCAGGAGATCCAGCCGAAGATCATGAAGCTCCGGGAGCGCTACAAGCACGACCGGGAGCGCCTGAACCGCGAGTCGATGAAGCTCTACCAGGAGAGCGGCACCAACCCGATCATGGGTTGCCTTCCGCTCCTCCTGCAGATGCCGGTCTTCTTCGCCCTCTTCAGCGTCCTGCGCAGCGTCGCCGAGGGCAACGCCCAGTACGGCTTCTCCGAGGAGCTGGCCGAGAGCGCCCGCCACGCGCTGATCATCGAGGCGCCGATCGCCGCCCAGTTCAACAGCTCCACCGAGGAGCTGCTCGCCCTGGGGTCCTCCAACCCCGTGATGGCCAAGGTCGTCATCGCGATCGCGTGCGTCATCATGGGCACGACGACCTTCCTCACCATGCGTCAGAGCATCAAGCGCAGCACCGCGCAGATGCCGGACAACCCGATGATGCAGACGCAGAAGATCATGATGTACATGGCGCCCCTGTTCGGGCTCTTCGGCCTCATGATGCCGGTGGGTGTGCTGGTCTACTGGGTCACCTCCAACGTCTGGACGATGGTGCAGCAGCACTTCCTGTACCGGAACCAGCCGACCCCCGGTTCCGGCGACGAGGGCGCCAAGCCCGGCGGGACCCCCTCGAACGGTCCGGCCAAGGGCATGCTCGGCCGGAAGAAGGCCGCCGAATCCGCGCCGGAGCCGAAGGAACAGCCTAAGATCGAACGCAAGCAGCCGAAGAAGCAGTCGCGCTCCAAGCGCGGTGGCGGCGGGTCCCACTAGGGACGTCGCCACGTCGGCCGCGGAGGGTCTTCGAAGTGCGCAGGCGACACAGCCCCTGAGGCGTACGACGGTCAGGGCGTGAATGATGAGGAGACGGGAACGCTGTGGGACGTAGTGAGGAAGAGAGCGGTGGAGTAGCGGTGGCTGAGGCACCCGAGTCCGAGATCGACGTCGAGGCCCTGGAGAACGAGGGCGACATCGCCGCGGACTACGTCGAGGGACTCCTCGACATCGCGGACTTCGATGGCGACATCGACATGGACGTCGAGGGCGACCGTGCGATGGTCTCGGTCGTGGGTGCGACGCTCGACGAGCTGATCGGCGACCACGGCGAGGTCCTGGAGGCGCTTCAGGAGCTGACCCGCCTCGCCGTCCACCGGGCCACGGGGGAGCGGAGCAAGCTGATGCTCGACATCGGCGGCTACCGCGAGGAGCGCCGCAGGGTGCTCACCCGCATCGGTGCCGACGCGGCGGAGAAGGTGAAGAAGAGCGGCGAGATCCAGCCGCTGGAGCCGATGACGCCGTTCGAGCGCAAGGTGGTGCACGACGCCGTCGCCGCGGCCGGCCTGCGGAGCGAGTCGGAGGGCGAGGAGCCCCACCGCTACGTGGTGGTCCACCCCGCCGACTGACCACGTCCTCCCGCTCCGGCCGGGAACGCTGGGGGCGATGTTTCACGTGAAACATCGCCCCCTCGTCATGTGCGGGGGCGACACGTCGACGGGTCGACAAAGCGTCCGGTGGCACTCGGCCGCCGGGCCGCGGCCGGGGGGCACCCTGGGATGCGCGCATGTTTCACGTGAAACCATGGTGTCCCACAACCGTAGGATCATGAGGGGCCGTCCCGCCGTGCGCCGACAGCGCGCGGGGTGCCGGGGGGAGCCGTCGGCCGACACGCCGCGGCGGACCCGGGGGGCGGGCCCGGTCTTGGAAGCGATGATGGACGAGTTCCGACAGGTGGTGACCGATGACCTCGGGCGCTGAGGAGCCCGGCGCTGTGCCGCCCGCCCCGCCGATCGAGGCGGAGGCGGTCTTCGGTGACACGCTGCCGAAGGCACGGCGCTACGCCGAACTTCTCGCCGACGGCGGTGTGCGTCGGGGACTGATCGGCCCGCGGGAGGTGCCCCGCCTCTGGGAGCGGCATCTCATCAACTGCGCCGTCGTGGAGGAGTTGCTCCCGGAGGGGGCGGAGGTGGTCGACATCGGTTCGGGGGCCGGACTGCCCGGTCTGGTGCTGGCGCTGCTCCGGCCCGACATCAGGGTGACGCTCCTGGAACCGCTCCTGAGGCGGACGGTGTTCCTGAACGAGGCGGTCGAGACCCTCGGCCTGACCAACGTCGTGGTGCGGCGGGGGCGCGCCGAGGAGGCGCATGGGGATCTGTACACCGATTTCGTCACGGCCCGCGCCGTGGCTCCGCTGCCCCGACTCGCCGGGTGGGCGCTGCCGCTCCTGCGCAAGGGCGGGAGTCTGCTGGCGCTCAAGGGAGAGCAGGCCGAGGCGGAGTTGGCCGCCGCGCGTGACGACGTTGTCAAACTGCGCCCGAGTGAGTGCGATGTGATCAGGGTGGGCCGGGGTAAAGTCGATCCCGCTACCACGGTCGTTCGCGTCACGGTGACATCCGAGGGTGGTCCGCCCCCGTCAGCGGGACCCAGGAAAGGGCGGGGCGGCAAGAAGAAGCGCGGACGGAAGAGGTGAACTCATTCGTGCCCCAGAACCCAGCCGACCACGACGGTGTTTCACGTGAGACCCCCGCGGGTGCCTACGGGGACCTGCTCGGTGTTTCACGTGAAACCGCCCCCGACGACCAGAGTCGTGTTTCACGTGAAACATGGGCCGGCGGCGCCCCCGCCCCCGGCGGAACGGACGTCCCCGACACGCCCCTGGCACGCGCGGCGCGCGCCGCGATGGCGGTTCGCGGGCACGACGACGTCTGGCCCCGGCCGAAGTCCTGTCGCGTGATCAGCGTCGCCAACCAGAAGGGCGGCGTCGGCAAGACCACGACGACGGTCAACATCGCGGCCGCTCTGGCGATGCACGGGCAGCGCGTCCTGGTGGTCGACCTCGACCCCCAGGGAAACGCCTCCACCGCGCTCGGCATGGAGCGCGACAACCAGACCCGGTCCATCTACCACTGCCTGGTGGAGGACGAGGAGCTCCGCAAGCTCGCGCAGGCCGCGCCGGACATCCCGAACCTGTGGTGCGCCCCGGCCACCATCGACCTGGCGGGGGCGGAGATCGAGCTGGTCTCCCTCGTCGCCCGCGAGGCGCGGCTCCGGCGTGCGCTCGACGCCTACGACACCTCGGAGCTCGACTACATCCTCATCGACTGCCCGCCGTCGCTCGGACTGCTCACGGTCAACGCGATGGTGGCGTGCGACGAGGTCATGATTCCGATCCAGTGCGAGTACTACGCTCTGGAGGGTGTGGGGCAGCTGCTCCGCAACGTCGAACTCGTCCAGTCCCACCTGAACCCGGGGCTGGCGATCAGCACCGTCGTGCTGACGATGTACGACGGCCGGACCCGGCTCTCGCAGCAGGTCGCGGACGAGGTGCGCTCGCACTTCGGTGACCTGGTGCTCTCGACGCTGGTGCCGCGTAGCGTCCGTGTGTCCGAGGCGCCCAGCTACGGCCAGTCCGTGATGACCTACGACCCCGGGTCCACCGGTGCGGTGGCCTACCTGGAGGCCGCCCGGGAGATCGCGCACCGCGCGCCGGGACTCGGCGGCTGACGACGGTGCCGCCCCGGCCCGGAGCCGGGGCGCCGATGTGTTCGAGGAGGGAAGGAGTTGCCGGTGAGTCAGCAGCGGCGCGGACTGGGCAGGGGACTGGGAACGCTCATTCCGCAGGGACCCGCCGTTCCGGGAGCGAAGGGGCTCTCCGACGGGACGTACCTGGAGGAGATCGAGCTCGGCGCGATCACCCCCAACCCGCGCCAGCCCAGGGAGCGCTTCGACGACCAGGCGCTGGAGGAGCTGCGCGACTCCATCCAGGAGGTGGGGGTGCTCCAGCCCGTCGTCGTCCGCAAGCTCAAGGACGAGACGGGCGTGCCCCGGTACGAGCTGATCATGGGGGAGCGCCGGTGGCGCGCGAGCAAGCAGGCCGGTCTCGACCGGATCCCCGCGATCGTCCGTGCCACCGGCGACGACGAACTGCTCCGTGACGCCCTCCTGGAGAACCTGCACCGCCAGGAGCTCGACGCCCTGGAGGAGGCGGCCGCCTACCAGCAGCTGCTGGACGACTTCGGCGCCACCCACGACGACCTGGCCGAGCGGATCGGCCGTTCCCGTTCGCACATCTCCAACACGCTGCGCCTGCTGAACCTGCCGCCGAAGGTGCAGAAGCGCGTCGCGGCCAAGGTGCTCAGTGCCGGGCACGCCCGCGCGCTCCTCAGCGTTGACGACTCCGAACGCCAGGAGCGGCTCGCCCAGCGGGTCGTGGAGGAGGGGCTGTCCGTCCGCTCGCTGGAGGAGATCGTCAAGCTGGGGGAGGACTTCGACGAGCCGCAGGAGAGGCGGCCCCGGCTCACCCCGAGGCGTGAGTCCACCCCGCCCCAGGTGGAGGAGTGGGTCAGCCGCCTCGCCGACCGCCTGGACACCACGGTCAAGGTCGACCTGGGCAGGAAGAAGGGCAAGATCGTCGTGGAGTTCGCGACGATGGAGGACCTGGAGCGCATCATCGGCCAGATGGACTCCCGCGAGCCCTGACCGCTGTTTCACGTGAAACACCGCCCGCCGCCCCGTCCGGACGCCGAGTCCGCGCACGGGGCGGCGGACTGTTCGGGGGCCTCCCGGGGTGTGTGGTGGCCGTGTGGCCCCCAGGACGGTGCGGTGGGCACCTGCGGGCGTCCGTGACGACGGAAGGCCCCCAGTGCGAATCTGGGGGCCTTCCGTCGTGCCTGACCGGTTTACAGGAAGTCGGCCAGCTCCTTCTCCAGCAGGCGCAGCGGCTTGGCCCCGATGATCTGCTTGACGACCTCGCCGTCCTTGTAGAGGTTCATCGTCGGCAGCGAGAGGACGTTGTACTCGCGGGGAGTGTCGGCGTTCTGCTCGGTGTTGAGCTTGACGACCTCGATCTTGTCGCCGTGCGTCGCCGCCAGCTTCTCCAGGACGGGCTCCATCTGCTTGCAGGGGCCGCACCAGCTCGCCCAGAAGTCGACGAGGACGGGCTTCTCACTGGCCAGGACGTCGTCCTTGAAGGACGCGTCGGTGACGTGCTTGAGAGTGGACATGGTGCTCCTTGGTTCGATCCGACCGGGGGCGGTTGCGGTGCCGGGGTTCAGTTGCCCATCTCGGCGAGGTGGCGCTCGGCGTCCAGGGCGGCGGCGCAGCCGGTCCCGGCGGCCGTGATCGCCTGGCGGTACTGGTGGTCGACCACGTCGCCGGCGGCGAAGACGCCGTTCAGGTTGGTGCGCGTGGACGGGGACCCGACCTTGACGTAGCCCTCTTCGTCCAGCTCGACCTGCTTGTTGAACAGCTCGACGCGCGGGTCGTGGCCGATCGCGATGAAGACGCCGGTGACGTCGAGCGTGCTGGTCTGGTCGGTCTGGTTGTCGCGGACCTTCAGGCCGGTGACGCTCTTGTCCCCGAGCACCTCGACGACCTCGGTGTTCCACACGAACGAGATCTTCTCGTTGGCCTGGGCGCGCTCGGCCATGATCTTGCTGGCCCGCAGCTCGTCGCGGCGGTGGACCACCGTCACCGACCTGGCGAAGCGGGTCAGGAAGAGGGCCTCCTCCATGGCGGTGTCGCCGCCGCCGACGACCGCGATGTCCTGGTCGCGGAAGAAGAAGCCGTCGCAGGTGGCGCACCACGAGGTGCCGCGCCCGGACAGCTCCTTCTCGCCGGGCACGCCCAGCTCGCGGTAGCCGGAGCCGGTGGCCAGGATCACCGTGTGGGCGAGGAAGGTCTCGCCGCCCGCGACGACCTCCTTGACCGGCTTGGTCAGGTCGACCTCGGTGACGTCGTCGGGAACCAGCTCGGCACCGAAGCGCTCCGCCTGCTTGCGGAGGTTGTCCATCAGGTCGGGACCCATGATGCCGTCGGGGAACCCGGGGAAGTTCTCGACGTCGGTGGTGTTCATGAGCGCGCCGCCCGCGGTGATGGAGCCCTCGAACACCAGGGGGCGCAGTTCGGCGCGCGCGGCGTAGACGGCCGCGGTGTACCCCGCGGGACCGGAACCGATGATGATGACATTGCGGACGTCACTCACGCTCGTAGGCCCTTCACACAGTCGCTGCCCCGGCCACGGACGTGACCCCAGGGGAAAGTCGGTTAGTCACAACCGATGGTAGGCGCCCCGCATTCCCACTCGGACATCGCCGCAGCGTACGGGGGTGGGGTATGTGTGAGGGGTCCCGGTCCGCGTGTGCCCGCGT
Organism: Nocardiopsis sp. KDC1DS13DA1; assembly: GCF_055632325.1. NCBI lineage: Bacteria > Bacillati > Actinomycetota > Actinomycetes > Streptosporangiales > Nocardiopsidaceae > Nocardiopsis > Nocardiopsis sp. KDC1DS13DA1. Next base: position 75,414 of record NZ_JBVMUY010000025.1, read on the forward strand.
CAGCCCGGGCGGAGGCCGGGCAGCCGGTCCGGCCCGAGCGCGACCAGTCCGGCCAACGCCCCCGGAGCGCGCCGACGGCGAGGGTGCCCGGGAACGCCCCCGCCTGGTTCGTCGGCCCCCGGGCGAACCGCTCGGCACGGGGGTCGGGGCCGCGCTGAGCACGGCCGCGGAATCGCCGTGGAGCAGTCCGGTGACGCCTGGCGGGCGTCCCCCGCGGACCCGGCCGCCTACGTCCGTACGCGTACGTCGGGTGGTGCGCGACGCCCACCCGTCCGAGTCCGCGGGACACGGTCCCGGCGGTGTGCCGCTCCGTAGAATCGCCGCATGACACGTCGGTCCGCTCGCCAGGACGTGATCGTCGACGCCCTCCTCGGGTTCGTGGTCTTCGCCGTGGTGGCGATCGCGGCCGGGGCCGACGTCACCGGAACCGGTAACCTCACGCCCCTCGCGTACGCGCCGGCCGCGCTCCTGGGCGGGCTCATGCTCGTCCGCAGGCGGTGGCCGGTCCCGGTCGTGCTGGGCACGTCGGTGCTCATCGTCGCCAACTACGTCCTCGACCTGCCGACCATCGGCCTGGCCGTGCCCGCCGCGGCGGCCCTGTACTCCGCGGCCGAGGCGGGGCGCACCGCCTGGTCCGCGGGGTCGGCCGCCGGACTCCTGCTCGTCTCCACCCTGGCCCGGCTCGGTCAGGGAACGGACCCCGCCTACCTACTGGGGTACGAACTGTCCTCCAGCGTGGCGATCATGGGCGCCGCCACCGCCCTCGGGCACGTCCGGTGGCAGCGGTACCGGGCGGAACGGCAACGGGCGCGGATCGCGGCCCTGGACGCGCAGGCGCGTGCGGCGGAGGCGGCGGAGGTCGTGGCGCTCGAACGCGCCCGGATCGCCCGCGACCTGCACGACGCGGTCGGCCACCACCTCAGCGTGGTCTCCCTGCACGCGGCCGTGGCCGCCGAGGCGCTCGACGACGTCCCGGCGGACGTCGACGGGGCCCGCGCCGAACTGGGCCACGTCCGCCAGGCGTCCCGCGACGCCCTCGGCGAGATGCGCGCCGCCGTGCGCGCGCTGCGGGACGGCGACCCCGACGGGGGGCGCGTGGCCTCCCTCGCCCGCCTGGACGACCTCGTGGCGTCCGTCCGGGCGGCCGGGGTCGGGGTGGGGGTGGAGGGCGCCCCGGGGCCGGGCGAGGTCCCGGGCATGATCGACGCGACCGCCTTCCGGGTCGTCCAGGAGGCGCTGACCAACACGCTCCGGCACGCGGGGGCGACCCGGGCCCGGGTGGTGTTCACACGTGAGGACGGAGCATTGGACGTGCTGGTGACCGACGACGGCGGGGGCCGGGCCGACGGCCCGGCCCAGGGCAGCGGACTGGCGGGCATGCGGGAGCGGGTCCGCATGGTCGGCGGGGCGGTGGAGGCCGGTTCCGGGCCGGGGGGAGGGTTCCGGGTGCGTGCCCGGCTCCCGCTCGGAGGCGGCCGGTGATCCGCGTCCTGCTCGTCGACGACCAGCCCCTCGTCCGCGCGGGGGTGCGTTCACTCCTGGAACGGGACGAGGGCATCGAGGTGGTGGGGGAGTCCGGAGACGGTCGTGCCGCCCTCGCCGACATCGGCCGACTGCGGCCGGACGTGGTCCTGCTCGACCTCCAGATGCCGTCCCTGGACGGGCTCGCCGTCCTGCGGGAGCTGGAGAGGCGACGTGTCGACACGTCGACGGATCGACGGGTCGACAGCCGGGTGGTCGTGCTCACCACCTTCGGGGAGGACGACAACGTCTTCACCGCCCTGCGGCTGGGCGCCTCCGGCTTCCTGCTCAAGGACGCCGAACCGCGCGAGCTCAGGGAGGCGGTGCGCACCGTCGCCCGGGGTGAGGCGCTGCTGTCGCCGGGCGTCACCCGCCGGGTGATCGAGCGGCTCTCCGACACCGCGGCGGCCCCCGAGGCGTCGGCACGGCTGGACGTGCTCACCGGCCGCGAGCGCGAGGTCCTGGCCCTGGTCGGGCGGGGCATGTCCAACCAGGAGATCGGGGCGGAGCTGCACCTGAGCCCCGCGACCGCCCGCACCCACGTGGGGCGGGTGCTGTCCAAACTGGGAGCCCGCGACCGGGTCGGCCTGGTGGTGATCGCCTACGAGAGCGGGCTGGTCCGTCCGGGGAACGGGGGCTGACCCGGGGCAGGGGGCGGGTGTCAGCGGGCGTCGACGGTGGTTCGGGCCAGCACGCCGGCCCCGGCGTCGCCGCTCTGGGCGCAGCGCGGGTCGACCACGAACACGTCGACACGGTCGCTGTCCGGCACGGGTGCGTACAGGACCCAGGCGGGCTCGGTGCCGTCGCCGTAGAAGGCGTCGTCGACCAGGTCGACCTGGACCCCGAACTCCTCCTCCAGCAGGACGGAGCACTGCTCGACGGCGGGGGTGGCGGACTGCTCCGTCAGCGGAGCCTCCGCACCGGTGACCTCGCCCTCCGGTTGCTCCCCGGCACCGCCGACGGCGGAGCGTTCGAGCGTCCGGCTCGCCTGTCCGTCGAGCGCGGCGTCGGTGTAGACCGTCCCGCTGCGCACCAGTCGCGGCGCGTAGGCCAGGGCGGCCTCCCCGTCCCCGGGGGAGTCCTCCGCCTCGAACAGCGGTTCGGTGGCCTGTGCGGGGCCCTGGCCGTCGGAGAGCGTTCCGTTGACGACGGCGGCACCGCCGCCGACGACGAAGACCGCGGCGGCGGCCGCGACCAGGAGCCGGGGCAGACCGCCGGAGGAGCGCCTGCGGCGCGCCGCGGTCAGGGAGACCACGTTGTTGCCGTCGGCGGTGGGGGTCTGCGCCGGTGCCGGACCGGCCGGTCCGGTGACGGGTCCTCGCTCGGCGCGTTCACGCGCGGCGTCCGCGATGCGCTGGTCGAGGAGGTCGGCGACGTCCTGTGGCAGATCGGGAACCGGTGCGGCGGCGAGGATGCGGGAAACGCCCGTGAGTTCGTCCAGGGTGGCGGCACACGTGGCGCAGGTCTCGATGTGAGCGGTGACGGTGCGTTCCTCGGAGGGGTCGAGCAGGTCCTCGGCGAGGAAGGCGAGTGCCTCCGCGTCCGGGTGGGGCGTCACGATGGGTTGGCACCTCCTCTCCCTGATGTGACGTCTCGCGGAGGCTGAGGGTTCCTTAGATGAGCCAGAGAGGGAAGAAGTTTCGCGCGCCCCCGCGCACATCTGCTCTTGACCGTCCCCGTCGCCACGTCGAGGATCCGGGCGGCCTCCTCCACGCGGTAGCCGAGCATGTCCACCAGGGTGAGCGCCAGGCGCTGGTCCAGTGGCAGCTGCTCCAGCGCGGCCTGCACGTCGAGCCGCGACTCGGTCTGCGACGCGTGGTCGGGCGGCCCGCCCAGACGGCCGAGGCGCTCGTTGGACATCACGTCGAGGGTGTCGTCCTCGGTCGGGGTGGCCGGGCGCACCTTGCGGCGCCGCAGGCGGTCGTGGCAGGCGTTGACCACGATCCGGTGCAGCCAGGTGCTCACCTGGGCCTCGCCGCGGAAGCGGTCGGCGGCGCGGAAGGCGGACAGGAAGGCGTCCTGGAGGGCGTCCGACGCCTCCTCGGGATCGCCCATCATCCGGACGGACACAGCCCAAAGACGCTCACGGTGACGGTGTACCAGAACCCCGAAGGCCTGGTCGTCACCCTGAGTGTGCCTCGTCAACAACTCCTTGTCGGGGAGTTCCCGGACCGCGTCCATCAGTTCAGCTCACGTATCTCCGTACCTAGGCCACGCCTCGGACCTCGACCTCGTTGACCGTTCCACGGTAGTCGCTCCCGTTCTGCGGAAGAGCCGTGAACCAGATGAGGACGTATTGTCCGGACTCGGCCTCGTCGAGTTCGACCAGCTGGGACTCGCCGCTGCCCGCGGCGACGGTCTCGTAGTCGTTCTCCGAATCGCCGTCGGCGTCACCGACCCGGATCTCGAACTCGTAGCCGCTGCCGCTCAGGTTGAGGTCGACCGCGTGGATCTCGTGGACGTCGCCGAGGTTGAGCTGGAGTCCGACGCCGGGCTTGATCATGTCCAGCGGATCGCGGTAGCCCTGGGTGTTCCACTCGGTCGACGGGTCTCCGTCCCAGGCCCTGGGCGTGTTCTCGGTGTGCTCGTCGGTGTTGCCGTGCGGGTTGAGACCGCGCGAACCAGTGATGTCCAGCGCCACCAGCTCCGGGCCGCCCGACGTGTCCTCGGAGGCCTGGTCATCCGGCTGCGGCTGGTCGTCGTCGGGACTGAACATCGACCCGACCGTCCACGCGCCCACGACCACGCCCGCGAACACCACCAGCGCGGCGACGCCGATGAGGACCTTGCGGAGCGATCCCTGGGCGCGCGCGTCGCGTTCCTCCATCCGGGTGGGCTGGCGGCGCTCGGCGGCCCGGCCCTGGGCGGAGCGCTCCGCGGCCCGTGACGACCCGCTCCGGGCGCTGCGGCGCGGACCCGTCGGCTCGAACTCGCCCGTCCGGCGGGACGTGCCCGGCTCGGGCGGCGGTGCGGACTCGGTCGGGGTGACGGGGAGCGGGATGAGCCGGGGCACCTCGGCCAGCTCGGCGCACAGGGCGGCGGGCGAGGTGATCGGTGCGCCGGGCACCATCTGTCCGGCCAGGTGCGGCAGGGCCGCCCGGGTGGTGATGGTGGCGAGGGGTTCGGTGATCCCGGTCCGGATCTGCGTGGGCGGATAGGGGCCCGCGGGCCCCTGGGGCGCTGCGGGCAGGCCGTCCTGCGGTCCGCCGGGCCAGTGGCCGGTGAGCGCGGCGTACAGGAGACTGCCCAGCCCCTGGGCGTCGACGGCACCGGGGTCGGCGACGTTCGCGCCCATCAGGGCGGCGTCCACACCGATTCCGACCACCTTCACCGCGCCGCCGCTGCTCCACATGAGCTTGGCGGGGGTGAGGCACAGGTGGTGCAGACCGCCCGCGTGCGCGGCGGCGATCGCCTCGGCCGCCTCGGCGACCAGACCGGCGGCGCGCTCGGGCTCCATGGGCCCCTGGGCGATGAGGTCGGCCAGGGAGGAGCCGGTGACCCACTCCTCGACGACGTAGGGGGTGGGGGCGGTGTCGTCGGCGTCGAAGACCTGTGTGACGCGGGCGTCGGGGATACGACTGGTGGCGCGTGCGGCGCGCACGACCTCGGACGTGCGGGGGAAGCCGTCGGCGAAGGTCCACACGCCGACGGGGCGGGCGAGGGTCTCGTCGGTGGCCTTCCAGCGGGTCGCGCCACCGGTCTCGCTCACGACGTGGTCGAGTCGGTACCGGTTGGCCAGCTTCGCCCCGGGCTCGATGAGAAAGGTGCTCATGATGGGAGTGACGGGCGCCAGTGCCGAGTGTTCACGCGCGCCACCGCCGCGCCGCGGGACGCGGTGCGTGCCGGTTCGGGGGTGTGTCGCGTGTGGGGGTGTCGGCCCTGCTTGCTGTCCCCAGCCTCCCTTCGGGCAGCTCGGTCGGAAGTTGGTATGTCGATTGAGCGATGCGAGTCCATGCTAGGACGCTTGAACAGCATCTTTGGAGGACAAGGGGGCACTGTTCACCTTCTCGGGTGATCGGGTGCTCGACTACCCAACGTCATCCATTCCTGGTGATCAGCGACGTCGCAGTCGGGTTTTCAGCAAATTGAGGAAGGATGTGACTTCGGTCACTTTCAGGATTCTCGCGGTGAGGACGAACAGGACGGCGCCCCCCGCCCCACCTGCGGCCATCGCGGCCAGGGCGGGCCACGCGTCACCGGGAAGCCCCCGGAACACGTGGATCATCGCCCAGCCGAGCAGGGCCGCGGGGACGGTGGCGAGGTGCAGCTTGACCAGGACCAGCGCCGTGCGGCGGCCGTCCAGGCCGTTGAGCCGCCGGTGGAGCAGGCCCCACATGATGATCGCGCCGATGACGTAGTAGAGACCGTACGGCACCGGAAGCCACAGGACGACGTGCTGCGGCTCCATCCACCACAGCAGCGCGAACGCCGTGGTCGCGTGCGCGATCTCCGCCGGGATCGACACCAGCGCCGGGGTGCGGGTGTCGCCCAGGGCGTAGAACACCCGCATCTGGAGCTGGAAGAGCGTGAACGGGATCAGCATCACGACGAAGACCATCAGGATGCGCCCGATCGCCTCCGCGTCCCCCGCGCTGGTGCTGCCCTGCGCGTAGATCATCACGCAGAACGGGACGGCGAAGACCAGCATCGCCACCGAGATCGGGACGATGAGCACCGACGACAGCCGGAAACCCCGGGAGAAGTCCGAGCGGACCTGGTCCCTGCGGCCCGCGGCGACGTGCTCGCTCATACGCGGCAGGAGCGCGGTGATCACCGACACGGCGATGATCGCGTACGGCAGTTGGAACAGCATGGACGCGAACTTGTAGGCGGCGATGCCCGAGCCGGTCTCGTACCCGAGCCCGGCCGCGGCCGCGCCCGCCCGCGTGGCCACGTTCGTGGAGACCAGTGCTCCGGCCTGGGCCACGACGATGTAGAGCATCATCCACGACGCGGCCCCGGCCGCCTCGCCCATGCCGGAGCCCCGCAGGTCCAGCCGCGGTCGCCAGCGGAACCCCGCCGAGGCCAGCGCCCACACCAGTACGGCCGCCTGGACCACCTGGCCCAGCGCGGTGCCCAGGCCCAGCAGGGCGAGCCGGGACGGGTCGGCGAGCATGTCCTCGGGCGTGCTGCCCGGACCGGCGATGGACAGGAACCACAGGCAGACTCCGATGATGACCAGGTTGTTCACCACCGGCGCCCACATCGGGGCGCCGAACCTGTGCCGGGCGTTGAGCATGGCGCTCGCCAGGCCGCTCGCCCCGATGAAGAAGATCTGCAGGACCAGGTACCGGGCGAGGATCACCGAGACGTCGTACTGCGCGCCGGCGAACCCGCCCGCGTAGATCCGGATGAACCACTCCGCGACCAGTACCGACACCAGAGTGATCACGAACAGGCCCAGCAGCATGAGCGTGACGAGCCGCTGCTCGGTCCGGTCGCCGCCGTCCGCGTCCAGCTTGCGCCGCTTGACCAGGAACGGCACGAACACGCTCGCCAGCAGCCCGCCGACGAGCAGGTCGTAGACCATGTACGGGACCATGCCCGAGACCTGGTAGGCGTCGCCCAGCAGCTGGGTGCCGATGGCCGCCGCCAGCACGATCGTGCGGACGAACCCCGTCGCACGCGAGCAGATCGTGCCGACCGCCATGATCGCGCTCGACCGGGCGACGTTGCCCGGTGCGGTGTGCGCGGTACCGCCGATCTCGTCGCCGTCCTCCAGACCGGCGCGGTCGGCGGTACCCACGTCACCGATGTCGCTCGGGTCCCGGACCGTCGCCAGTCCGGCCTCCGGTTCGGTGTCCGGTTCCTCGCGCTCGTAGGCGTCGAGCACGTCCTCCGGCATCACCATGTGCCGACGGTGGTCCTCACGCGCGTCCGGGCCGGTCTCGGGGGCGCGCGCCCGCTCTCTGGGATGGTCGCTGGGCACCGTCGGACTGTCCTTCTCTCGGGGGCGTTCCGGGCCCGGCGGGGTCAGTGCCGGACGGACGTGTACGGGGTCATCGACGCAGCCGGCCCCGGATCAGTTCCACGGCCGAGGAGAGCTCCGGTACCCGCAGCAGCCTGGCCGACCCCAGGAACAGGACCGCTCCCAGGAGGCACCCCGCGGCGGGGGCGCCGAGGTAGCTGGCGAGGCCGGGGCCGACGTAGGCGTCGAAGAGCCACAGCACGCCGAGTCCGGCGGCGATGCTCGGGACGACGGCCACGTGCAGGCGCAACAATGTGCCAATCGTGTGCCTCCCGTCAAGCCCCCCGAGGCGGCGGCTCAGCACGTTGCCCGCGATGGTCAGGCCGGACACGAACGAGAACATGAACCCGGCGGCCACGCCGACGACCACGCGGTCGGGCGGCAGGAGCAGGTAGGAGGTCAGCGCGAGGGCGCTGTGCACGGCCAGGTTGGCGATGGCGATCATCGCCGGGGTGCGGGTGTCGCCGAGGGCGAAGAACACGCGCAGCATGAGCTGGAAGACCGTGAACGGCACCAGCCCCAGCGCCATGACCATGAGGATCTGGCCGATGTTGCTGGCGTCGGCCACCGAGATCGATCCCCGGGCGAAGGCCAGGACCGACAGCGGGACGGCGTACATCGCGATCGCGAAGGCCATGGGCACCAGGACGAACGACGAGATCCGCAGCGTCCGGGAGAAGTCGGAGCGCACCGCCGCCCAGTCGCGGTCCTCCGCGTGGGCGCTCATCCGGGGCAGCAGCACCGTGATCAGCGAGACCGCGATGATCGCGTACGGGAGCTGGAAGAGCTGGTAGGCCAGGTTGTAGGCGGTGATACCCGCACCGACGTCGCGCCCCTGCTCGATCCCGGCCACGTTGGCGGCGTTGGCGATGTTGGTCGTGATCCACAGACCGGCCTGGGTGAGCAGCGTGTACAGCATCATCCACCCGGCGGTGCGCAGGGCCTCGCCCAGGCCGCTGCCGCGCAGGTCCAGACGGGGCCGCCAGCGGTACCCGGTGCGGCGCAGCGCGACGAACAGCACCAGCGCCTGGAGGGCCATGCCCGCCGCCGTGCCCGCGCCGAGCAGGGTCAGCTGGGCGTCCGGGACCGGCGGTTCGCTGCCCGGCCCGGCCGCCCACAGGAACATCCCGCCGACCGCCATGATCACCAGGTTGTTGAGCACGGGCGCCCACACCGGCGCGCCGAACCGGTTCCGGGTGTTGAGCATGGCGCTGAGCAGGCCGCTCATGCCCACGAAGAAGATCTGCGTCAGCAGGTACCGCGCCAGGAACACCGAGTCGTCGAACTGCGCCTCGGTGAACCGCGAGCCGTACATCCAGATGAGGAACTCGGCGGCCAGCACCGCGACCGTGGTGAGCAGCAGCAGCGCCAGCAGCGTGGTGGTGAACAGCCGGTCCTCGGTGGCCTTGCCGCCGTCGGCGTCGCGCTTGCGGCGCTTGACCAGGAACGGCACGATGACGCTCGCCATCAGGCCGCCGATGAGCAGGTCGTTGAGGATGAACGGGATCGTGTGCGCCGTGTTGTAGGCGTCCCCGAGCAGGTGGGTGCCGATCGCCGCGCCCAGCACGATGGTGCGCGCGAACCCGGTGATCCGGGAGGCCATGGTGCCCACGGCCATGATCGCGCTGGACCGCATCATCCCGCCGCCGGAACCCGAGTCCGATCCCGAGCCCGCGTCCGACCCCGAACCGCCCGCTCCGGCACCCTCCGGCGCACGGGGGTCGTCCGCCGCGGGGAGCGGCTCGGGCAGTTCCCCCTCCTCGAACGTGGGTGAGGGGCCGCCGCCCGGACGGAGCGGACCCTCACCGGGGAGGGGGCCCCGACGGTGGCGCGGCTGGTAGTGGGGGGGACGGTCGGCGGGCTGTCCGCCGCCGTTCGGGGAGTCGGTGACCACCGTGGATCAGGCTTCCTTTCGTACGACCGGGGAGGGCCCGGAGGCGGCGCCGCGAGGCGCGCGCCGACCGGGCCGTGCGGGGCGGCTCAGCGCCGCGCGTGCCGACAGGCGGACGTGTGGCCGTGTCGACATGACGACCTGTCGGTGAGGGAACATGTCACTTCGTCGCGCCGTTCCCGTCCGCGTCGTTACCAGTGTGACCGGTGGCGTCGGTGGAGGTCTCGTCAGCGGGCGCGTCCGCCCCCCGCGCGGAGTCCTCCTCCGCGGGGGCCCGTTCCTCGGCCGTCCCGCCCCCGTCCGGCGCGTCCTTCGCACCGCGGCCGGTCTGCCGGCGCATCCACTTGCGCACCGCGCGCGGGGCCAGGGCCGCGACGAGGATCAGCAGGCCGATACCGCTGATGAGCAGTGCCTGGGTGCCCAGGCCCGTGGCGTTGACCGGCACCACGGTCGTCTGGGCGCTGATCGGTTCGCCCGCCCCGTTCTGGAGGCTCGCGTTCAGCTCCGTGCGGCCGTTGATCCTGGCCGTCAGCGGAATGTACACCGTCGTCTTCGCGCCGGGGGCGATCTCGAACTCGTCCGAGTACTCGCCGATGCTCAGCCGCTCGGAGTTCTCCGAGTACACGGAGAGGCGGACGCGGATCGTCTCGTCCTCCAGGTCGTTGGCCACGAGGATGCCGGTGATGCCCGTGCTGCTGGCCAGGGTGACCGGCTCGCCGGGAATGATCCGGGCGTCGTCCAGATGCTTTTGGACCGACCCCGAGACCAGCGTCCGCGTGACCCCCGCCAGCGCCTCCCGGTCACGCCAGCGGACCGACTCCATCCGCAGGATCGCCGGGCGGAACGGGTCGCCGTCGTCCACCAGGATGCTGTTGAACAGGCGCACCTCGCGGCTGACGTCCGCGATCTGCCCCAGGTAGGTGGAGCTGAGCTCGTCCGAGTAGGCGTCGTCCGGGTACGTGAGCGGCCGACGGGTCGTCTCACGGTCGTCGGGGTCGGCCAGCTCGACGTCCTCCAGCCGCTCGGGCCTCAGCCACGGCAAGGAGTCGCTGGCCTCCAGCACCCCGGTGGCCAGCTCGTCGCTCGGGTTCCAGTCGGGCCCGGGGTAGGCCACCACGACCCGTTCGCCCCCGGCGTTCTCCCCGGCGATCATCGCGGTCTCGGCGGCGAACCGCTGGAGCGCGAGTTCGGCCTCGCCCGGACCCCGGGACGGCATGGCCAGCACGTCGGCCAGGCCCTCGTCGGCGACCAGCGCGAACGGGTCCTCCTCGGGGCCGTCCTCGACCTGGCGCAGCGCGGCCTGGGCGGTCGGGGTGGTGGACAGCGAGGACGCCGCGGGCTTGGCCGACTCGTCCACCAGGAACCGGTGGGCTCCGTGCGCGGCCAGGAACTCGTACACCGCGTCGTCCATGAGGCCGTCGGCGGGGAGCGCGAACGACGCGTCGGCGGTCCGGCCCAGCGCGCGCAGGACCGCGTCGCGGCCGATCCCGAGCGAGGCCTCGGCGTCGGAGACCAGGTCGTTGCGCAGCAGGGACGCCAGGTCCGCGGCGGCGTAGGGGGTGGCCACGACGGTGTCCCCGGCCAGGGCCGCCCTGGCCTCGCGCAGCCACACCTGTGCGGCGAGGTCGGCGGGGCGCTCCTCACGCTCGGGGTCGGACCCGTCGGAGACCGCGAGCGGATCGCCCAGGACGTCGTGGGGCTCCCGGGCCAGGCGAACGACGTCGTCCAGGGTCGCGGGGTCCACGGCCCAGGCGACCGGGACGCCCCCGGCGTCGTCCGGCTCCGCGTCCGCCTCCCCGCCGTCGGCCTCCGCGTCCGTCTCACCGCCGTCGTCCGCGGGCTCCTCGGACGCCTCCCCGGTCGGTTCGTCCCCGGTCGGCTCCGCGTCGGAGGGTTCGGCGGTGGCCTCGGCGGTCGCCTCCGGTTCGGGGGTGGGCTCCGTCGGCTCCTCGTCCAGCCCGAGCAGCTCGACCAGGTCCTCGTCGCCCGCCTCGAAGGCCAGGTCGCTCTGCGCGCCCGCCTCCAGCAGGCGGCCCAGGCGGCCGTCCTCGCGGACCTCCTCCGAGAGTTCGCCGCTGAGGAAGGTGTCGTCATCGGCGCGCTGGGGGCCGGCCATGAGGGGCCACACCCACGCGATGTCCACCGAGGGGACGTCGTCGTCCTCCCCACCGGTGAAGGGGAGGAAGGTGTACTGGGCGCCCAGACGTTCGCCGTCGCCGTCGAGCGCCTCGATCACCAGCGGGTACACGCCGTAGGACGACAGGTCCAGGTCCTCGACGGGGACGCTGAGCGAGAACTCCTCGCTGCCGTCCGGTGCCAGGGAGTCGGCCACGTCCTCGTCCGGCCCGGGGGCGTTGGGCTGCCAGCCCGTGCTCGACGCGAACTCGTCCAGCTCGTCGCGGTCGCTGAACGGGTGCCGGGAGTAGCGCATCCGGACGGTGACGTCCTCGACACCGTCCGCGGTGGTGTTGGTCACCACTCCGGAGACCCGGAGGGTGCTGTCGGAGTCGACGGCGTCCGGGGTGAGGCGCTCGACGACGAGCGGCTCGGCCGACTCGTCGTTCTCGGGTTCCGCCTGCGCGGGCGAGAGCGCGGCCGGTGTCGGAAGCAGACCGGCGGTCATGACCATGACCGCGGCAGCGGAGGCAAATCGACGCAACGCTTGACCGGTTTCCTGATTCGGGTCCAGGTGGCCGTCCCGCCGGGGACACGGCGTGGGGCGGGATCGGTCTCGGTGCCCGCACGGCGCACGCGGCGGACTCGGGGCGGAGGGACGTGAGGCCGACGGATCGTCCCACCACCGAACCCGAAGATACCGTTTGGGGCCGTCCGGCGCTCCCCCCGAGGGCCCCGGGAGTTCCGAGAAGGGGAATGGTCCCACGGAACATGCCCTAACCTGCGTGGTGTGCCGAACACAGAGTTTTCGAGTGAGAACGACACCGCCCGGCGCCCGGAGGCCCCGGCGGAACCCGCCGCGGACACGCTGACCGGCGAGCAGCGGGCGGCGATCACCGCGCTGGTCGACTCGATCCAGCCCGTCTCCGGTGAACTCGGCGACCGTTTCTGCGCGCACGACCAGCAGCTCGCCGTCGTGGGCGGGCCGGTGCGCGACGCACTCCTCGGCAGGACCTCCAACGACGTCGACCTCACCACCGACGCCGTGCCCCAGCGGATCCTGGAGATCATCGACGGCTGGGCCGACTCCGTGTGGACGGTGGGCATCGAGTTCGGCACGGTCGGGCTGCGCAAGCGCGGGTTGCAGCTGGAGGTCACCACCTACCGCAGCGAGTCCTACTCACCCAAGTCGCGCAAGCCGGACGTCAACTACGGCACCGACATCCACGACGACCTGCTGCGCAGGGACTTCACCGTCAACGCCATGGCGGTGCGGTTGCCCGGCCGGGAGTTCGTCGACCCCTTCGGGGGGCTCGCCGACCTCCGCGCCGGTGTGCTGCGGACCCCGGGGCGTCCGGAGGACTCCTTCAGCGACGACCCGCTGCGCATCATGCGCGCGGTCCGCTTCGCCGCCCAGCTCGGCTTCACGCTCGCCCCCGAGGTGGCCGAGGCCGCGCGGGGCATGGCGGACCGGCTCACCATCGTCTCGGCCGAGCGGATCAAGGACGAGTTGGTCAAGCTCATGCTCAGCCCGAACCCGCGGCGCGGGATCGAGCTCATGGTCGACCTCGGCATCGCCCGGTACGTGCTGCCCGAGGTGCCCAGGATGCAGCTGGAGATCGACGAGCACCACCGGCACAAGGATGTCTACGAGCACTCGCTCACCGTCCTCGACCAGGCCATCGACCTGGAGAAGCGGCGCGGCCACGCGCCCGACCTCGTCCTGCGGCTGGCCGCCCTGCTGCACGACGTCGGCAAGCCCAAGACGCGGGCCTTCGAGTCGGGGAACCGGGTCACGTTCCACCACCACGAGGTGGTCGGCGCGTCGATGAGCCGCAAGCGGCTCACCGCGCTGCGCTTTCCCAAGGACGTGGTGTCGGACGTCTGCACCCTGGTCGCGCTGCACCTGCGGTTCCACGGGTACGGCAAGGGCGAGTGGACGGACTCGGCCGTGCGCCGGTACGCCCGCGACGCGGGTGACCAGCTGGAGCGGCTGCACATCCTCACCCGCGCCGACTGCACCACCCGCAACCGCCGCAAGGCCGCCGCGCTCTCGCGCTCCTACGACGACATCGAGCGCCGGATCTCCGAGCTCGCCGAGCAGGAGGAGCTCGACAGGATCCGCCCGGACCTCGACGGCAACGAGATCCAGCGGATCCTGGACGTCGGGCCGGGCCCCGTCGTCGGCCGCGCCTACCGGTTCCTGCTGGAACTGCGCCTGGAGAACGGGCCGATGTCCAAGGAGGACGCGACCGCCGAGCTGCGCGCCTGGGCGACCGAGCACCTGGACCGGGACACGGGTCAGTAGCAGCGGCCCGGGCCGGGGCGGAGCCGGCGCCCGGAGCGCGGCGGAGGCCCCAAACCAGCGTTCGGGTGCCGGCGGGGTTGTGCACGACGAGGCGAGCCGCGTAGCGAGGTACGAGCGGCAGGCGTGGCCGAGGAGGAAGAATCTCTGCCTTCGGGGCATCCGAACACGGGCCGAAGCGCGGCGGAGGCCCCAAACCAACGTTCGGGTGCCGGCGGGGTTGTGCACGACGAGGCGAGCCGCGTAGCGAGGTACGAGCGGCAGGCGTGGCCGAGGAGGAAGAATCCCTGCCTTCGGGGCATCCGAACACGGGCCGAAGCGCAGCGGAGGCCCCAAACCAACACCGCCTAGCGTCCCGGCTTGACCGCGGTCACCGCCATCGCCATCCCGAACACCCGCAGCGGCGTGCCCTCCAGGGAGTCGGAGGCCGTCTGGAGCACCCGGGGCCTGCGGTCGAACGGCGGCATGACGTAGTCGATCGCCCGCACCCGCAGGCCCGCGCCGCGCAGCAGCCGGCCCATCTCCTGCGTGGTGAACGCGCGCGCGTCGGACATACGGTCGTGCAGAGGGCGGACCCACGGCAGGAACGGGGCGGTCAGCGCCGAACGCCGCCGCCCGCCCCACAGCACCCCGTGGGTCTCGAAGGGGAACCAGCGGTTGGGCGTGGTCAGGGAGAACGCCCCGCCGGGCTTGAGCACCCGGTGGATCTCCGCCAGGCCCCCCTCCAGGTCCTCCAGGTGTTCCAGTACCTCGAACGCGGTGACCCGGTCGAAGGTGTTGGCCTCGAAGGCGAGGGCGTCGGCGGACATCTTGTGCACGCCGATCCGGTGCTCGACCCCGCTCCCCGCGATCCGCTCCGTGAAGGCGTTCAGCCGCTCCGGCTCCACGTCGACGGCGTCCACCCGTACGTACCCCCGGGCGAGTTCGACCGTGTAGGCGCCGTTCCCGCATCCCACGTCCAGCAGCCGGTCACCGTAGGCCGGCAGGTGCCGGGACACGGCTCCCACGCGTTTGGCCACCCCTCGGGCGCCGAAGGCGCTCGTCGGGTTCCCGAGTCCGTAACCGCCGGCCATCGCGCACCATCCCCTGTTCCTGGGCGAGTTCCCTTTCCGGGGACACTACATGAGGTGATCGAATCATTACCCGGAGATGGTGTTGCGGGGTGGGCGCGGGCGGTCGGGTGGCTCAGCAGGAGCAGGAGGGAGCCCCGGCGGGGACGACCAGGGGATCGGCCGGGCGGCGCGCCACACCCCGGGCGGTCTCGACGGGCAGGCCCTCGCGGACCCAGTACTCCATGCCGCCGACCATCTCCTTGACGCGGTAGCCGAGGGTGGCCAGGGCGAGCGCACCCCGGGCGGCTCCGTCGCAGGCGGGACCCCAGCAGTAGGTCACCACCGGGAGCGCGGGGTCGATGAGGTCCGCCGCCTCGTCGGCGATCCGCGGATGGGGCAGGTGCACCGCGCCCGGTACGTGCCCCTGCTCCCAGGCGGTCGCGTTCCTGGTGTCGACGAGGACGAACCCGGGGTCGGTCCCCTCCAGGGCCGCGTGGACGTCGGCGACGTCGGTGTACAGGGACAGGCGGGCCGCGAAGTGCGCCGCCGCGGTCGCGGAGTCGGCGGGGGCCGTGTGCAGGACGGGGCTGGTGGAGGTGCGTGTCGTCATGCCCACGACATTACGGAGGGTGGGCTGGCCCCGAACAGGGAGAAACCACGGCTTCGGGTGGAAGCGGCCGTGGGAACCACGGTATGTATGGGACATGGCCGACGCATCACTGGACGAGACCGATCTGCGCCTTCTGCGGGCCCTCCGGAAGGACGGCCGGGCGACCTACGCCGACCTGGCCCGGGCGGTGTCCATGTCGGCCAGCGCCGTCACCGAACGGGTGCGCCGCATGGAGGAGGACGGCGTCATCACCGGCTACACCGCCGACGTCGATCCGGAACGGCTCGGGTTCCGCGTCCTGGCCTTCGTCCGGCTCCGCTACCCCGTCGGCAACCGCGGGCCCTACCACGACCTCCTCGCCACCACCCCCGAGATCACCGAGGCCCACCACGTCACGGGAGAGGACTGCTACCTGATGAAGGTGGTCGCCCGCTCCATGCGCCACCTGGAGGAGGTGGTCGGCAGGGTCGCCGCCCTGGGACCGGTCACCACCAACGTCGTCTACTCCAGCCCCGTCGCGGGCCGGTCCCCGATCGGGGGTACGGGGGCGGACCGGACGCGGTGAGCGCGGACCGGCCTGCGGGGCGCGTCAGGTCCGGCGGCCGGTCAGGGCGAACTGCGCCCCGACACCGATCATCAGCGCCCCCGACACCGTCCCGGTGACCTCCATCCGCCGCGGCCGGGCGGCGAACCACCCGCGCACCGTGCCCGCGAGCAGCCCGTAACAGGTGTCCGAGGCCACGGCGGTCAGCAGGAAGAGCGCGCCGAACAGGGCGATCTGCGGCGCGACCGGACCGAGCGAGGGGTCGGCGAACTGGGGGAGGGCGGCGACGAAGAAGACCAGGGTCTTGGGGTTGGTCAGCCCGACCACGCAACCGTCCCACAGCGAGCGCGTACGGGACAGCGGTCCCGCCGCCGGTCCGTCGAGGGCGTCGGCGGCCGCCCTCCGGTGCCGGATGGTCTGGACCCCGAGGTGGACGAGGTAGGCGGCACCGACCAGCTTCACCGCGGTGAACAGCGGGGCGAACGCCGTCACCAGCGCCCCCACGCCGAGGGCGACCGCCAGCACGAGGACCAGGCCCCCGAGCGCGTTCCCGAGTACCGAGAGGACGGCGACACCGCGCCCGTGGGCGATCGCGCGGCCGACGACGAAGAGCACGCTCGGTCCGGGGATGACGACGAGCAGGACCGAGGCGGCGGTGAAGGCGAGGAGGGTGGGCAGGGTGGGCACGGGTGCCTCCGTTTCCGGTCTCCCGGGGGGTGTTGTCCGGAAGCGTAGCCGCCGCCCCGACCGGGGGTCGCGGAACCGTTCGGAAAAAAGTTCGGGAGGGGTGTCGATTCCGGGCGGTGCCGTTCGACGCAATGATGAAGGCAGTACACGGAAGAGTCTGAGGAGACCGCAGATGCGCCCCCTGATCGTCACCGCGTTCGTGTCCGTCGACGGAGTCATGGAGGCCCCCGGCGGTGAGCCTGGTTACCGCAACACCGGCTGGACCGTGAAGAGCGTCGAGATGGATCCGGCCGCCTACGGGATCAAGACCCGGGAGCAGGAGGAGGCCACGGCGCTGCTCCTCGGCCGTCGCAGCTACGAGGCGTTCGCGCCGGTCTGGCCGACGATGACGGAGGAGTTCGCCGGGTACAACGCCATGCCCCGGTACGTGGTCTCCACGACGCTGGCCGAGGAGGACCCGCGCTGGCCCGCCTCGATCCTGCGTTCGGTCGACGACGTCGCCGAGCTCAGGAAGGGCGAGGGCGGACCGATCATCGTCCACGGCAGCGCCACCCTGGGCGGGGCCCTCGCCGACGCCGGACTGGTCGACCGCTACCACCTGCTGGTGTTCCCGGTGCTGCTCGGTGCGGGCAGGCGGCTGTTCAGCGGGACCGACAAGGACGCCCAGAAGCTGGCGCTGGTCGAGCACGAGGTGTACGCCAACGGCGTGCAGAAGCAGGTCTTCGACGTCGTCCGCTAGCGCCCGCCCGTCGCCCACGGGGCGTCGCGCGCGGCGGGTGGGCCACCACCCTCGACCGACGCCTTCGGGGCGCCCTCCCGCGTCGTCGCCCACCGGTCCGGAAACGGGGCGGGCACCCGTCTCAGGCGGCCCGCCCCGACACCCCGTCCTCCTCCGGGACCGCGGTCCACCGCGCCCGGGCCGCCCAGGCGGCCGCCATCGCCAGGTACGCGGCGGCGACGCCGGCCACCACGGGAACGCTCACCCCGGACCGCGGCACCAGCCCGGCGGTGAGCGCGGCGCCCAGGACGAACGTCGCGTTGAACAGCACGTCGTAGACGGAGAACACCCGGCCCCGGTACGCGTCGTCGACATGTCGCTGAACCAACGTGTCGACCGTGACCTTCACCCCCTGGGAGACCAGACCCAGGACGAACGCGGCCACGGGGAACAGCGCGGGGGAGAACGGGAGGCCGAAGACCACCAGGGTCACGGCCGCGACCGCCAGCAGCAGGGAGATCCACGCGCTCGGGCTCATCCGCGCGGTCGCCCACGGGGTGGCCACCGCACCCAGGAAGAACCCCAGCGCCGACAGCCCCATCGCCACGGAGAAGCCCGCCAGCCCGGCGACACCGCCCGTGGTGAACGTGTTGTTGTACAGCAGCAGCGTGACCAGCGTGGCGATGCCGAACAGGACCCTGTGCCCGCCGATCGTCAGCAGGCCGTCCCTGGGCGCGGGCCGGTGCCACACGTGCCGGAGTCCGTCGACCATCCCGCGCATCACGCTGGCGACGGCCGCCCGCACGGCCTCCGGCTCGCGTTCCAGGTGGGGGCCGAGCTCCCCGTACCCCAGGGTGAGCGACACCCCGGCCGCGCCGACGAAGCCCAGTGCGGCGGCGAACAGGATCAGCCCGGTGCCCAGCGCCGCCTCACCGCCGACCAGGCCGATCGCGGCGCCCGCCCCCGCGCCCAGGAAGCTCGCGACGGTCCCGCTGGTCGGGGTGACCGCGTTGGCCATCATCAGCTTGTCCCGGGGCACCACGTACGGCAGCCCGGCGGAGAGCCCGGACAGGAAGAAGCGGTTGACGCTCAGCACCAGCAGCGCCGCGACGAAGAACGAGGGTCCCTCACCGTCCGACACCAGCACGGCCGTCAGCGCGGCGAGGGCCGCCTTGGCCAGCGAGGACAGGAACAGCACCTGGCGGCGCGGCCACCGGTCGATGAGGACGCCGGCGAACGGGGCGGCCACGGAGAAGGGCAGGAGCAGCACCGCGAAGGCCGCCGCGACGGCGCCCGCGCTCGTGTGCTGCTCGGGGTTGAAGAAGACGAACCCCGCCAGCCCGGCCTGGTAGACCCCGTCGGAGAACTGCGAGACCAGACGGGTGCCGAACAGCCGGCGGAACCTCGGTCCCCGTAGGACCACGCGCAGATCACCGAAGAAGGACACGCGTTCAGCGTAGGTTCCGTCGCGGGGGCCGGTCACCTCAGGGGGTGCCGTTCGGGCGGCGGGTGGGCCGAGGCCGGGCGGGGGACCGGGACGGCCGGTGCTGGCCCGGGGCCCTCGGGGCCCCGGGCACACGGGTCAGCTCTCGCCGTCACCCGCGATGAAGCGCTCGACCGCGTCGTGCGCCTCGCTGTCGCTGTACTGCACGGGCGGGGACTTCATGAAGTAGGAGGACGGCTCCAGGATCGGGCCGCCGATCCCGCGGTCCTTGGCGATCTTCGCGGCGCGGACCGCGTCGATGATGATGCCCGCGGAGTTGGGGGAGTCCCAGACCTCCAGCTTGTACTCCAGGTTCAGCGGGACGTCGCCGAACGCGCGGCCCTCCAGACGGATGTAGGCCCACTTGCGGTCGTCCAGCCACGGCACGTGGTCCGACGGGCCGATGTGCACGGCCCCGGCGTTGAGCTCGTGCGGGATCTGCGAGGTGACGGACTGGGTCTTGGAGACCTTCTTCGACTCCAGGCGCTCGCGCTCCAACATGTTCTTGAAGTCCATGTTGCCGCCGAAGTTGAGCTGGTAGGTCCGGTCGACGATGACGCCGCGGTCCTCGAACAGCTTGGACAGCACGCGGTGGGTGATGGTCGCGCCGATCTGCGACTTGATGTCGTCACCGATGATCGGGACGCCCGCCTCGGCGAACTTCTCCGCCCACTCGGGGTCGGAGGCGATGAACACCGGCAGGGCGTTGACGAAGGCCACGCCCGCGTCGATCGCGCACTGGGCGTAGAACTTGCCGGCCTCCTCCGAACCCACGGGGAGGTAGGACACCAGCACGTCGGCCTTGCTGGCCTTGAGCGCCGCGACCACGTCCACGGCGTCCTCGGGGGACTCCTGGACCATCTCGCGGTAGTACTTGCCGAGACCGTCGTAGGTCGGGCCGCGCATGACGGTCACGCCGGTCGGCGGGACGTCGCAGATCTTGATCGTGTTGTTCTCGCTGGCCACGATGGCGTCGGCCAGGTCGTGACCGACCTTCTTCGCGTCCACGTCGAAGGCCGCGACGAACTCGATGTCACGCACGTGGTACGGGCCGAACTGGACGTGCATCAGGCCGGGTACCCGGGACTCCGGGTTTGCGTCCTTGTAGTAATGCACGCCCTGGACGAGCGACGCCGCACAGTTGCCGACGCCCACGACGGCTACACGTACCGAACCCATTGGTCCTTGCTCCTTCTTCTCCGCGAACATGGATTCCACAGCGCACGAGGCGGAACCGCCCCGGCCGTGGCCGGAGACCGTTGTCCCGCGTCCGTTATCCGTATGTGGTCAGCAGCGCACACGGCGGTTCTGTTCCCGTACACGGCACGCGGGCCCGGGGAGAACATGTATGTCTGGCTGGTTTGTTCAGCAATGACTCTATCCTCGCCCGCCAACGGAACCGCATGTCATCCCGGTGACACGCGGTGACGCGCGCCCTCCCCGCCCCGGTCACGCCGCCGCCCGGGCGGCGGATCCGCGCGGAATCTCACACCCGGTCGCCGCGTCCGCGCGCTCCCGCCCCGAACTGGCCGTTCGGCGGGTTCGGCCCATGACGTGTTCGTCCGTTCCGTCGAGCACGTTACCCTCGCGCGTAGGTTGTGCTATACCGTTCCATCGCTCTAACGTGACCTGTGATTTGCGTGCGCGGCCAGTAGCGCCCCGGACCCCGTCCCCGCCGCGGCGGCGTCCTGTCGGAGTAGGGCACCGGCACGGGGCTCAGCCCACGCAGGCCAACGATCAGGAGGAAGCAGCGGCCAACGTCATCGCGACCTGTTGAAAACCCGCGCGCGCGTTCGGGCGTCCTTCCAACAAGCCTTCGACGACAGGCGCATCCGGCGGGGCCGGCCGATCGGGTCGATCCCGCGCCGGTCACCGCGGACAGGTCGCGGACCACTGATCCCCCAGGGGGACCGCCCCCCGTTCCACCCAGGAATCGTCAGGCCGATCGGCCGTGAGAGGCAATCGAGGACCACGTGAGTACCGAACGACGACGGAATGCCGATGGCGGCCGTCGCAGGGCCGAGGGCCCGGGCGACGGTCCACGAGGCGGTGGACGGCGCAGGGCGGACGGCCCGCCTCCGGACGGACGCGCGGGCGGACGTCGACGCCCTGACGACGAGGGCGGCTTCTTCGGTGACGGCCCGGCCGAGCGGCCCCGGCGGCCCCGGCCCCAGCCCGACGCGGCGCGCGCGGAGGGCGGTCCCCGCAGGCGGCCCCCCGAGGGGCAGCGCCGCCGCCCCCCGGAGGGCGGCGGGCGGCCCCGGCGCAGGCCCCCGGAGGACGGGGACCGTCCGCGCCGCCGCCCCGAGGGCGAGCGGCCCCGTCGTCGTCCGGAGGGAGCGGCCGCGGCCGGAGGTGCCGCGGGTGCCGCCGGCGGTCGTCGGCGCGCGGACGGGCCGCGTGACCCCCGTGCCCCCGAGCACGGTGCGCGCTCGGAGGGCGGTGGCCGCGGTCCCGGCCGCGGCGGTCGCGGTTCCGGCGGGCGCGGCGGCGGCGGTGGTGGCCGTCGTCGCGGGCGCGAGGAGGAGCCCGACGATCGCCCGTGGATCAAGCGGGCCTGGTCCAAGACCTGGAAGCCGCTGCTGGCCTTCTGCGGACTGATGATCATCGGCGGCGTGGCCGCCTTCGCGGTCCTGTACTCGATGGCACCCGACTACCAGGAGTTGGAGGCGGCGGCGGAGGAGCCCCCCTCGGCCACCCAGATCCTCTGGGCGGGTGAGGGGGACGAGCCCGGGGAGGTCGCGGTGACCACCGGTGAGGTCCAGCGGATCATGGTGACGAGGGACGAGATCCCCCAGACGGTCATCAACGGTGTGCTCGCCGCCGAGCAGGCCGGCTACTACGAGGACCCCGGCATCAACATCGTGGGTATCGGCCGTGCCGTCGTGACGGGAGGTTCCGCGGGCGGCGGCTCCACCATCACCCAGCAGATGGCGCGCAACTACTACAGCAACGAGCTCAGCACGGAACAGACGATCAGCCGCAAGATCAAAGAGATCTTCATCGCGATCAAGCTGGACCAGCAGGTCCCCAAGGACGAGATCCTCACGACCTACCTGAACACGATCTACTTCGGTCGCGGTGCCTCGGGTATCCAGATGGCCGCCGAACGGTACTTCGGCAAGGAGCTCGACGAGCTCACCCCCGCCGAGGGCGCGTTCCTGGGCCTCATCATCCAGCAGCCCAGCAGGTTCGAGAACGTCCAGGAGGGCAGCGACGACTTCTGGGCCAGGTACCTCACCACCGAACGCTGGCCCTACATGCAGGGTCAGCTCGCGGAGATGTACGAGGCGACGGGCGGCGAAAGGGGCCTGCCCCAGGACGAGGCCATGGCCCTGGAGATCCCCGAGCGGATCGAGTACAACCCCGAGGCAAGCTCGGAGACCAACGACCCCAAGTTCGGCTACGTCCGCCAGGAGGTGGTGAACGAGGTCGTCGACAACTACCCGGTCACCGCCCAGGACCTCGCCACCGGGGGCTACCAGGTGCAGACGTCGCTCGACTCCGACCTCATGGACGCGGCGCGGTTGGCCTTCGACGAGGCGCTCCCGCCCGTGTCCGGGTTCGAGCAGCCGGTGCTCATGGAGGGTCTGACCGCGATCGACAACGAGAGTGGTCGGATCCTCGCGTTCCACGGCGGGGACGACGTGGTGACGGACCCGGAGAACTCCCTGACCCACCGCACCCAGGCCGGGTCGTCCTACAAGCCCTACGTGCTCGTGACCGCACTCAAGCAGGGCATCGGCCTGGAGACCACGTTCAACGGCGACTCGCCGCAGACGTTCGCGGGCGTGGGCGAGGTGAACAACTCCAACTTGGAGGGCCGCGGCCCGGTCAACCTGATCGAGTCCACGGCCGACTCCATCAACACCAGCTACGTGCACGCGGCAGAGGTGGTCGGTGCCGAGAACGTCGAGGCGACGGCGATCGACCTGGGCGTGAACCCGGGCCACACGGAGACCTCCACCACCTCCCCGCTCATCGCCCTGGGCACCCACCTCGTGAGCACGTACGACCAGGCCAACGCCTACTCGACCATCGCCAACGAGGGCACCAGCATCCCCGCGCACATGGTCGTCGAGGTGCGCGACGGTGACGGGAACCCGCTGGAGCCGAACGCGGAGTTCGAGGAGGCGCTCCAGGGCAGCGAGGAGATCAGCTCCGCCATCGCCGCCGACGCCACCTACGCGATGCGCCAGGTGGTCGAGGCCGGTGGTGGCAGCCGCGCCGCCCTCGCCGACGGCCGCCCGGTGGCGGGCAAGACGGGTACGTCGAGCAACGCGGTGTCGACGTGGTTCGTCGGGTACACGCCGCAGGTGACCACAGCGGTCAGCCTGAGTCGGCTCGACGGCGGGCAGTTGGCCTTCGAGGGCATCCCCAACAGCGCCACCTTCGGTGGCACCACCTCCGCCCTGGTGTGGAAGCACTTCATGGACAACGCGATGGCGGAGATGGAGGTCCAGGACTTCCCGCAGCGCGCGAACGTCGGTGAGACCCAGAACTTCGCGCCCAGCCCGAGCCCGAGCCCGAGCGATGACCCGTGCGACCCGGACCAGCCCGGGAACGGCAACGGGAACGGGAACGGCAACCCGGACTGTGACGACCCGTCGGAGGACCCCTCGGACGACCCGAGCAACGACGACGTCTGCGACCCGGACCAGCCCGGAAACGGCAACGGGAACGGGAACGGCAACCCGGACTGCCCGGACCCCGGTGATCCGGGCGACTGCCCGGTCGGGGACCTCACCTGCCAGGAACCCGACCCCTCGGGCGATCCGACCGACGACTGCAGTGGTCCCCTCGACTGGAACTGCCCGGACCCGACCGAGGACCCCACGGCCGACCCCTCCCCCGGGGATGGCGGAGGGGGTAACGGCGGCGGTGGCGGCAACAACGCCATGATCCTGCCCTCACGGGAGGACTGACCGGACCGTCCGGCCATGACCGAGGGCCGGTGCGCGGCGACGCCGCGCACCGGCCCTTCGCGTGTCCGCGGTCCCGCCATGCCTCCTTGTCGACTTGTCCACAGGTATCCACGACACCGCCGATCCGGTCCGTGCCGGCTGGTAATCTTGGCTCCCGTATGGCTCAGAGTCCGCGTGGTGCCCCGCTCCCGCGAGCGGCACCGATCCCGGACTCCTGACCTCCTGCCATGGAGATTCCATGGCCGCAACAGTCCAGAGGAGGAACGTACGCCTATGCGTCGTTACGAAATCATGGTCATCCTCGAGCCCGGCCTCGACGAGCGCACCGTCGCCCCGTCGCTGGAGAACTTCCTCGCCGTCGTCCGCAACGACGGTGGCTCGGTCGAGAAGGTCGACATCTGGGGCAAGCGCCGTCTCGCCTACGACATCGACAAGAACGCCGAGGGCATCTACGCCGTCATCGACCTCACGGCCAAGCCGGCCACGGTCAAGGAGCTGGACCGCCAGCTCGGCATCAACGAGTCCGTCCTGCGGACCAAGGTCCTCCGGCCCGAGGTCCACTAACAGGGCGTCCACGCCCGCGCCCCCCGCCCCGAAACGTCCGTTGTGTCACTACCGGCACGGATGATCGGGGGAGCAGGCGACCCCGCCTGATCCGACTATCTCGAACCGGAGCCGATCCATGGCAGGCGAAACCCAGATCACGCTCGTCGGCAACCTCGTCGACGACCCTGAACTGCGCTTCACGCCCAGCGGAGCCGCGGTCGCCAACTTCCGTGTGGCGTCCACGCCGCGCACCTTCGACCGTCAGTCGGGTGAGTGGAAGGACGGCGAGTCCATGTTCCTCACCTGCACCGTCTGGCGGCAGTACGCGGAGAACGTGGCCGAGTCCCTTCAGCGCGGCATGCGCGTCATCGTGCAGGGCAGGCTGAAGCAGCGCTCGTACGAGACCCGTGAGGGCGAGAAGCGGACCGTCTTCGAGATCGACGTCGACGAGGTCGGCCCGGCCCTGCGCAGCGCCACCGCCAAGGTGACCAAGACGCAGCGCCAGGGCGGTGGCGGCTTCGGCGGCGGAGGCGGTGGCGGTTTCGGTGGCGGCCAGCCCCAGGGCGGCGGCTACGGGAACCAGGGCGGCGGCTTCGGCGGCGGCCAGCAGGGCGGCCAGGGCGGCCGTCCGCCGGCCGACGATCCGTGGGCGACCAACGGCGGTGGCGGTTTCGGTGGTGGCGGCGGCGGAGGCTTCTCCGACGAACCGCCGTTCTAACCGTCCGCACCCGCACCCGGCCCGGTGCCCGCCCGAGGGCACCGAGTCACCATGCACTTGTCACAGACCATCCCCGGGAGGACCCCGGGGCTCTTGCGAAGGAGCACCACGATGGCCAAGCCGGCGGCTCGCAAGCCCAAGAAGAAGGTTTGCCTTTTCTGCCAGGAGAAGCAGTCCTACATCGACTACAAGGACACCACGCTTCTCCGTAAGTTCATCTCCGAGCGCGGCAAGATCCGCGCCCGCCGCGTCACGGGTAACTGCACCCAGCACCAGCGCGACGTCGCGACCGCGATCAAGAACGCGCGCGAGGTGGCCCTGCTGCCCTACACCAGCACCGCTCGCTAGCCGGGATTTTCCGAGGGAGGTTTTTGTCGTGAAGCTGATCCTGACCCACGAGGTCAACGGTCTCGGAGCCCCCGGCGACGTCGTCGAGGTGAAGAACGGCTACGGCCGCAACTACCTGCTGCCCCGCGGGTTCGCCATCCGGTGGACGCGCGGCGGTCAGAAGCAGATCGACCTGATCCAGCGGGCGCGTTCGGCGCGGGACATCCGCAGCCTGGACGAGGCCCGTCAGGTCGCCGGCCAGGTCGGTGCGCTCACCGTGCGTCTCAAGCAGCGCGCCGGTGAGGGCGGTCGTCTGTTCGGTGCCGTCAAGCCCGCGGACATCGTCGAGGCCGTGAAGGCCTCCGGCGGTCCCGAGCTGGACAAGCGCCGGATCGAGATCAAGAACCCGATCAAGTCCGCCGGTGCCCACAAGGTCCAGGTTCGCCTGCACTCCGAGGTCTCCGCGCAGATCAAGCTGGACGTCGTCGGCATCTGAGCCGATCCGTCCGACTCGTCGGTGCCCCGCTTCTCCATCGGAGAGGCGGGGCATCCGCGTTTTCGTGAACGTGTCACGCGTGGTTTTCCCGAGACACGCCAAGGAACCGGAACGCACTCTTTGGTTACTCATTGTAACTTATCGTGTTCTCTGTGTTGGTATCACGCATAGTGACACCCCGCACGGAGAGGACACCGAACCATGTCCGTTCACAGACGACCCACCCCTGGCCATCCACCGTTCGTGGACCGCAGAACCATGCTCCGAGGGGCCGCCCTGGCCACCGGGGGAGTACTGCTCGGGGGAACGATGGCCGTGTCCGCGACGGACACGGCCATCGCCGCGGTGCGGCCCAAGGTGTACAAGCGGTCCGACTGGGGCGCCCGGCGGCCCAAGGCGCCGGTCGACATCCTCGACCACCCGCCGACCCACATCGTCGTGCACCACACGGCCACACCGAACACGTCCGACATGTCGAAGTCGCACGCCGCGGCGCTGTCCCGGGCGATCCAGCGCCACCACATGGACAACAACGGGTGGAACGACACCGGTCAGCAGCTGACGATCAGCCGGGGCGGCTACATCATGGAGGGGCGGGACAGGTCGCTCCCGTCGATCTGGGACGGCGGACACGTGATCGGGGCGCACACCGCCAACCACAACTCGCACACGGTCGGCATCGAGAACGAGGGCCTCTACAGCTCGGCCAAACCGCCGGGGAAGCTGATGGAGGCGTTGGTGGAGACGTGTACCTGGCTGTGTCTGGTCTACCAGCTCAACCCGGCCGACGCGATCGTCGGCCACCGGGACTTCAACTCGACCGCGTGCCCGGGCGACAAGCTGTACTCGATGCTGCCCGAACTGCGCAGGGACGTGGCGTCCAGCCTGCGGGAGAAGCTGCGGCACCTGAGCCGCGTCGCCGGTACCGAACTGACGCTGGAGGAGCTGCCCAGCTACCCGCCGACCCCCAGCGGGGAGCGGGCCATGCCCTTCTACCACGGTCCGGCCCTGGGGGAGCTCGACGTGCCCGCCTGACCGCCCCCTGAACCGGGCGGACCCTTCGGGGGCCGGGGACATCCCCCACCCCGGGCTCCCGGCGCTCGTCGACTTGTGGTGATCGCGCTTCGTCGCCTTGTCGACGTGTGGATACGGGGTGGACTCACCCGGGCGGGCCGAGGACCCGGAGCCGGTGTCGACGGGCACGTGTACCCGCGGTGGCAGGGAGCCCCACGGGAGCCCCGGGCGATGAGCGGCCTCCCCGCGGCCGAGCGCGGGTTCCCCCTCCTCGCCGCCCGCGGGAGCGGAACCTGGGCGGAGCGATCGCGCCGGGCGGCCCGGAACACCCCGTGCGGTCCCGCCGACCTGATGACGGCGGTCGGTGCACGTGGTCCGGGTCCGTTCGGAAACGTCCCGCGGGGCGGCTACAAAGGAGGGTGGACACCCGCGCGTCCGGAACCTGACCCTTGCACCGGGCGCGCGGGGTTCCTCACCGGGCCTCAGCGGCGGGTCGCTCCGGTGACCAGCCAGGCCGTGCCGCGTGCACGGACGCCGAGTGTGACCGCGCGGGCGAGGATCCACACCGCGAACGCCGTCCACAGGCCGACCAGCCCCCACAGGTCATCGTTGGCCAGACGGGGCAGCAGCAGGGCGAACGGCAGGAAGGCCAGCATCGTCCAGAGTGACGCCCACGCCAGGTAGCGCTGGTCCCCGGCGCCCATGAGCACGCCGTCCAGGACCATGGTCACCCCGCTCAGGGGTTGCAGGAGGGCGGCGATCACGAGCGTGGCCGTGATGAGGGCGCGAACCTCGGGGTCGGCGGTGAACGGGATCGGGGCCCAGGGCAGCACGGCGAACACCAGCACCATGAACACCAGTCCGAGCAGGACACCCCACTCGACCATGCGCCGGGTCGCGTCGCGGGTGCCGGGCACGTCCCCGGCCCCCAGGTACCGGCCGACGATCGACTGACCGGCGATGGCGATCGCGTCCATCGCGAACACGAGCAGCGCCCACACGTTGTAGCCGACCTGGTGGGCGGCGATCGGCTCGTCGCCGAGCCGCGCGGCGACGGCCGTGGTCACCAGGGCCACCACCCGCATCGACACGCTGCGTAGGAACAGTGCGAACCCGGCCGAGGCGGCGGAGCGCAGCCCGCCCAGGCAGGGTGCCAGGGACACACGCTCGCGACGTGCGGCGCGGGCGATCGTCGCCACGTACCAGAACGCCCCGCCCCCCTGCGCGATCACCGTCGACCAGGCCGAACCCGCGATCCCCCAGTCGAGCACCAGCACGAACACCGCGCACAGCGCCGCGTTCCCCACGTACGACGCGACCGCGACCACCAGGGGCGTCCGGGCGTCCTGGAGCCCGCGCAGAACTCCGGTCCCCGCCATGACGATCAGCAGGAACGGTGTACTCAGCAGACTGATCCGCAGGTAGGTGAGCGCGTACGGGCGGACGTCCGCCGAGGCGCCCAGCAGGTCGACGAGCACCGGCCCGAGCGGCCAACCGATCGCGACGGCGGCCGCGCCGAGCAGGATCGCCAGCCAGAGGCCGTCGACGCCGTCCCGGACGCCCCCGGACACGTCCCCCGCGCCGAACCTCCGGGCGACCGCCGCGGTCGTGCCGTAGGCGAGGAAGACGCACACGGCGACCAGTGTGAGGAGCACCTGGCCCGCCACCCCCAGCGCGCCGAGCGCGTGGGTCCCCAGGGTGCCGACGATCGCCGTGTCGGTCAGCAGGAACAGCGGCTCGCTGACGAGGGCGAAGAAGGTGGGGATCGCCAGAGCGAGGATCTCGCGGTCGTGGCGGTGGCGGAACGGGGCCGCCGAGAGGAGTTTCGGCATGACCCCGCCACAGTACCGGACAGGCGTTCGATGGCCGTTGAGAGGTTGTCCACAACCCCTCCGAAGCCTGTGGATAACTTGTGGAAACGGGGGTCGTGAGACATCTTTCACGTCTGGGGCGACGCTGTGTTTTCGCAGGTGGAAGCCGGTATGTATGGATGTGGGGATAGTTATCCACAGGTGATGTGCACAACCTCTGCCCCGGATGCCCCGCAGGGCCCCGGAGACGGTGGTAAAGGACGGGTACACAACCCGCTCCGCGGCGTCCCCGCTCCCGGCCATACGGCATGCTGGAGAGGTCGGTCCGCGTCCGGACCCGACACGAGGCACGTCCCTGGGAGAGAGTTCGTGAGTGTTGCCGAGCCACCGCCCGAGACAGGCGGATACGAGCGCACACCCCCGCACGACATCCAGGCGGAGCAGAGTGTGCTCGGCGGCATGCTGCTCTCCAAGGACGCCATCACCCAGGTCGTGGAGATCATCCGGTCCGCGGACTTCTACCGCCCGGCGCACCAGATCATCTACGACTGCGTCGTGGACCTCTTCTCCCGCGGTGAACCGGTCGACGCCATCTCCGTCAACGCCGAACTGACCAAGCGCGGCGAGGCCACCCGCGTCGGCGGCGCCACCTACCTGCACACGCTGACCGAGGCCATTCCGACCGCCGCCAACGCGGGCTACTACGCCAAGATCGTCTCCGACCGCGCCGTCCTGCGCCGCCTGGTCGAGGTCGGCACCCGGATCGCCCAGATCGGGTACGCGGGGGACGGCGAGGTGGACGACCTCGTGGACCACGCCCAGGCCGAGGTGTACAAGGTCGCGGAGAAACGCACGGGCGAGGACTACGTCATCCTCGGCGACGTCATGCCCGGGGCCCTGGACGAGATCGAGGCGATCGGCGCCCAGGACGGCACGCTCACCGGTGTGCCCACGGGCTTCGCCGACTTCGACGCCCTGACCAACGGCCTCCACCCCGGCCAGATGATCATCATCGCCGCCCGTCCGGCCATGGGTAAGGCCCTGGCGCTGGACACCCCGGTCCCCACCCCCCAGGGGTGGGCCACGATGGGCCAGGTGGAGGTCGGAGACGAGGTGCTCGCCGCCGACGGCACGCCCACCCGGGTGGTCGCCGCCACCGACGTGATGGTCGACCGGCCGTGCTACGAGGTCACGTTCGACGACGGAACGACGGTCGTCGCCGATGCCGAGCACCAGTGGTTGACGGACACACGGGCCTCCCGACGGGCCGCGCAGGAGGCGCGGAGCCGGGGTGAGGCGACCTCCCGTGTGCTGCCCGCCGTGCGCACGACCCGGGAGATCGAGCGGACGCTGCGCCCGGAGACAGCCGACCGGGGACCGAACCACTCGGTGTCCAACGCCGCCCCCCTGGACCTTCCGGAGAGGGAGCTGCCGCTTCCGCCGTACTTCCTGGGGGTGTGGTTGGGCGGCGGAGTCTCGGCGGCGGCGCGCGTCACCACCGCCGACCCCGAGGTCCTCGTCAATATCGAGGCCGAGGGCCTGGTGACCAAGCCGGTGGGGTCCACCGGAACCACCTACGGGGTGTTCCTGCCGGAGGAGGACCCCGCATCCGTCGAACGAACGTGCGCCGACCACGGCAGCGTCGCGGCCCTCCTCCGCACGATCGGTGTCCTCGGTGACAGGCACATCCCGGACGTGTACCTGCGCGCTTCGCTGCGGCAACGCCGGGCCCTCCTGGCCGGGCTGCTGGACGGCGGCGGCGGTGTGGACGCCGACGGTGCGGTGCAGTTCTCCGTCACCGACGAGCGCCTCGCGAACGGTTTCCGCGAGCTGGCGCACAGCCTCGGTTGTCGCACGGGGATGTTCGCCAGGCGGGTCGGTGGACGCGGTGAGCGCTCCTCCGCCCGCCACACGATCACGTTCGCTTCCCGACGCGGGGTCTTCGGGACCGAACGCAGGCGGGCGGCGCACCGCGAGCGGGGCGAGGGACGACGGTACCGTCGGACCGACTCCAGGTTCATCACCGACGTGCGCCGGGTGGAGAGCGTCCCGGTCCGCTGCATCCAGGTGGACCACCCGGATCACCTGTTCCTGGCGACCAGGTCCATGATCCCCACCCACAACTCGACCCTGGCCCTGGACTTCGCCCGGGCGGCGTCGATCAAACACGACATGACCTCGGTCTTCTTCAGCCTGGAGATGGGGCGCAACGAGATCGTCATGCGCCTGCTCTCGGCCGAGGCGCGCGTGGCCCTGCACACCATGCGCTCGGGTCAGATGACCGACGACGACTGGACCCGCCTGGCCCGCCGGATGGGCGAGGTGGCCAGCGCCCCGCTGTTCATCGACGACTCGCCGAACATGTCGATGATGGAGATCCGGGCCAAGTGCCGGCGGCTCAAGCAGCAGCACGACCTCAAGCTCGTCGTGGTCGACTACCTCCAGCTGATGTCCACGCCGGGCCGGGTGGAGAGCCGTCAGCAGGAGGTCTCCGAGATGTCCCGGTCCCTCAAGCTCCTGGCCAAGGAGCTGGAGGTTCCGGTCATCGCGCTCTCGCAGCTCAACCGCGGTCCCGAGCAGAGGACGGACAAGCGCCCGCAGGTGTCCGACCTGCGCGAGTCCGGGTCGATCGAGCAGGATGCGGACATGGTGATCCTCCTGTACCGCGAGGACGCCTACGACCAGGAGTCCCCGCGGGCGGGCGAGGCGGACATCATCGTGGCCAAGCACCGCAACGGCCCCACCGCCGACGTGACCGTGGCCTTCCAGGGCCACTACAGTCGCTTCGTCGACATGGCGCCCGGGTAGGAGCCCGCAGGCCGGGGCCCGGTCGGGTTCCGGGCGAGGCGGTCCGGCCGGGTCACGCCCCCGGGATATCGGCTGGTCTCTGTCTCGATTTATAGCCAAGCCGATTTATCGACAAAGAGTCACGTCGACATTACTCCGAGTGAGAGTCGCCGATGATCGCCCCCTCCCGGAGTTCCAGCCGCCGCCCGGTGAAGCGGGAACGCGTCCGGCGGTCGTGCGTGACGACCACCAGCGCCCCGGTGTAGCGGGTGAGCGCCTCCTCCAGGTCCTCCACCAGTCCGGGGGAGAGGTGGTTGGTCGGCTCGTCCAGCAGCAGCAGGTCGTGGGCGTCCGACGCCAGCCGGGCCACCTCGATCCGGCGCCGCTGCCCGACGGAGAGCTCTGCGGCCGGTCGGTCCAGGTCCTCCGGGCGCAGGAGCCCGAGTGCGGCGAGTTCGTCCCGGTACTCGTCCGGGTGGCCCGGGCGCCCCGACGCGTAGGCGCCCAGGACCGTGGTGGCGGCGGCCGCGGGCACCTCGTCCTGCCGCAGGTGGCCGACGTGTCCGGGTACGGTCACCGTCCCCGCGTCGGGGGACAGTTCCCCGGCCAGCAACCGCAGGAGCGTGCTCTTGCCCGCTCCGTTCGGCCCGGTGACCAGGACACGCTCTCCCCGGGTCAGCTCCAGGCGCGGCACGTGGATCCGCTGGCCGACCGACACCCCCTCCAGGACGGCGGCGGGAGCGCCGCCCGGCTCGGCGGCGGTGAGGTCGGCGGTCATCCTGAGCGGTACCGGCGGCGGCGCCACCGGGTTCTCCGCCAACCGGTGCAGCCGCTCCTTCGCGATGCGGATCCGGCTCCGGGCTCCGTGGTCGCGGCCCCGGAGCCTGAACGCGCCGTGCCCGAAGGCGGCCTTGGCCATCCTGCGGGGGATACCGTCGAGGCGCTGGGCGTTGGTGTCCGCGAGCCGGCGCTGGCGGGCGACGTGCGCCGTCCACTCCTCGTACTCGCGGATCCACCGGGCCCTCGCGGCGGCCTTGGCGGTGAGGAAGCCGTCGTAGCCGTTGCCGTACCGGTGGAGCCGACGCGTGTCGTGGTCGACCTCCAGGACGGTGGTGGTCACCCCCGCCAGGAAGGCGCGGTCGTGTGTGACGGCCACGACCGTGCCCCGGTGCCGTCGGAGCCGCGCCTCCAGCCAGGCGACCGCTCGGTCGTCGAGGTCGTTGGTGGGCTCGTCGAGCAGCAGGAGCTCGGGTGAGGCCGCCAGCATCGCGGCCAGGGCCAGTCGCGAGCGCTCCCCGCCGGAGAGCGTACGCAACGGGCGGTCGCGTTCCAGGCCGGGCAGCCCCAGTCCGTGGAGGCCCGCGTCGACGCGGGCGTCGGCGTCGTAGCCTCCGCGCGCCTCGAACTCGGCGACGAGGTCGCCGTAGGCCGCCAACGCGTCGGGGGTGGCGGAGCCGAGCGCGGCCTCCGCGTCGCGGATGCGTGACTCCAGGTCGCGCAGGACGGACAGCGCGGAGTCGACGGCGTCCGCGACGGTTCCGGTCCAGACCCCGCCGCAGACTCCGTCCAGGGTCTGCGGCAGGTATCCGACACCGCCCGGTGCGCTGACGGCGAGCTCCCCGTTGTCGGGTTCCTCCACCCCGGCGAGCAGCCGCAGGAGCGTGCTCTTGCCCGAGCCGTTGTCGCCGATGACGCCGACGCGTTCGCCCGGGCTGATGGTGAGGTTCGCGCGGTCGAGGACCATGTGGTCCCCGTACCGCCTGGTGACCTCGGTGAGGCGGAGCTGGGATGTGGCCGGGTGTGGGGCGGTGGGCAAGACGGGCCTCCTGATCCGTGGTGTGGGCCTGGTACGGGCGGGGCCGCGGATCGGTGGGGATGCCCGTGCGACGGGGTTTCGGACAGGAGCACACGATCACCACAGGTGTGTGTGGGTCCGAGGCGACGAGATCGCTGAGGCCTCCCCGACCGACCGCGGTTCGACGACGCCGACGGAGCCGCACCGCTGGACAGCGTGCGTACGTGCTCGGAACGTGGGCGTCTGGCGCGGGATGTCGGGAACTAGATCAGCCTCATGACGCAAGACGATACGTCTCGTCTCGTTTGGCGTCAACGCGAGGGGAGTGAGACGGGTGTCACTCTCTGGAGGGCTCTCTCGGTCCACTTCAGGACAGTCAAATCTCCATTAACGGCTAAGCCGATTTGTCGACAAAGCGCTTCGCCGCCCCGTGGAGGGGCGGGTCCGGGTGGCGCGTGCGGGGGCGGATCACGTTCCGGCACGACGAAGGGCCGCCCCGAGGGGCGGCCCTTCGCGCGTTCGTGGTCCGGTCGGCGGTCGTGTCCGCCTGGTTCCCGGGGCGGGCTCGTCAGAGCCAGCGCGCCTCGGGGCGGGTCCGGCCGTTCTCGTCGGTGACCAGCACCCAGTGCATGATCGGGTGTCGCGACGTGGTGGTGTCGGCGTCCTCGCGCGGCTGTGGGACGCACGTGGGCCTGCTCGTCAGGCGCTGTCGGGTCCCGGGCGCGGTGCGCGTGCGCCGGCGGCTGGTCGTGGAGCGAGCGGGGTGCGGCGCACGTTCTGTCCTGCGTGCCATGAGACCCTCCTCGTTTCCGTATCAGATGGAACGAGTTAACCCTATGTTCACCTAAGAGTCAATTCTTATTCGTTGTGGAGGCCTGCCCGGAGGGTCCTGCTGCTCCGTGCGGCGGTGCCGGTTCGATCTGCCGCCGCCGCGTCATGCCAGCTCGGGAGGGGTTTCCGCCGGTTCTCGCCGGTGTCCTGGGGGCGGCGATGTGAGATAGGGGACTGTGGCGCCGAAGCAAGGTGAACAGAAGGTGAACAAAGGTCGAACCGGCGGCGCCGCACGGGTCGGGGAGGGTGGAGGGGCCCGGAAAACGCGAAGGGCACCCACCGCGACGGTGGGTGCCAGACGTCTTCCTCTGGTGTGTTCGGGCTACTCCTTGAAGATCAGCCCCACGACCTCCAGGTAGAGCTGTTCCGGGTAGGGAATGAAGTTGATCTTGCTCAACGCCTGGTCCTGACCCGCGGACTCCATCACGAAGGTGCCGTAGCCGAGGAAGCGTCCCAGCAGGGTCCGCTCGAACCTCATGTCGGTGACCTTGCCCAGCGGCATCATGTTGACCTGCCGTGTGATCAGCCCCGTCGTCAGCAGCAGACGGGCCGACGTGATGACGAAGTAGTCGACGGACCACTCGGCGACGCGCCAGACGAACCACACCAGCACCAGCAGCCACAGCCACCAGATGATTGCCAGTGCCGCGCTGTTGGCGGCGATCGACGTGTTGCTGAGGATCCCCGCGGCGATCAGTGCGCCGAGGACGGCTCCGACCGGTCCGATGAGGACCGCGGGATGGCGCCTGATGGTCACCACGTCCTGCTCGTGTGGCAGGAGGTAGCGGTTGACCGACGCAGGAGCGCTGTTACTCGACGCTACGAGCCGCATGGAACCCGACCCAACTCCCCACTACGGCAGCAGTGCGTTGACGAAGCGGGACATGGACTCCGCGCCGCCCATCAGGCCGCCCAGGGCGCTCTGGATCACTCCGGCGGCGCTTTCCGGTTGCGTGAGCAGATAAAACGCCACGAAACCGATGAGCGCGTAGCCGCCCCATTTCTTCAACTTCGCCACGACTGACTCCCTTTGGAATCCACCTGACCCACCGACCCAGCAGTGATTGTTCCATCGACAATCATGCCCGTAAAGCCTGGAGCGCACCCTCGGCGTGGCGGTATGTCGGCCGTTCGACACTTGCGGGCTCTGTCCGGTTCCGGTGGTGTTGGTAACCCTGGGGTTGACGGTCCGGAACAGGTGTCGCCGCGGAGCCGGGCCGGGGCGGCAGCCCCTAGCGCTGTTCGGCGAAGGCCAGGGCCAGGACCTGGAGGTGCTGCCGGGCGATCCGTTCCACGAGGTCGGGTGTGGCCGAGCCGGTCACGTCCTGGGCCCCGTGTCTGGCCGCGTCCACACAGCGGTTGACGGTCGCGGTGTGGTGCACCCCCGAGAACTCCGACGCCAGCCGGCTGACAACGGGGCCGTAGTGCGGGTCCAGGGTGAGCTGGGTGGTCGTGGAGGCGGAGGTCTCGGGCATCTCACTCCTTGAGGGTCGTGGGGGTGGATGGCAAAGCGTGGTCGGCCGGGGGCTTTGGGTAGTCGCCGTGGGGGTGCGTGAACCGTCCGTCGGAAACGGGCGGTGAGAGCGGTGGTCGGACCTTGCCCGGTTGATGGTTTCGGGCGGGAGGTCGCGGAGGTTACTGGCAGTCAGGAACCATGATCACTCTCATCTGTCACGTTCCCATCTCAAAACGAATTCGGCTGACGCAAAGCCGTGTCGTCGGTTGCGTGACGCTCGATCACCAGCAGGGGTGACGCGGCGCCATGGTGTCTCTGCCCGATTTTCGGCTGTTCATTCACTCCATGCCTAAAAGAACCAAAAAGCACCCAACCGGTGGTCCGGCTGGGTGCTGACACCTTGTGCGGCGTGTGTGGTCCGTGGGCTCCGAGGTCAGGCGCAGCCGTACAGTCGGTCCCCGGCATCGCCCAGACCGGGAAGGATGAAGCCGTTCTCGTCGAGGCGTTCGTCCACCGCCGCCGTCACCACGCGCAGGGTCGCGCCGTGGTCGGGGTCGAGGGTTTCGGTCAGCTTGCGCTCCACGGCCCGGAGGCCCTCGGGGGCGGAGAGCAGGCAGATCGCGGTGATGTGGTCGGCGCCGCGGTCCACCAGCAGCTTGAGTGCCGCCGCCAGTGTGCCGCCCGTGGCCAGCATCGGGTCGAGCACGTAGCACTGCCGTCCGGACAGGTCCTGCGGCAGGCGGTCGGCGTACGTGGCGGGCTGGAGGGTCTCCTCGTCGCGCGCCATGCCCAGGAAGCCCACCTCGGCCGTCGGCAGCAGGCGGGTCATGCCGTCGAGCATGCCCAGGCCGGCCCGGAGGATGGGCACCACGAGCGGCGTGGGGCGCGACAGCTGCACCCCCGTGGTCTCCACGAGCGGAGTCCGGATGGTGACGTCGGTCACCCGCACGTCCCGTGTCGCCTCGTAGGCGAGCAGGGTCACCAGCTCGTCGGTCAGGCGCCGGAAGGTCGGGGAGTCGGTCCGCACGTCGCGCAGGGTGGTCAGCTTGTGCGCGACCAAGGGGTGGTCGACGACCAGGGTTTCCAAAGCGTTCTCCGGTTGAGCTGGGATAACGGGATGATGGTTGGGGAGGTTTCGGTCAGCCCGAGTCTAACCGTGCGTACCACCCCGGACGGGGATCCGATCGCCGGCCCCGTCGCCCTTCGCGGCCGCCGGCCGCACCCGAAACGCGGTCTGGGTCGGGCGCAGGGCACCGACGGGTGAGCGGGGAACCGGTTCTCGTGAGAACGTGGGGCGCGTTGACGGGTGACAAGGGCGACCCCGGAACGGAAGTGATCGTTACCATGGCACTCGCACGGGCGGTCGGGCGTTCCTTCGCCCGCACCGATACACCAGCCGGGTTGGGGTGACGATGACAGTGCTCGATCATGGCGACGACGACTCGGGTGACTTCGCGGCCGTCGCGTACAGGGAAGAGGACTGCTGGGACGTCGACCTGCTCCCGGTGGCCCTCACACACGACCTCAAGGGTCTGCTCCACGCGCTCCGACAGCAGCCGAGCATCAGCGGTTCCCTCGGGCTCGTGGCGGTCGGAGACGACTTCTTCATCATCGCCCGGGTCTACGGCGAGGAGGTCTCGCTGTTCCTCTCGGACGTGACCGCCTCGGTCGACTGGCAGGTGGCGCGCGACGTGCTCGACTACCTGGACATCGACC
The DNA here is from genome assembly GCF_055632325.1 of Nocardiopsis sp. KDC1DS13DA1. Classification (NCBI taxonomy): domain Bacteria; kingdom Bacillati; phylum Actinomycetota; class Actinomycetes; order Streptosporangiales; family Nocardiopsidaceae; genus Nocardiopsis; species Nocardiopsis sp. KDC1DS13DA1. The sequence goes on from NZ_JBVMUY010000025.1 coordinate 112,730, forward strand.
TGCCCGACGACGACGATCTCGACCAGGTGCTGCCCGCCGGTGACCTGTCGATCGTCTCCGACCTGGGGTTGGACGAGATGGAACTGGGCGCACTCGCCGGAGACCTCGACCTCTATCCGGACGAGGTGCTGGCCAGCGTGTCCGAACGCCTGGGATTCGCGCAGTCCTTCCAGCGTGTCCTGGACGGTATGGGGTAGGGCAGACCGGGAGGACCACCACGGAGAACAGGAGAGCACGAGGTGTCGACCTTCGCAGCTGTCTTCGCTCCCAACGGGAAGGCGTGGCGGGGAACCGAGGTGGATCTCGGGGCCGTGGACCTGATCGACGACGTCACGGACCTGATGATCGACTTCGCGGTCGAGCGGGGGAGCGACCTCGCTCTCCTGCTCCTGGAGGCCGATGACGAGTGGTTCGCCATCGTTCGGGCCGAGGAGAGCGGTGACCCCCGGGTCTACCTGTCCGACGCCCGGGTGGTGCACGACCACCCGCTGGCGATGGTGCTGGCCGAGACGGGCGGACTCGTCGAACCCCAGCCGCCGGAGAGCGCGGGGGCACGCCCCAACCCGGTGCCGACCGGGGACGGCGACCTGCTCACCGACCTCGGGGTGACCGAGGACGAGCTCCGCTCGCTGTCCACCGGAGGGGGCGTCCTGCCGAGCGACGTGCTGGCGGTCGTGGCCGAGCGCGCCGGGTTCGGCGACCTCCTCGACGGCATGCGGTTGTGACCGGGTGATCGCCAGGGAGGCCGCGGACGCCGCGCTGCGGTTGGCGATCGCGGAGGGCGAACGGGCCCTGGAGACGGATGACGTCCCCGTGGGCGCCGTGGTGCTCGACGCCGACGGCTCCGTCCTGGGCGCGGGCCACAACGAGCGTGAGGCGACCGGGGACCCCACGGCGCACGCCGAGGTGTTGGCGCTCCGGGCCGCGGCGCGTGCGCGCGGTGAGTGGCGGCTGAGCGGCTGCACGCTGGTCGTCACACTGGAGCCGTGCACGATGTGCGCGGGGGCACTGGTGCTGTCGCGGGTGGACGGGCTGGTCTACGGGGCGCGTGACGCCAAGGCGGGGGCGGTCGGGTCGGTGTGGGACGTGGTGCGCGACCCCCGGCTCAACCACCGTCCGGAGGTTCTTCCGCCGGATCTGGTCAGCGAGGATGTCGCCGAACGGTGCTCCGATCTGCTCTCCCGGTTTTTCGCACGCCGCCGTATCCGGTAGAGTTCCTCTCGGTGGAGTCGCCTAGTGGCCGATGGCGCCCGCCTCGAAAGCGGGTAAGGGGCAACCCTTCGAGGGTTCAAATCCCTCCTCCACCGCACGAGGCCGACGTTCACGCAGGTGAGCGTAGGGCCGGTAGAGGTAGCGAAGGCCGGTTGGTCCGGGCCGGTGCACATTCAGTGCACATGGTTCGGAGCAACCGGCCTTTCGCGTGTCCGGGGTCGGTTCCCGGATCCGGGGTCACGCGGCGGGGGCGAGCGCCAGGACCCGGGCGGCGTCCATCGCTTCGGCGACCTCGTCCAGGCGGTCGGGGAACAGGTGCCCGTACCGGTCGAGGGTCATGGTCGCGGTGGCGTGGCCGAGCATGGCTTGCACGACCTTCACGTCCGCCCCGGCTGCGATGGCGAGCGACGCGGCGGTGTGGCGCAGCTTGTGCGGAGTCAGGCCCAGACCGTCGAACTCAGCGTCCCTCACGGCCTTGTCGAACTCGCGCCGTCGCCAGTTGCGCAGGCGTAGGGGCGCACCCCGCTTGGTGGCGAACACCAGGGCGTCATCCGGCCGCCCGTCGACCAGGGGCGCCAGCTCGGGGACCAGGGACGGCGGGATGGGGACCGTGCGGCTCTTGCCCGTCTTGGGAGACTGCTCGACCAACGTGCCTTCCACCTCAGCGAAGGCGGTCGTGATCCGGATCCGGCGCCCCTTCAGATCCACCCTGCCGACGCGGAGGGCGGCGGCCTCGTTGAAGCGCAGGCCCGTGTAGGAGAGCAGGAGGATGAGCGGTCGATTGATCCGAGCGCCTGCCGCCACCTGGTCGTAGGCGGTGCGCAGGGACGCGGCGGCGTTCGCGAGCCGTTCCACTTGGACGTGGTCGAGGTAGACGTGTTCGGCCTCGGACGGTTTGGGGAGCGGGACGCCCTTGGCCGGGTTGAAGGGGATGCGGCGGGGGACGCACCAGCCCAGGACCATGGACAGGACGCTGTGCACGTGCCGGGTCTGGGAGGCCCCGAGGTTCGAGCCGCCTTCCTCCCGCGGCTTCTGCATCTCCGCGATCCAGACGGCGATGTCCTCGGTGTGGATTGTCGAAAGAGGGATCTCGCCCCACCGGGGGAGGAGGTACAGGTCCAGCAGGCCCCGGTACTTCCACCAGGTGGACCGCTTGATGTCGGTGCGGGTGATGAGCCACTTCTCGGCCTGTTCCCCGAAGGTGGCCTTGCCGTCGTTGGGGTTGCGGTAAGAGCCTTCGTGGAGGCTGTTCTCGATCTCGGTCTGTCGCTTCTCGGCGTCCGGCTTCTTCTTGAAGGTTCCGCCGCTCTTGATCCGGCCGGAGGGGTCGTAGTAGCGGACCATCCAGCGGGCGGGCGGTGTTCGCTTGGCTGCCTTAGCCTTCTTCACCGCCTCGTTGTACGCCTTGTCTTTCGTGCGGTCGTAGACCCACGCGCGAGCCATCAGAGAGCTTCCTTCCAGGGGTAGGGGGTTACTGGGATCGGACCCAGGCGTGGACCTCATCCGGGAGGTAGCGCACGTACCGGCCAACTCGGTGAGAAGGCGGGCCGTCGCCCTTGTACCGCCACTCATAGAGCGTCTTGGCTGGAACACCGAGGTAGGCGGCCGTGTCCTTGACCGACCACAGCGCCGATGCTGGCCGGGGCTGTGGGGCGGTCTGAGTGGTTGTCGTGGGGGTCATGCGGCCCTCGTCTCGTGCGTTGCCGAAAGATCGTTCTGGCGGGCAGCCTCCAGTTGGGCGCGGCGTTTGAGGGATTCACCAACCGCCCGGAGTAGTCGGCGTTCGCGGGGAGCGACGTCCGGATCGGTGGGTCTAGCCAGTTCCCAGGCGAATCGGCCGGAGTTGACCGAGGCCAGGACAGGTGATCGGGGATCGTTCTCGTCCTCTTGGCCCTCGTTGTTCGGGTTGATCCCCAGCGCGTCCAGGACCCAGGCCAGCCGGTCCGCCTTGTGATCGGCGAGGGTCTTGCCCGACCACTTCCGAGAGACCAGGACCCGCCGTCCGGCGTAGCCCAGGTGTTCGCGGCGGTGCGCCTTGGACCGGCAGAACCCGGGACGGAGCCCCGCCTTGGTGTCCTGGGGCTGGATGCCGTAGCGGAGCCAGTTCGCGCACCGGGGCGAGCACGGTTCGAATCGGAGTGCGTCCAGGAGTCGGTCCACGTGCTGTTCCTGGGAGAGGGTTTCGACCTCGTGGCACTCGGCGATGTCCTTGGTGAGGTACTTCGCGAGGTACCGGACGCACCGGTCAGCGTCCGCCGAGCCCGCAACCACGCCTTTGGCGTCGACCTGTCGGCCGAACCGCACCACGTGGTGGGGCTCAGCGTCGGGATCCTCGTCCAGAGCGTCCAGCGCCTGTTCCCAGGTGGGGAGGAGTTCGCCGGTCGACGGGTCGACATAGGCACCTGTCGATTCATCCCAGATGGGTAGCCGGTCACCCTCGTAGACGACCTGGTCGGCCGGAGGCCACCACACCTGGTGGTAGGTGGCGGCGGCGATCTGGCGCAGCTCGGCCCGGGGAATCGTCCCCCTGGTGGCCATGTGCAGATGCGGAGCCAACCGCCGTTGCGGTTCCACGGCCGCGAAGTACTGCACATCGAACCCGGCCACCCGTCGCAGGTTCTGCACGAACCGATCGACCAGCTTGGAGAAGTGCAGGGCGTCCCGGGCAGCCCGCCGATAGTCATACGTGGACGGATCCACCGGGGTCCCGTCCGAACGAACCCGGCCGTAGGAGTCGAGCGTGAGCGTGATGAACAGCGACGGACGGAACACCCGACCCGTGTTCGGATCCGTGTAGGCCCGCCCGACTGTCTTCCTGGTCATGGGCCGCTTGGGAAGGTCGGGCACGTCCTGACGTCGCTTGGTGGAGCGGACCCGACGCGACCCCGACGACGAGGAGCCCGAGCGGGTGACCGAGCCCCGTAGCCCGGAGGCGGTGATCTCCTCGTCCAGGTCCGAGATGACCGAGTCCAGGCGAGCCACCTCGTCAGCCGAGGCATCCCCCGACGCGGCCAGCCGATCCCGTTCGGTGGTGACCACGGCCCGCTGTTCCACCCAGGAGCGTTGCGTCTCGGAGGGCGGGTCGGGCTCCACCACGGGTTCAGAGGCCAGGTGCCACCCCTCCTCACACTGAGTCCGGCGCAGGGACCGTTTGCGTCGAGCGCAGGCGGGGCAGCGGGATTCGAGGGTGGACCCGCACGGGACGTCGATGATCTCGGTGGCACCGGTGGTGATGTCGGTGCGTCGAAGGGAGACCGGACGGATGCACACCCCGTGGTCGGCGGCGACCTGTTCGGCGACCTCGCGGGCCAGGGGTTGCGCGAGCCGTTCGGCGCGGGTCGACTTACCGGTAGGCGTCGGCATCAACCCACCCCCACGATCACAGAGCGGGAGGCCCCCATCGCATGCAGCCGCAAAGACCGAGGACCGGCATGATTTTCCACTGGATTGGGTTCCTGGTCTTCATCCCCTTCCTGGGGTGGCACATGTGGGTCTTCGAGGACGGCCGGTGGAAGGTCCTGCCCCTCGTCTGGGTGCTGTTCTTGTGGTTCCTGATCCGAGACACCCGCGAGTACCGGCGCTCGATGCGCGAGTACCTGGAACACCAGGCCACCCAGAGTCCAGAGGAGGAATCCACCCCGTAGACCCACCCGCAGTCGATCTAGGGATTCTTCATGGCTAGACCCCACTGGTTCGTAAGAGTCCTCGGCATTGCGCCGTTTGTGATCTCGATGCTGCTGATCATCTATGGCAACGAGGCCGCGATGTTGGTCTGGATTGGCGTGTGCTGTCTGGGCACGTTCGCGATGCTCGTGCTCACATGGCGAAAGCACAGATTGCGCGATCATGACGCCCCTCCATCCGAAGAGGAGGCCGCGCCGTAGCGTTCAGTCATGGCGGTGATGTCGTCGTCGGACACGTACGCCGCCCGGACCCGGACCGGTGCTGGGGAGCCCTCCATGCGGACGTAGCCCACCCCGGGAAGGCCAGGGTCGATCAGATGCGCGTTCGCTCCCCGGTCTCGGGCGCCCTCGCCGAGGATCATGTCGACCTGGGACGCCTCATCCAGACGGAGAGCGACCTTGTCCGGGAACAGGTTGCGCAGGTTCATCACCTCCTTGCGCGGATCCTGGAGAGCGGCCAGGACCGCGAACCCGACCGAACGCCCCTGCGAGGTGAGGGTGGCTATGGCGTTCTCCGCGCGGCGGCGGACGTCGCGGTCGGGGTGGTAGGCGGTCAGGAACGCCACCTCATCGAGGACCACCAGAACGAACGGGTCGGCCGTGGTGGGGGTGTGGGAGCGTTGGCGTCCGGCGTAGCGTCGTGCCCGGTCCTGCATGTCGGCCACCGCTGATTCCAGGACGGCCACCGCGGATTCGCCGTCATCGGCGTACCGGGCGAACAACGACCGCCCGTAGGACAGCTCCATCCGTTTGGGGTCGATCGCCCACACCTGCGCGATCCCCTCGGAGACAGCGGGCAGGGTCGCGCGGATGGCGGACCAGATCACCGACCCCTTCCCCGCACCGGTCACCCCAGCCACCAGGACATGCGTCCCGTGCAGGCGAAGCAGCCACTCGGAACCGTCCTCGGTGACACCGACCGGCAGCGCGGACAGGTCCACCTCGTCCGGAACGTCGAAGGCGTCGAGGGGTTCGGCCAACGTGTCGTGTCGGGGGAACTCCAGGGTGATCTTGCGCGGCCCCTCCACCACCACACGACACGAGGGAGCGCCGAACCCGTGCGCCAGCTCAGACACTCGGGTTTCGAAGTCGACCGGGGAGGTCCCGGCCACGAGGGTCACCCGGACCCGGTCGGCCCAGGAGGTGCAGGAGACACGGCGGATGCGGGGCAGGTAGCGGCGTTCCTGGTAGGACTCGGCCAGCCCGGAGATGACCAGGACGGGTTGCCAGTGCCGGCGGTAGACCACCACGTGCCGCCACCACGCCAACAGGCGCAGGGGGACGCAGACCCGGAACGAGTCCGGCCAGACACGCCACCACACCAGCGCGGCCACCGAGGCGGTTGCCCACAGCACGGCCAGGCCCAACCAGCCGAACCACCACCACGCCGCAGCGGAGGAGACCAGGGAGCCGACCATGACGGGGAACCGGAACGGCAGCGTCACCAGGAACCGCACCAGCCGCCACATCCACGAGGAGAGCACGACGATCCCCGGGGTTTCCACGATCGGGGTTGTCCACCGCACACCCTGGGCCGGAGACGGCAACGTCGGGGACGTCTGAGTGGCACCCACCTTGGACGGCATCACTTCTCACCCCTGTCCGTGATTTCGCTGAGGACCCGGTCCCGGTTCGTGCGAGCACGCTCGGCGGCCTTGGCCGCGTCGGGGTTGCCGTCCCGCTCCGCGATGAGCGCGAACACACGGGCCTTGAAGTCGAAGAACTCCGCCCACTCACCAGGGGTGGTGCGGGGGGTGTCCACCGCTTGGAGGAAGAGCCGGACCAGCCGTGCGCCGGAGAGCCCGGACAGGTCGGTGGGGTAATCGGACATACTTGAAGACACCTCTTGTGAAAGTTGGGAAGCTTCCGAGGGGATCAGGGGCGGCTCAGGTGTTGGCGCACCAGGCCGCCCCGCTTCATGCACGCCTCAGGCGGCGTCCTTGGTCTGGGAGCGACGACCACCAGCGGCGCCGGGAGCCTTCACGCCCCGCGCCCGCAGGGAGTACGCCACCCGGGGGCGGCGACCGTTGTCGTCCACGTAGGGCATGACCGCCATCTGTTCGAACTCGATCGGGCGGAACGGCAGCCCCGGGACCTCGTCCGGCAGCGTCGGGCACACCTGGGCGGCGACCTTGACCTTGACCGACTTGGCCTTGCCCCGCGCTTCGGGGTCGGCGTCGATCACGTCCACCGCCCACAACGGCAGGCCCGAGTCCTTGTCCAACTGGGGACGCTTGGTCTCGAAGTCCGTGATCGCCTCCACCCCCAGAGCGAAGGCCCCGTGCGGAAACACGGTTCCGAACTCCACCGGCAACGCACCCTGAATAGCCATGGTTGTCTCCTCATCAGATATCCGCTTGACCACTTGTTCGGTCAAGTAAGTTGCACTCTAGCCAACTCAACTTGATCAGACAAGTGGATGAGTGGTCAGAGGGGCGAGTGTCTACGTCGCCGGGTAGGTGTCCTCAAGCTCGTGCAGGTCACCGGGGAGCACAACGTCAGTCACGGCGATCACATCCCCGGACCCGTCGAGGACACGCGCGATGATGCCCAGGACGGGGGTCCCCTCGTCCAGGCGAAGCGCTTCGGTTTCCTCACCCGTGGCCAGTCTGGCGGAGAGGCGTTCGTTGATGGTCGCGGGGCGAAGCTGTTTGACCATCTGTAGGTGCTCACGGACGCCGATGCTGATCATGTCGTCACCCCCGACATCCGTACCGGACGCCACGTCGAGGGGGAACCACAGGGTGACGAGTTCACTCGGTTCGCCGTCAACGAGGACCAGGCGCCGACGCATGACGGCCGGTGAGCCGTCCGGCAATCCCAGTGCAATCGTGATCGCTGTCGGAGCGGAGACACGTCCGGCCTTGATGATCCGGCTGGTCTTGGCGTCCTCGGAGGAGTCGAACGCGCTTGCTCCCGCATGGGAGCGCTCAGCCGTGGATCGAGGAACCCCGCGAACGAACGACCCGCGCCCGTGTTCACGTTCGATCCACCCTTGCATGCTCAGAATCTGAAGAGCCCGGACCACTGTGGAACGGCCCGCGCCGAACTCACGCACCATCCGAGACTCGGAGGGAAGCATGTCCCCCACCGGGTATGTGCCGTCCTCGATGCGCTCCTGGATCGCGTGAACGATCTGCACATACTTGGGAGGGGCATACTCCAAGCTCGCCATGTCAATCACCTGGTGACTCTAGTACTCGTGTGGACAAGCAGCCTACTTTGACCGCTGGCTCCTGTCAGGACCCGGGGTCGCTCAGGAGGCCAGCGGAAACGGCGGTAAGTCCGTGATGGGACACGTCGCCGTGGAGGGAGGAGCCGCACGCCCCGGGTGCGCGAAGTGGATGACAGAGAGGCGTCCGGGGCGTGCGGGGTCTAGAAGGGCCTCCAGTTGAGACAGCGCTGAACCGTGTACACGCGGAGGTTGGTGACCGTGGCGCCACAGACGTCGCGGCGTTCCTCCTCCACCTGCGCACGGGCGACGAGGGCGACGCTGTTGGCCAGGTCCTCACCGCTGGCTGATATCACCGGGGGGACGACCCGCCGAACGTGGTTACAGGTCGAGCCCTTCACGTTGTGCCACATGCCGACCACGAACGTTCGACGAAGGCGGCGAAGGGCCTCCACCGGGGGGAGCTCGAAGCGCACCTGGCGGACCAATCGGCTACCGTCCGGGGACTCCGCTACGGCCTCGTAGGTGATTGAGTCCCATTCCTCGGAGGCCACACGCACTCGCACGCCCCGGGCGCGAGCCCACGCGTCGAGGCTGTCCCGGTCGTTGAGCATGACGGGTTGGTTCTCGGTCATGACCGCCCCACACCCATCGCGACCGCCGTGCGCACCAGGTCACGCAGCTCAGCCATGTCATCGAAGGCGGGAGCGGGTCGCGCCATCCGGATCAGCAGTTCGATCCCTCGCTGGTCCCGTTCGCGGCGAGCGGTTCGCTCGCGTTCCCAGTGCGTGTAGTAGGGGCGAGGGAGCACGTAGGCCCGGGGATCTCCACCGTCCATGACGATGGGTTCCGGAGCGGGCAGCAGCTCCGCCCGGGGCGGTGTGGGTGCCTCGAACGGCCGGGGCCCGGTCCGGTGGTGCCTGCCGCGTTGCTTCGGTTGGATCAGAGTCACCAGCGCCCGAATCAGGGCGATAAGGTCTCTCACGTCAGCCTGCCTCAATCAGGTTGTCCGCGCCCCCGGATGCCTAGCCCGCGTCGCGGGGGTCTGCTGTCTGTGAGCGGTCGTGATCGTGGCCGCGAGTCCATCCGGCCGTGATCCTTCGCGCGTGAGCCTCAAGAACTCGTTCCGGTCCCCCGGCAAGCCGTGCAGGACACGACACGCGTCGCCGGTTCTCGCGTAGTCGAAGAGCGGACCACGACCAGGCGACGAGAGCGGACGGTCTTACGTCCGCGCCCGCGACAGGACTTGCACCGCTTCGAAGCTGAGACGGCGACGGCATCCACGAAGCACGCTCCCGGGGGACTGGAGGTGCGCTGGGTTGTCGAACCACAAGCGCACCGCTCAAACGAACCCTGCCAACTCATATACATGAGACGATCACATGCGCTCATGTATATGAGTTGTGGTGTACAGGTTGCCTCACTCATGTACATGAGTCAACCCTGTGGAGCCAACAAGCCTGTCTACCTCGGACGTTCCGGGCCTCAGTCTGTGGCAGGTATGCGGTAGTCGAGCACGAACTGATCAGCCGCCATGATCGTGTCGCACACCTCCACCACACGCCCAGCCGTGGTGACGGCATTCCGCGTCAGGTGGATGATCGGAGAGCCGGGACTCAGGCTCAACGCGCTCGCCTCCTGCTTGGTGGCCAGACGCGCCCGCACGGTCTCGGTGTACTCGGCGAACTCGTGCCCGTGCTCTTCCAGCCGGGCGTAGATGCCACCGCCGCCGGGGTTCTCCTCGAAGAGTTCGGGGATGTCCCGCGCCACGTCCCACGGCAGGTAGGACGTCGCCTCCTCAGTGGGGTTGCCGTCGCTGAAGTAGAGACGACGGCGGGCAAGGACCTTGTCGCCCTCGTTCACGGCCAGGCGCTCCGCGATCTCGGCGGGAGCGGCGACGGGTCCGATGGAGAGGACCTGAACCGTGGGCTTCACCCCGGCTTGTTCGGTCTCGGCGATGTAGGCCGCCTTGCCCGCACGGCGGTGCGAGCGCCGGAACCGGTCCGAGGACTTGCGCGTGACGGGAGGCCGGGACTTCACGAAGGAGCCCTTGCCCTGGAAGGTCTCCACCAGGCCCGTCGCGCGAAGCTGGGCGATCGCCTTGCGGACCGTGCCAGAGGAGACGCTGTAGCGCTCCATCAGGGCGGTCTCGCTCGGGATCTCCTCAGCAGGAGCCAGACGACCAACCTTGATCTGCTCTTCGATGTCGTCCGCGATCTGGAGATACCGGGGCTTCGCCGACTTCGCCCCTACAGTGCTCGCCATAGTCCTTCTGTGCCTCCTATGCTCATGTACATGAGTAACAGCATCGGAGACAAGCCGTCAACGCCGCTGCATTCCGTGTCCGTCGCAGGGGCCGTCATCCGTGAGGACGGACGCATGTTGGCGATCCAGCGCAGGGACAACGGCACCTGGGAGCCACCAGGCGGAGTCCTGGAGTTGGAGGAGACCCCAGAAGAGGGGGTTGTCCGCGAGGTGCTGGAGGAGACCGGTATCCGCGTCGAGGTGGAACGACTCACGGGCGTCTACAAGAACATGGCCCGCGGAATCGTCGCCCTCGTCTTCCGATGCAAGCCGTCCGGGGGCGAAGCACGCGTCACCCCCGAGGCGACCGCCGTCGAATGGCTCACGCCCGACGAGGTCGAAAAGCACATGGGTGAGGTCTACGCCGTGCGACTTCTGGACGCAGCCACCCTGGGAGTTCCACACGTCCGACATCATGACGGCGTGCATCTCAGCTCACCGAGGTAGGAGCCAAAATCTTGAGCGAACTCCGCACTCTCTACGCGGTTGTATGCGCTGCTGGACCGGCCTCGGACATCGGGATCCTTGTTGGCTTGGCACAAGAACGGGGTTGGACCGTTCAGGTGATGGCAACCCCAGCGGCGATTAATTTCATTGACGTTGAGGCACTGGAGAAACAGACCGGACGGCCGGTGCGGAGCCAGCACCGTGCGCCGGGAGACCCCCGCTCTCCTAAAGCGGATGCCATCATCATCGCCCCGGCCACATTCAACACCATCAACAAGTTGGCTAACGGTATCGCCGACAACTACGTCTTGGATGTGGTGAACGAGGCGATAGGTCTTGGAGTGCCAACCGTAATCCTGCCCTTCGTTAACTCCGCCTACGCTGCCCGTGCCCCGTTCCGTCGGAGCGTGGAACAGCTACGTGACGAAGGGGTTCCTGTCCTCCTCGGTCCAGGCGCGTTCGAACCACACGAGGCAGGTACTGGGGCCGCTCTGTACAGCGGTTTTCCATGGCAGCTCGCTCTGGACCACGTCGAGAAGCTCACGACCGCGTTGCCGAATTGAGCTGTATGGGATCAAGGCGACGGCGCGAGCGCCGTCGCGGCGGCTCGCCGCCCGGCTCGGGCTGCGGGCTGCCGCCCGGTCCCGAGCCACGCGGCGGCCGATTCGGGGGCGAAGCGCCGGGGCTGATCTGACAGCGCCAGTCATGGTCTCGGGGCACAGCCGTGGTTGCTGGTGTGTTCGGATCCCGAGGCACCCGACAGCGGAATGCGTCTGTCTCGGGTTGCCCGTTCCGGCGCTGTCGAGCACCTCGGACCGAAACCGTGGTGACCCGAGCGCGAACCTCAGGGGCTTCCGGCCGCGGCGGAGGAGGGAACCGACACGTCCGCCCGTACGTGTCCCCAGTCGCTTCTAGGCTTGCGTCATGAGTCTGGCGGACATCACACGGGACGCGGTTCTCAAGGCGATCGCCGAGTACGACGAACTCGGCCAGGACGTCTTCCTCGACACCTACGGGTTCGAGCCCGCACGCTCCTACAAGCTGCTCCACGAGGACAGGGAGTACGACTCCAAGGCCATCTGCGGGGTCGCCCACAAGCACGTCAGCGGTCACGCCCTCCGCGCCTCGGACTTCTCCGGTGGCGAGGCCACTGTCGGTAGAAAACTGCGCTCACTCGGCTTCACCGTTCGTACCGGCCGCAACCCCAACTGGGCCTGGGACGAACTGGTACTGGCATGCGACCTCCTGGCCAAGCACGGGTGGAAGACGTTGGACACCTCCAGGAGTGAGGTGGTCGCGCTGTCCGAACTCCTTCAGCTGCTTCCCCTGCACCCGCCCGAGGAGCGTCCGCCGGACTTCCGGAGCCCGGCCAGCGTCCGTCTGAAGATGGCCAACATCCTCAACTGGCACCCGTCACGCACGACGAAGAGAACCAACGGTGGCGCCCTGGACCGCAGGGTCGTCGAGGAGTTCCTCGAAGACCCCCAGCGCATGCACGCTGCGGCCGAGAGCATCCGCACGGGCACTCTCTCCGGCGAACTCGCCGACCTCCCCGTGTTCGAGGAGGAAGAAGCGGACGAGGAGATCAGCGCGCCGGAGGGCCGCCTGCTCGTCCGTAAGCACTACGCCCGCGAACGCAACCGCAAGCTCCGCACACAGAAGATCGCCCGGACCCGAGCCCAGGGTCTACCCGTCGCCTGCGAGGCGTGCGGTTTCGACTTCGCCAGGACCTACGGTGCCCGCGGAGCCGACTACATCGAGGTCCACCACGTCGTCCCGCTGCACCACATCGGGGAGAGCCGGACCCGCCTCCAGGACCTCGCACTGTTGTGCGCCAACTGCCACCGGATGATCCACGTGTCCAAGCCCTGGCTGACCGTCGACCAGCTCCGTACCCTCATCAGAGAGCAGCACCAGCCCCGGGTCTGAACGCGCCGCGGACACCCGTGTCCGATGCACATTCAGTGCACATGGCGTCCGGAGGGCACAGGGAACCGTGGGAACCGTCAGGAGTTCCGTCCCAGGTCAGAGGCAGTTTCCGAGTCCGCGCCGCTGGCCGCTCCCACGCCCCGGTAGGCCAACCCTTCGAGGGTTCAAATCCCTCCTCCACCGCCACCAGCCGTCCCCGGCAGCGCCGGGGGCGGCTTTTTTCGTTCCTTCTTCCTGGTCGAGTCGCGTCAGGATGCCAAGGCTTGGGGCATGCGCGTGTGGAACCTGCTGCGGGTCGCCCCGTTCGTCGTCGGGATTTGCGCCTGGTGGGCGGGACACCTCGGATGGGGGCTGGTCCTGGGCGCTCTTGCCGGGTTCTCCGTACTGGAGCTGACGTGGCTGAGGGACAGGCGGCTCTGGTGGAGGACCCGTTCGCCTGTGCACGGCCTGGGGGTCTACCGGGCTCCGATCGGGAGACCGAGCCGGACCCACCTGCTTCTTCCCGGAGGCGGCATCGTCGCCCGCCTTCTCACCGGATCGCTGTTGTGGACTCTGGACGACCCCAGGTGGCGGGTCTTCGCGTGTCTCCTTCCCCTCTTCGTGTGGCACCTGGTTCGCGGCACACAGGAGTACCGGTTCGCGAGGCGTGCGTACGGGGAGGGTGTGGCCGGCGGTTCCGGAACCGGGCGGTGATGGGGCCGGCGGGCGGTCCGCGGACGCCCCGGGAAGTCGGGGGCCGGGTCTCCCAGGCAGGCGGGGCGCTCCGCCGACTTTCGGCGATGGGGCACCGACGTCAGTCGATGCCGGGATCTCCGTCCCGTGGCGGATGCGGTCGTCCGACACCTCGGGAAGCGTGGACCGTGTCCCCTCGCCGTTCGGAAGGAACGAACCCCCATGGACAGACTGTTGTCCCGGCTCGACGCGGTACACGCTCGCGCGCGGCGGGTCCGGTGGCTGCACCACCACACCTGGTGCGTCCGGATCCTGCTGGCGGTCGGCTTCCTCCCCTCCGGTTTCCGGAAGGTGGTGAACGAGCCGTTCACCCGGGAGGAGTCGCTCGGTGACGTCTACGTCATGTTCACCTCGCTGCACCAGGACTTCGGTGCCCTGTACGTCGTGATCGGGATCTGCCAGATGACCGCGGCGGTGCTGCTGCTCGTCCCGCGCACGGCCGCGCTCGGAGCCGTCGTGTACCTGCCGGTCATCACCGGGATCGTCGTACTGACCACCTCCATCGACTTCGGAGCCGGAACACCGACCATCACGTCCCTGATGCTCCTCGGCGTGGTCTACCTCGTGTGCTGGGACTGGCACCGGATCCGGCCGATCATCGGACCGGCGCGCCTCCGCGAGACCGGGGCGGTGCGCTGATGGGCGCGGAACGGCCGCTGCTGGTCTATGACGGGGACTGCGGCTTCTGCGCCCGGTCGGTGGCGGTCGCCCTGCGGCTGCCCGTGCGGTTCACCGCCCGTCCGTGGCAGACGGTGGACCTGGCGGCCCTCGGCACCACACCCGAGCGCGCGACGCGTGAGGCGCTGTGGGTGGCGGAGTCAGGGGAGGTCCACGGCGGCGCGGACGCCTTCGCCGAGTTGTTGCGGAGCTGTCGGGGCCCGTGGCGGATCGCGGGCGCCGTGACGGCGCTGCCGGGTGTGCGGTCGTCGGTCCGCGCGGTGTACCGGTGGGTCGCCGAGCACCGCTACCGGCTCCCGGGCTCGACCGCGGCCTGCCGCCTTCCTCCACGCGACGCGCGTCCCTGAGGTCAGTTCCGGGCTTCCGCGGTCCCCCCGAGCCCCTCCAGCTCGCCGATCGCCTCGTCCAGCCAGGTGACCCAGAAGGTCTCCATGTCGATACCGGCCCGGAGCACGAGGCGCTGCACCCGGTCCCGGTCCGTGCCCCGCTCCCGGGCCGCGTCGCGCTTCCCGATCTCCTGGTACTCCTCCAGCTGGGCGGCGTGCAGGGCGCGGTGGCGGCGCAGCTCCCCGGTGAGTCCCCCGATCCCCACGACCCCCGCCGCGCGCAGTCGCAGCGGCAGGGGGTCGCGGAGCGGTCGGGGGTCCTCCGACTCCCCCACCCAGCGCTCCAGCTCGGCGCGGCCGGTCGGCAGCACCTCGTAGGCCTTCCTCTTGCCCCGGGCGGGGGTCTCGGACGGCAGTTCCCGGATGAGCCCCGCCCTCTCCAGTTTCCCCAGCTCACGGTAGATCTGCTGGTGGGTCGCGGACCAGAAGTAGCCGATCGACCGGTCGAACCGGCGGGTCAGCTCCGACCCGGAGGACGGCTTCTCCAGCAGGGCGGTGAGGATCGCGTGGGGCAGGGACATGAGCGCATTCTAGGTTCGGGTCACAGGGCGGCGGCCAGCTCCGTGCCCTGCTTGATGGCGCGCTTGGCGTCCAGCTCGGCGGCCACGTCGGCTCCGCCGATCAGATGCACCTCGCGCCCGGCGGCGGTCAGTTCGTCGGCGAGGTCGCGGCGCGGGTCCTGGCCCGCGCACACCACGACGGTGTCCACGTCGAGCACGCGGCTCTCACCGTCCACGGTCAGGTGGAGGCCGTCGTCGTCGACGCGGTCGTAGGTGGCGCCCGCGACCATCTCCACGCCCCGGTGGCGCAGTTCCAGGCGGTGGATCCAGCCGGTGGTCTTGCCGAGCCCGGCACCGACCTTGCTGGTCTTGCGCTGGATCAGGTGGACGGTGCGCGGCGGGGCGGGCCGCTTCGGCTCGGTGAGGCCGCCCGGTGTGGTGTGGTCGGTGTCCACGCCCCACTGCCGGAAGAACTCGTCGGGGTCCAGGCTGGCCTTCTCGCCGCCGTCGGTGAGGAACTCCGCGACGTCGAAGCCGATGCCGCCCGCGCCGATGACCGCGACGCGCTCGCCGACGGCGGCCCCGCCCCTGAGGACGTCGACGTAGCTGACCACCTTGGGGTGGTCGACACCGGGGATCCCGGGGGCGCGGGGCGTGACACCGGTGGCGAGGACGACCTCGTCGTAGCCGTCGAGGTCGGCCGCGGTGACCCGGGTCCTGAGCCGCACGTCCACGCCGTGCTTGTCGAGCTGGACGCGGTAGTAGCGGAGGGTCTCGTCGAACTCCTCCTTGCCGGGCACCCGGCGGGCCATGTTGAGCTGGCCGCCGATCTCGCTGGCCGCGTCGAAGAGGGTGACGGTGTGCCCGCGCTCGGCGGCGGAGACGGAGAAGGCGAGCCCGGCGGGCCCAGCGCCGACCACGGCCACGTTCTTGCGGGTGCGGGTGGGGGAGAGGACCAGTTCGGTCTCGTGGCAGGCACGGGGGTTCACGAGGCAGGAGGTGATCTTGAGGCTGAAGGTGTGGTCCAGGCAGGCCTGGTTGCAGCCGATGCAGGTGTTGATCTCCTCGGGGGCGCCCGCCTCGGCCTTGTTGACGAAGTCGGGGTCGGCGAGGAGGGGGCGGGCGAGGGAGACCATGTCCGCGTGGCCTTCGGAGAGGATCTCCTCGGCGACGGCGGGGGTGTTGATCCGGTTGACGGCGACCAGGGGGACGGACACCTCGCCCATGAGCTTGCGGGTCACCCAGCTGTAGGCGCCGCGCGGGACGGAGGTGGCGATGGTGGGGATGCGCGCCTCGTGCCAGCCGATACCGGTGTTGATGATGGTCGCCCCGGCCTCCTCGATCGCCTTGGCGAGCCGGACGACCTCGTCGAACGTGGATCCGCCGGGCACGAGGTCGAGCATGGACAGGCGGTAGACCACCACGAAGTCGGGGCCGACGCGCTCGCGGACGCGGCGGACGATCTCCACGGGAAAGCGCATGCGGTTCTCGTAGGAGCCGCCCCAGCGGTCCTCGCGCCTGTTGGTGGCGGACGCGATGAACTGGTTGATGAGGTAGCCCTCGGAGCCCATGACCTCGACACCGTCGTATCCGGCTCTTCGGGCGAGCTCGGCGGCCCGGGCGAAGTCGTCGATGGTGCGCTCGACGTCCTCGTCGGTCAGCTCGCGCGGGGTGAAGGGGCTGATGGGTGCCTGGATCGCGCTGGGCGCGACGGAGTCCTCGCTGAACGCGTAGCGGCCGGTGTGCAGGATCTGCATGGCGATCCGGCCGCCCTCGCGGTGGACGGCGTCGGTGATCACCCGGTGCTCGTCGGCCTCCGCCTCGGTGGTGAGCTTGGCGGCGCCCTTGAAGGTGACGCCCTCCTCGTTGGGCGCGATGCCGCCGGTGACGATCAGGCCGACACCGCCGCGGGCGCGCTCGGCGTAGAAGGCGGCCATCCGCTCGAAGCCGCCCTCGACCTCCTCCAGGCCCACGTGCATGGATCCCATGATCACGCGGTTGGGCAGGGTGGTGAAGCCCAGGTCCAGTGGTTCCAGCAGGTGCGGGTACTCGCTCATGTGGTCTCCTCGCGCGGTGCTTCGCGGGCCGGTGTCCGGCCGACCCGAACCTCATTATGCAACAAGTTGCAAAATGAGTGGAGGCGAGCCCCCCGAACGAGCGCGGGTGCCGCGCTGGTCAGACGGAACGGTGTTCGCCGCGGTCCCGCCCGGGCTCGTCCGTCACGCCCTCGTACAGGGAGAACAGGCGCGGTCCGGAGGGGGAGGCGCCGTCCGCGCCGTCGGCCTCGGCGAGCGCCGACCAGCACGCCGAGGCGAGTCGGCGTGACTCGGTTCCCTCCCAGGGCTGGGGGAGCAGTTCCGGCGGCAGGAGGGGGTCGGGTTCCATGGCCTCGGTGAAGGCCGCGGCCAGGCGCACGGCCATGCTCAGCCGCTCGGGGCCGGCGATCTCCTCCGGCGCGTCGATCCGGTCGAGGTAGACGCGCGCGAGGCCCGACAGGCGGGAGTGCCGGTCCGCGATCTCGTCGAGCGGCCACAGGGCGGCGGCCAGGGCCGGCGGGTCGCCGACCCCGCCGACGTGGAGGTCGGTGCTCGTGAGCCGGGTGAGCGCGTCGCCGACACCGAGCTCGTCCGCCCGTGCCCCGACCAGGGCGGCGATCGGGTTGGCGCTGACGTACAGGCCGCCCTGGACGGGTGCGGCGCCCAGGTGCAGGAGCGTGTCCCGCAGGGAGTCCCGGGCGGTCCGCCGGGACTCGGGGACGGCGAAGGCGAAGAGGTGCCAGACGCCGTCCCAGGGCGCGGTCCCGTGGTCCTGGCGGTAGGCGTGGCGGACGTGGGCGGCGTCGGGGGCGAGGGAGCCGGTGGCGTCGGGCGCGGCCCGCAGGAGCGCCCTGCGTCCGCGGCCCTCGTGGGTGAAGCGGCCCTCCGCGACGAGGCGTTTGATGCAGAGGCGGACCTGCTGGTCGGTCATGCCCAGCAGTCCGGCGACCGCGTAGAGCTCGCCCGCGTCGACGGTCCCGTCCCCGCGTACCAGCGCGTGGACGAGCAGGCGGGTCGGGATCGCGGGCCAGTCGGCGTCCCCCGGCGTTCCGGTCGTGGTGTTCACGGTGTGGTCCTGTCGTCGGTGTCCCCGGCCGGTGCGACGGTCCGGTGCATGGTGGTGACGGCTCCGAACCCCATGACGCGGCGCAGGTACGGGGTTCGTTCGGTGCGGACGGCGCGGAAGCCGTGCCGTTCGTACAGGGCTCGGGCGCCCGGGTTGACGTCGACGACGTCGAGCCGGACGCGGTGCCGGGCGTGGTCGGCCGCCACGGCCGCGACCTCGCGCAGGAGCAGGCTACCGATGCCCCTTCCGCGGTGCCGGGGGTCGACGGCGATGCCGTCCATCACCAGTTCGCCGGGTTCTGGGTGTCGTTCCACCAGTGCGAGGAGGGCCAGCCGAGGCAGGCCGCGCAGCGGCCCGTAGGCGGACAGCACGTCGCCCGCGCCGCCGCCGACCAGGCCGCGGCCGCCGAGCTGGTATCCGACCGCCCCCACCGTCTCGCCGTCGATGACGGCCACGATGCCCCGGTCGTGGTTCAGGTGGTCCGCGAGGAAGGCCCGGGCCCTGTCGGGTGGGTTCAGCGCCGCCCCGAGTTTGCGTCCGAACGCCTCCCAGTACAGGGCGGCCACCCGCTCCTCATCCCCGACGGGAACCCCACGGCACACCCGTGCGCCGCCGGGGGAGGCCGGTTCTCCCCTCCGTGCCGCTGCGCCCATCTCCGCCCCTCCGCCTCGGTGTGGTCCTTCGGTCGGGCTTGCGCCGCCGAGCCTCATACTATCATGATGAGAACGTTCGTTTTTATTTTGATAGTTTTGGAGATGAGGCATGCGACGACGCAACGCGTCGCCCCTGCGGCGTTTACCGGTGTGGGCCGTGGCCCTTGTGCTGCTCGTGGGAACGGGGCTGGGCGCGGTCGTGACCTGGCGGAACACCTACGCTCTGCGGGAGGAGCGCGTCACGGTGCGGCACGGGGGACAGGAGCTCGACGGGGTGCTCGCCCGGCCCGAATCAGGGGAGGGGCCGTTCGGGCTCGTCGTCTTCGTCCACGGGGACGGACCCGTCGACGCCACGCACGACACCTTCTACCGGCCGCTCTGGGAGGCGTTCGGGCGGGCCGGATACGCGTCGCTCTCGTTGAGCAAGCCCGGGGTCGGCGACTCCGGGGGCGACTGGCTGGACCAGAGCATGGACGACCGCGCGGAGGAGACCCTCGCCGCCGTGTCCTGGGGGCGTGCGCGCCCGGACATCGACGACAGCCGGATCGGCCTGTGGGGGGCCAGCCAGGCCGGATGGGTGCTGCCCAAGGTCACGGCTCGGGAGGGGGACCTCGACTTCGTCATCGCCGTCTCCCCGGCCGTGGACTGGCAGCGGCAGGGGCGCTACAACCTGATGGCGGAGTTGCGGGAGACGAACGCGACACCGGAGGAGACACGGGAGGCGCTGCGCCGCCGGGAGACGACCCTGCGCCTGCTCCGGGAGGGAGCGGACTTCGAGCGGTACCGGCAGGCGGTCGGCGGCCCCCAGGCCATGAGCGCCGAGCGGTGGAGGTTCGTGAGCAGGAACTTCCGTTCCGACGCGAGCGCCGACCTGCGCTCCATGAGCGGCACCCCCACGCTGCTGGTCCTCGCCGGACACGATCTGAACGTCGACGTCGCGGACACGGAGGCCACCTACCGAAGGCTGCTGCCGCCGGACAGCCTGACCGTCCGCCACTACCCGGACGCCACCCACGCGTTGCTCAGGGACGACCTGGAGGGCGAGCCCGTTCCCCTCGTGCTGACCGCGCTCCTGGCCCCGCGCCAGTTGTTCGCCCCCGGATTCCTCGACGACCAGCGCCGGTTCCTCGAGGGTGTGTCCGGCGGGGAGGCGCCCGCATGACCGACGCGACCGCACCCCGGACGGACCGTACGCCCGGGCGACTCCTCCATGTCGACGCCCTACGCGGGTTCGCGCTCCTGGGCGTCCTCGTCGTCAACATCGGTTACCTGGCCTCCGCCCACCACGGCGGCGGCGTGGTGGACCCCGCCTTCCGCGCACCGTCGGACCATGCGGTCCGCGCGTTCACGGCGGTGTTCTTCGAGGCCAAGTTCTTCCTCCTGTTCTCCTTCCTGTTCGGCTACAGCTTCACGCTGCAACTGGCCTCCGCCGAGCGGCGCGGGGTCGGCTTCGTTCCGCGGTTCCTCCGCCGCCTGAGCGGTCTGTTCGTCCTCGGAGCCGCGCACGCGGTGCTGCTCTTCCCCGGTGACATCCTCACCACCTACGCCGTGCTCGGCCTCGTCCTCCTCACCGCCCGACGGCTCCGGCCCCCGGCGGCCGCGTCCGTCGCCGTCGTGGTCCTGGGCGTCGTCGGAGCCGCGTACGCCCTGCTCTCCCTCGCCCTCACGCTCCAAGGTGAGGGCGGAGCCGCGGTGGACCCCGGAGCGATTCCGGCGGCGGAGGCGGCCACCGAGGCACTGCGCGGCGATCCCGGTTCGGTCGTCTCCGCCCACCTGAGCCAACTCCCCGACGTCCTGTTCCTGCTCGCCTTCTTCCAGGCCCCCTCCGCGCTGGCCGCGTTCCTGCTCGGCCTCGCCGCGGGACGGCGCGGCGTCCTGACGGAGCCCCTCGAGCACGGTCGGACGCTCGTCCGCCTGCAGTGGGTCGGCTTCACCGTGGGTCTGCCGGGCGGCCTCGTGTACGCCCACGCGTCCCTCGCCCACCCGGGCGGCGCCTACCAGGTCCTCGCGCTGGGGATCGACGTCATCACCGCTCCGCTCCTGGCCGCGGCCTACGCCGCGACCGCCCTGCGCCTGTTCTCGGGGCGGTACGGCGCGGCGCTGACCGGGGTGTTCGCGCCGCCCGGGCGCATGGCGCTCACCCACTACCTCGGCCAGTCCCTCGTCTGCGCCCTGCTCTTCACCGGGTACGGAGCCGCCCTGGTGGGGCGTGTCCCACCGCTGGCGACCGCGGCGGTCGCGCTCGTGCTGTTCGCCGCGCAGGCCGCGCTGAGCCGCTGGTGGCTGCGGCGCTGTGCCTACGGCCCCGTGGAGTGGCTGCTGCGGGTCTGGACCACCCTGGCCGGGCAGCCGTTGCGCCGCGAACGCGTGGCCGGGTGAGCGCGCCGCCGTCCTGGGATGGGCGGTCCCACGGCACCGTCGCGTGTCGTGCGTGACCGCACCCGTCGGGCCTGGCACGGTGGAGCCACCCGGCCGCGACCGGAGTCCGCCCGACCCCGTGGGCGGTGGTCCCGCCACCGCGCCCCCGCGCCCCCGGGTCCCGGGAACCGGCCCGAACCACAGCGGTGGGAGGCAGTATGGGCGCACTCGAACTGACGGTGCAGGCGATCGTCGCCGTCGCGGTCCTGCTCGACCCGGTCACCCGCGCCATCTTCTTCCGCGTCCTCACGGAGGACGAGCCCGAGCGCCGGCGGGAGTACGTCCGCCGCATCATGCTGACCGTCGCGGTCACCCTGGGCGGCGCGGCGCTCGTCGGTCGCGAACTGCTCGACCTCGTCGGTATCAATCTCGGTGCGTTCGGTGTCGCGGGCGGGCTGGTGCTCGCCCTGATGGGGTTCGAGATGCTCTTCGGGGGGCAGGCCTCCCGCGCGCAGGGCGGGGCCTCCGCCCATGAGGAGCCGGTACGGCGGTCGGCCGAGGACTCGATCATCGTGCCCTACGCCATCCCCTTCATGGCGGGCCCGGGCGCCATCACCACGGTGATCGTCATCGCCTCCACGGGAAGCGGGTGGACGGGCACCGTCGCCGCGCTCATCGCCGTGGCCGTCTCGGTGGCCCTGATCCCCGTGGGGCACCTGTTCCTCGTCAACAGGATGAACATGTCTCCGCCGACCATGGCCATCGTGACGCGGTTCGGCGGGCTCTTCGTCGCGACCATCGGTGTCCAGCTCATGCTCAGCGGGGTCTCGACGTACTTCGGCGTCGCCTGAGCCCGTTCCGGTGGCCGTGGGCGGGGCACCGCGCCTGCCCTCTCCCGGGTCCCCGCGTGAGGGCCGTCGGGAGCGGCACGAAAAGAGGCTCTGGCCCGCGTCACCGCGGATCAGAGCCTCTCTGGCGGAGGATAGGGGATTTGAACCCCTGAGGGATTGCTCCCAACACGATTTCCAATCGTGCGCCCTAGGCCACTAGGCGAATCCTCCGCGAACAACTCTACATGCTGTCAGGGTGTGGTCCGAACGGGTTTCTCCGTGGTCGTCCGGTAGGGTGCCGGGCCTTTCGGAGCCGTCGCGGGACGGCTCCGAAAGGCCCCGGGCGCCCGTCGTCAGGCGCGGCTGGACCGCACGCCGCTGATGGCGTTGTTGCGGAAGGCGTCGACGAACAGCGAGTGGTCGGCCCGCGCCTGTGCGGCGTAGGCGTGCGCGAAGTCCGTGCACCAGGACGTGAACTCCTCCTCGCGGCCGTCGAGCACCGCCATGAGGGCCTCCTCGGTCTCCCCGCCCACCAGGGTGGTGTCCGCGTGGGCGTCGGACACGCAGTGCGCCTTGGCGGTCGCGCGGCCCAGGTAGTCCAGCACGGGGGCGATCTCCGAGGGTTCGGTGAGGCCGCCCCAGTCGAGGTCGTTGGTGTAGGGCGAGATCTCGCTGACCACGAAGCCCGCGCCGTCGAGCTCGGTGTGGCCCAGCAGCGGGTCGGCGTGTGCCTGGAGCGCGCGCTGGGACACGGCGGTGCGGTGCCCGTGGTGCTCGAAGGCCGCCATGATGCGCTGGTCGGTCACCACGCGGGACGGCGCGGCCACGTTGCCCTGCTTCATGGACAGGACGACGTCGTTGTCCCACGCCTCCGACCGCCCCTCGATGAGCAGCGTGTAGGCGGGCAGCCCGGCCGAGCCGATGCCGAAGCCGCCGCTGCCCACGATGTCCTTGACCCGGTAGTTCAGCGAGGTGAACCGCAGGTCCCGGGGGATGGTGTCCAGGTAGGCGCGGTACGCGGCGAGGGCCTTGTCCCGCTCGTCGTCGGCCAGGCGGCGTACGCGCGGACCCTCGCGGAACCTGCGCTCGTACCCGTGGCGCTCGGTCATGGCGGTCAGCATCGCGGCGCGGCTGTTGAGCCGCGCCTCCTGGAGCACGTCGTGCACCGTGCCGTCGGTGTTGCCCAGTTTGAGGGAGAACGCGGAGTCTCCGCCCTCGGTCGCGAACTCGCGGACCTGGTCGGTGTAGGCGCGGACGTAGCGCGCCGCCAGCGTGCCGATGTCCTCGTCGGACAGGGCCTTCTGCCAGCCCAGCAGGCCGATGCTGGCCACGAGGCGCAGGACGTCCCAGGTGAAGTGGCCGAGGTAGGCCTCGTCGAAGTCGTTGACGTCGAAGACCAGGCGCCCGGTCGAGTCCATGTACGTGCCGAAGTTCTCCGCGTGCAGGTCGCCCTGGATCCACACCCGCGAGGTGCGGTCGGTCGCCCACGGGTCGGCCATGGTGGCGACGTCGGCGTAGAAGAGGGCGGCGCTGCCCCGGTAGAAGGCGAACGGGTTGGCCGCCATCTTGCGGAACTTGACCCGGAACGCCGCCGGGGCGGCGGCCATCAGGTCGGAGAAGGCGGTCTCCAGGGTGCTGACGATGAGCTCGCGGCGCTCGGCGGAGCGGTCGGTGGGGGCTGTGGGGTCGAACATGCCCATCAAGACGCCCGGAGGGTCGGAAGGGTTCCGTTCCGCGGCTGTTGTCGGAACCACCTCGGCGACGGGTTGCCGGGGCACTCGGGGGTTCGGATACACTCGGGGCAGACCCCTCGTGCGGCGTCATCCTATGAACCTCCCCAGGGCCGGAAGGCAGCAAGGATAAGTAGGCTCTGGCGGGTGCGCGGGGGGTCCTTGTCTTTCCCGGGCCCGGACGAGCCCCCGGTTCCCACGATCCCGTCCGAGTTGTCGCCGCATGCGGGTTGAATGGACCCGTGGCAGGGACCAGGGGAGTGATCACACCGTGAGCATCGCGCTGTACCGCAAGTACCGTCCGGCGACGTTCGGTGAGGTGCGCGGACAGGAGCACGTGACCGATCCGCTGCGCCAGGCGCTGCGCAGCGGCCGGATCAACCACGCCTACCTCTTCAGCGGCCCGCGCGGCTGCGGGAAGACGACCAGCGCCCGTATCCTGGCCCGCTCCCTCAACTGTGCGCAGGGCCCCACCCCCGACCCGTGCGGCACGTGCGACTCCTGCGTGGCCCTCGCCCCCGACGGCGGCGGCAGCATCGACGTCATCGAGATCGACGCCGCCTCCCACGGCGGTGTCGACGACGCGCGTGACCTGCGCGAACGGGCCTTCTTCGCGCCGGTGGGCTCGCGCTACAAGATCTACATCATCGACGAGGCGCACATGGTGACCCGCGAGGGTTTCAACGCGCTGCTCAAACTCGTCGAGGAACCACCGCCGCACCTGAAGTTCGTGTTCGCCACGACCGAGCCCGAGAAGGTCATCGGGACGATCCGGTCGCGGACCCACCACTACCCCTTCCGCCTCATCCCGCCGAGCACCCTCAAGGACCTGTTCGAGGACCTGCTCAAGGAGGAGGGCATCCCCTACGACCCGGCGGCGCTGCCGCTGGTGGTGCGGGCCGGTGCCGGTTCCGCCCGTGACGGCCTCTCCGTGCTCGACCAGCTCATCGCCGGTTCGGGTGAGGAGGGCATCACCCGTGAGGGCGCCGTGTCCCTGCTCGGGTACACCGACTCCAGCCTGCTCGGCGACATGGTCGACGCACTCGGCGCCCGGGACGGGGCGGCCGCCTTCTCCCTCATCGACCGCGTGGTCGAGGGCGGCCACGACCCCCGCCGCTTCACGACGGACCTGCTGGAGCGCTTCCGTGACCTGGTCATCCTGGCCGCCGTCCCGGACGCACTGGACAAGGGCCTGGTCAACGCTGATCCCGAGGCGGCCGAGCGGATGCGGGAACAGGCCGCCCGGCTGGGCCCGGGCGAGCTCACCCGGGCCGCGGAGATCCTCAACCAGGGGCTGACCGACATGCGCGGCGCCACCGCTCCACGCCTGCTGCTGGAGCTCATCTGCTCGCGGGTCCTGCTGCCGGGAACCGACGGGGCGGACGGTTCCGCCCTGCTCGCCCGCCTGGAGCAGATGGAGCGCCGGGTCGCCTCGGGTGCCGCCGCCGTGCCGCAGACCGCCCCCGCGGCCCAGGCGGCTCCGGCCGTGCCGCAGACCGCTCCGGAACCGGTGCCCGCCGCCCCCGCGCGGCCCGCCCCCGCCCCCCAGCCCGATCCGGCCCCCCGGAATTCTCCGGCGACCGCGGGCCCGGAACGGCCCGGCGCGCCCGAGCCCGCACCCCGTGCCGCGCCCGAGCCCGACGGGTGGGCCGAACCGCCGCGCCGCTCCGCGCCCGACCCCGCGCCGCGACCCGCGTCCGCCCCGCCGCACTCCGGCGGAGCGGTCGACCTGGGCCGCGTCCAGGGCGCCTGGGGGCAGATCCTGGAGGCGGTCAAGGGCCGCCGCCGGTTCACGTGGATGGTCCTGACCGGCAGCGACGTCCGCCCGGTCGGGGTGGAGGGCAACACCGTCCTCCTGAGCTTCAACCGCCCGAACGAGGCCAAGGGGTTCGCCAACAGCGGCAGTGACCAGGTGGTCGCGGGGGCCGTCCAGCAGGTGCTCGGCACCGAGGTGCGCGTGGCGGCCGCCGGTTCGGGGCCGGGGGCCCCGTCCGCCCGGCGCCCGGAGCCCGCGCCCCGTCCGGTCGAGCCCACCGGCTGGGACCCGCCCGCGCCGCAACCCGCCCGCCCCGAGCCCGTCCCGGCGGAGAGCCCCGCGGCTGCGGAACCCGCTCCCGCGCCGGCCGCTCCCGGCGGCCCGCCCCCGGACCGGATCGTCACCGGTCTCCAGGAGCCGCCGCCGGACCCGTTCGAGGACGCCTCGGCCGCGCCTCCGCCCGAGGCGGCGACCGCCGACCCGGAGCCCGAGCCGAGGCGGGAGCCGGCATCCGCCGAACGGCGGGCCGCGCCGCCCGCGACCGGTGCTCCGGCACCGGGCGGCGGTGCGTCGCCGGCCCCGGCCGGGGGTGGCGCCTCGCTCATCGAGTCCGAGCTCGGCGGCCGCGTCATCGACGAGATCGAGCACGAGGCCCCGGCCGACTAGGGCCTGTTTTCTGGGACGGTCACCGTAGGGGGTGGTCGTTCGGGCGCCGACCGGGTTGCGCACGACGGGGCGAGCCGCGGAGCGGGGAATGAGCGGCAGGCGCGGCCGAGGAGGAGGAATCCCTGTCCCCGGGCGCCCGGACACGGTCCGAAGCCGAGCGCAGGACCCAGAAAACACAGCCCGGGGCCTGCTTGTTCCGGCCCCCGCTCCGCGGTGGAAGGCAACCCCTCCCTCAGCGCGGGCCGAGGGCCCGCAGCGCCGTGGCCAGGAGTTCGTCCACGTAGGCGTGGGTGAGTGGCGCGGTGCGCATCAGCCACCGCTGCGTGATCGGTCCGACGAGCAGTTCCAGGGCGAGGTCCAGGTCGAGGCCCGGGTCGAGCTGTCCGGCGTCCCGTGCCGCGCGCAGCCGTTCCCGGAACGCCTCGTTGTTGGGTCGTGTCAGCCGTTCGGCGACGGTCGCGGCGAGGTCGGGGTCGTGCTGGATCTCGGCGGTGAACGCGCGGGCGATGCCGTCGGTCCCGGGGTCGGTGAACTCGTCGACCGTGGCGTACAGGACCGCTCGCAGGTCCGTGGCCAGGTCGCCCGTGTCCGGAAGCGGGGCGCCGGGGGTTCCGGTCCGCCGCTCGAAGACGTCGAGGACCACGGCCGCCCTGGAGGGCCACCAGCGGTAGATGGTCTGTTTGCCGACCCTCGCCCTGGCGGCGATCGCCTCCATGGTCAGTTTCGCGTACCCGACCTCGCCGACGAGTTCGGCCGCGGCGTCGAGGATGGCCAGGCGCGCGCGTTCGCTGCGGCGTTGGGGGTCCGGCGCCCGCCTCTCCCGGGGGTCTTCCGTGGGTGTGTCCATGCCTTCACGGTAACGGGAGGAAAAGAACGAGACGTCTCGTCTTGTTTTGGTTACGCTCCTGTGGACGATCACGGAGGCGGGGCACCGCGTCCCGCCGTGAGGGAGAGGAGACGCCCATGGCGAAGAACAACGACAACCTTCTCGGGTTGGGCGGCCAGCGCAGCACGGTCTCGCGCGGATCGCTGAGGGGCGGGGGCAACGGCGGTCCGAGCGGACCCAGTGCCGACGCCCGCCAGAACAGGAACGAACTCCTGCGCAAGCTCCGGGAGAGGAACGAGAGGGCGAGGACCGCGGAGGACGGGACCGGGGAGGACGGGACCGGGGCGTGACCGTCGGGTCGCCGCTCCGCTCCCGCCGCGGACGGCCTCCGGGAACGCACGGCTCCGGAACCGAGGGGAACCCGGCCGGTCACACCGTCCATCCGGGACCGTCGGGGGAGCCCAGCCACACCCGGTGGCCGCCCGCTCCGTCCACCGACAGTCCGAAGCGCTCCGGTTCCGGCCGGTCCAGCCGTTCCCACTCCTCCAGCGCGTCCTCGAACTCGTCCCAGATGCTCCTCGGTCCGCCCTGCTCGATCATCCACGACGTGCCGTAGGGGTAGACGCGTACCCACGACTCCCCCGACCTGTCGCTGACCCACACGCCCGACCCCGTACCGATCCACCTCCGCCGGACCCGCCAGTCGGGCACCAGGACGGACAGCGCGAACGCGGAGGCGAACGCCGTGAGCGGAGCCAGGGGGTCGGTCTGGGTGAGCCGGTACTCGTCCGGCTGCTGTCCCGAGTCCCGTACCAGTGGCGCGGCGGGTCCCGGCACCCGCAGGGACACGAACCCCACGCCGCCGTGGAAGGTCCCCGTCGCGGAACCGTCATCGGCGCGTTCCAGCCGGGTGATCACCCCGGCGCCCTCCAACAGCCCCCACGGGCAGACGATCAGTCCGCCCGCCCGGGTCTGCCGCGTCCAGGCGGAGGGCACACGGCGGACCCCGCAGGTGGACGTGATCCGGTCGTAGGGGGCGCCGGGCGGCCAGCCCTCGTACCCGTCGGCGTGCTGGACGGACGGGGTGTACCCCTCGGCGCGCAGCGTCGCGCGCGCGGAGGCCGCCACGTGCGAGTCGATCTCCACGCTGGTGACCGCGGAGTCGCCCAGCCGGTGGGCGAGCAGCGCGGTGTTCCACCCGGTCCCGGTCCCGACCTCCAGGACGCGCTGGCCGTTGGTGAGGTCGGCCAGCTCCAGCATCCGCGCCAGGACGGTCGGCGCGGAGCTGGAGGAGGTGGTCGCCCTCCGGGGGGACGGGCGCGGACCCCGTACCTCCTCACCCCGTTGCCTCGGCAGGCCGACCTCCTCGATCCGGGTGCCGATCGCGTCGTCGGTGTAGACGGCGGCGAGCCACAGTTCGGGGTTGTTGACGGCGTTGAGCGGTGTGCCGTGGTGGGTCAGGGCACCGGACTCGGGGATGTAGTGGTGCCGGGGGACGGCACGGAAGGTGTCGATGAGGGCGGGATCGGTCAGTGTTCCGTCCGCGATCATCGCCTCGATCAGAGCCGCGTGGCGCTCCCTGGCGGTCAACACGTCGTCCCCCGTGACTGTCGGTGATGCCGTTGGCGCCGTCGGGACACCAACGGGACGTTTGTGCCCCGCAGGACACTCCTTCAACCGACAGTGACGCCAAGGCTACTCTTCGCCTCCGGGTGTGCCCTGGTCACCGCCCCGCTCCTCGCCGTGCGGAGGGTAGTCGACATACCCCCGGGGGCCGGACGTGTAGTGGAACTCCTTCTCCCGGATGGGCGCCCACGGCACCCCGGCGGCGATCCGCTCGACCGCGTCGGGGTTGGAGATGTACGGGCGGCCCACGGACACCAGGTCGGCGCGGCCCTCGCGGACCAGGCGCGCCGCGCTCTCGGGGGTGGTCTCCTCGTGCTCACCGGTGTTGCCCACCAGGGTGGAGTTCCAGCGGGGGCGGAGGTCGTCCAGGGCCGGGTAGCCGGGGTCGTCGGTGACGTGCAGGTAGGCCAGGCCCAGCGGGTCGATCGCGGCCAGGAGTTCCCGGTAGACGGGGGCCGGGTCGTGCTCGACCATCTCGGACTCCGGGTTCCCGGGGGAGATCCGCAACCCCACGCGGTCGGCGCCGACCGCGTCGGCCACCGCCTCGACCACCTCGACGGCGAAGCGGATCCGCCCCGTGGCGGTGCCGCCGTACAGGTCGGTGCGCAGGTTGGTGTTGTCGGCGAGGAACTGGTGCGGCAGGTAGCTGTTGGCGCCGTGGATCTCCACCCCGTCGAACCCGGCGCGGATCGCGGCGCGGGCGGCCTCGGCGTGGTCGGTGACGGCGGCGCGCACCTCGTCGAGCGTCATCGCCCGCGGCGTGACCGGCGCGACCTTGCCGCCGAGGGTGTGGAACAGGCCGGTGCGCGGGACCGCCGAGGGGGCCAGCGGGGTGCCGCCGTCCGGGCGGTTGGCGGGGTGTCCGTTGCGTCCGGCGTGCATGATCTGGGCGAAGATCCGCCCGGGGCGGCGCCTGGCGCCACGGGCGGGGCCGCCGCCCTCGTCGGCCCCCGCGTGGACCGCGTCGGTGACCGCACGCCAGCCGACCACCTGCTCCTCGGTGAACAGGCCCGGCTGGGTGAGGTACTGCTGGCCGGTCAGGCTCGGGGCGATGCCCTCGGAGACGATGAGCCCCGCACCGGCGCGCTGGGCGTAGTAGGCGGCCATGACCGGTTGGGGAACGCCGTCCCGGTCGGCGCGCAGCCGGGTCATCGGGGCCATGACCACCCGGTTCGGCAGGGTGAGCGTGGGGAGCGCGTGCGGGGTGAGCAGCGGGTGGTCGTTCGTGGACGGGTGCGTGGCGGCGGTGTCGGTCGTTGTCGTCGTGTGCATGGAACGAGACTAGAATTTGACATCAGTGTCAGGTTCAACCCTCTGTGGCACACATCACATGAAGGAGGCGTGGTGCGGATCGGTGAACTGGCGCGGCGATCGGGGGTCAGCCCGAGGTCGCTGCGGTACTACGAGCAACAGGGGCTGCTGTCCTCCCGGCGGACCACGGGCGGGCACCGCGAGTACGGGTCGCTCGCGCTCGAACGCGTCGAGCGCATCCAGTGCCTGTTCGCGGCGGGTCTGAGCAGCGGCACCATCTACGATCTGCTGCCCTGCATCTACGCCCAGGAACGCGGCGAACCCGCCCCGGACCTCCTCGACAACCTGCGCGAGGAGCGTGAGCGGATCCAGGCCTCCGTCGAGCGGCTCCAGCGCACCCTCGCCACGCTCGACACCGTGATCGACGACCACGCGACGCCTCCGCCGGTACCGGCGGTACCGGCGGAGGGGAGCGGTTAGTCTCGCAGCGAGAGTGACACGACAAGCGACACCCAGCACCACGAGTGCGGCGAGGAGACGGCCGTGAACCCTGGCGGAATGGACATGCAGGCCCTGCTCCAGCAGGCCCAGCAGATGCAGCAGCAGTTGGTCGAGGCCCAGCAGGCGCTCGACGAGGCCGAGGTCGAGGGCACCTCCGGCGGAGGCCTGGTCAAGGTCAGGCTGAACGGGCGCGGGCAGGTCGAGGACATCACCGTCGACCCCAAGGCCGTGGACCCCGCCGACGCCGGGGAGACGGCGCAGACCGTCGCCGACCTGGTGCTCGCCGCCATCCGCGACGCCGAGGCCCAGGTCGAACGGCTCCAGCAGGAGAAGATGGGGCCGCTCACCCAGGGCATGGGCGGGATGCCCGGCGGTGGGATCCCGGGTCTGCCGGGCTTCTAGGCTCCCGCGGTCGGACGGTGCGGGGGCCTGGCCGTGTACCCGGCAGGCCGCCGCGCCGGATACGGTGGGTGGAAGGGGTGACGGACCGCCCCGTGGTTTCGGTCCGACCGAGTGGGTAGGCGATGTACGAAGGCGCGGTACAGAATCTGATCGACGAGCTCGGGCGGCTGCCCGGCGTCGGTCCGAAAAGTGCGCAGCGTATCGCCTTCCACGTGCTGTCCGCGGAGAACGCGGACGTCAGACGCCTCGTCAACGCGTTGGTCGAGGTGAAGGAGAAGGTGCGCTTCTGCTCCGTGTGCGGCAACGTCGCCGAGGAGGAGCAGTGCCGTATCTGCCGTGACGCGCGCCGCGACGCCGCGGTCATCTGCGTCGTCGAGGAGTCCAAGGACGTCGTCGCCATCGAGCGCACCCGCGAGTTCCGCGGGCGCTACCACGTGCTGGGCGGCGCGATCAGCCCCATCGAGGGCGTCGGACCCGACGACCTGCGTGTCAAGGAACTCATGACCCGTCTGGCGGACGGCCAGGTCACCGAGCTGATCCTGGCGACCGACCCCAACCTGGAAGGGGAGGCCACCGCGACCTACCTGGCGCGGTTGGTCAAACCGATGGGTCTGAAGGTGACTCGTCTGGCCAGTGGACTGCCGGTCGGCGGTGACCTGGAGTACGCCGACGAGGTGACGCTGGGACGTGCCTTCGAGGGCCGTCGCAGCCTGGAGTTCTAGCTCACACTCGGCCGTAATCTGTCCGAAACACGAGTAACCTCCGTTTCTCGGGGTAGGCCCGAGTGCTGGTGTGTCAAGTCGCCACGCGCTCCCGTCGCAGGTCGGACGGGGTGTGAGAGGCGTGGCTGGCTACACTCCAATTGTCTGTTGACTTGATCCCAACTCCTCAGGAGCATCGATCGTGGCCCTAATCGTGCAGAAGTACGGTGGGTCTTCCGTGGCTGACGCGGAAGCCATCAAGCGAGTAGCCCAGCGGATCGTCGCTCAGAAAAAGGCGGGATATGACGTCGTCGTCGTCGTGTCTGCCATGGGCGACACGACCGACGAGCTGCTGGACCTGGCCGAACAGGTCTCCCCGATGCCGCCGGCGCGCGAGCTCGACATGCTCGTCACCGCGGGTGAGCGCATGTCCATGGCCCTCGTGGCGATGGCCATCGAGAACCTGGGGTACGAGGCCCGGTCCTTCACCGGTTCACAGGCCGGTGTCATCACCACGTCGTTGCACGGCAACGCGAAGATCATCGACGTGACCCCGGGTCGTATCCAGGAGGCCGTGGACGAGGGCGCGATCTGCATCGTCGCCGGGTTCCAGGGCGTCTCCCAGGACACCAAGGACATCACCTCCCTGGGGCGCGGCGGCTCCGACACCACGGCGGTCGCGCTGGCCGCGGCCCTGGAGGCCGACGCCTGCGAGATCTACAGCGACGTGGACGGGGTCTTCACCGCCGACCCGCGCATCGTCCCCTCCGCCCAGCGCATCCCGCAGGTCTCCTACGAGGAGATGCTGGAGATGGCCGCCTGCGGGACCAAGATCCTGCACCTGCGGTGTGTGGAGTACGCGCGGCGTTACAACATTCCCCTGCACGTCCGCTCGTCGTTCAGCCAGAAGCCCGGAACCTGGGTCGTTTCGGAAGTCGAGGAAAGCGAAGGCATGGAACAGCCGATCATCTCCGGGGTCTCCCACGACCGGAGCGAAGCCAAGATCACCGTCGTCGGAGTCCCGGACAAGGTGGGTGAGGCCGCCACGATCTTCAAGGCGCTCGCCGACGCCGAGATCAACATCGACATGATCGTGCAGAACGTGTCGGCGGTCTCCACCTCCCGCACCGACATCTCCTTCACGGTTCCCAAGGAGTCGGGCAAGCTCGCGGTCTCCTCCCTGAAGAAGGTGCAGGACAAGGTCGGCTTCGAGTCCCTGCGCTACGACGACAAGATCGGCAAGGTCTCGCTGATCGGTGCGGGTATGCGCTCCTACCCGGGCGTCACCGCGCGGTTCTTCGACGCGGTCGCGGGTTCCGGCACCAACGTCGAGATGATCTCCACCTCGGAGATCCGCATCTCGGTCATCGTCGAGGAGTCCCAGATCGACGCGGCCGTCCAGGCCGCCCACAGCGAGTTCCAGCTCGACGCCGACCAGGTCGAGGCTGTCGTCTACGGAGGTACCGGCCGATGAGCAACCGTCTTCCCACCCTGGCCGTCGTCGGCGCGACCGGCGCCGTCGGCACCGTCATGCTCGACATCCTCACCCAGCGGGAGAACGTCTGGGGCGAGATCCGCCTGGTCGCCTCCCCGCGCAGCGCGGGCAAGGTGCTGCGGGTGCGCGGCGAGGACGTCGTCGTGCAGGCCCTGGCGCCCGAGGTCTTCGACGGCGTGGACGTCGCCATGTTCGACGTCCCCGACGAGGTCTCCAAGGAGTGGGCGCCGGTCGCCGCCGCCCGGGGCGCGGTCGCCGTCGACAACTCCGGTGCCTTCCGCATGGACGCCGACGTCCCGCTCGTGGTGCCCGAGGTCAACGCGGACCAGGTCCGCAACCGCCCGCGCGGCATCATCAGCAACCCTAACTGCACCACGCTGTCGATGATCGTCGCGATCGGCGCGCTGCACCGCGCCTTCGGCGTCACCGACCTCGTGGTCTCCTCCTACCAGGCCGCCTCCGGCGCGGGCCAGGAGGGTATCGACACCCTGCGCGACCAGATGGCCAAGGTCAGTGCGGACCGCGGCATCGCCGAGAAGGCCGGTGACGTCCGCGCCGCCGTCGGCGAGCTCGGTCCGTTCCCGGCTCCGCTGGCCTACAACGTCGTGCCGTGGGCGGGTTCGCTCAAGGAGGACGGCTGGGCCTCCGAGGAGCTCAAGGTCCGCAACGAGTCCCGCAAGATCCTGGGCCTGCCCGACCTGCGCGTCTCCGCGACCTGCGTGCGGGTGCCGGTGATCACCACCCACTCGCTGGCCGTGCACGCGACCTTCTCCCAGGAGGTCACCGCCGACGCCGCCCGCGAGCTGCTCGGTTCCGCCGAGGGCGTCGTGGTCCAGGACGACCCGGCCAAGGGCGAGTTCCCGACCCCGGCCGACGTCGTGGGCACCGACCCGACCTGGGTCGGCCGCATCCGCCGGTCGCTGGACGACCCGAAGTCGCTCGACCTCTTCCTGTGCGGGGACAACCTGCGCAAGGGCGCCGCGCTGAACACCGCGCAGATCGCCGAGGTCGTCGCCAAGGAGTTCTCCGGCTGACCTCCCGGACCCGACGACGGCGGTGGCCCGCTCCCGCACCGGGGAGCGGGCCACCGCCGTCCGCGCGCGGGGCGACCGCCGTGCCACCGCCGTCCGCGCGGCGTCAGGTCCGGCCGCGGGGGTCGCCGGGGCGGCGTGGCCGGGCGAGCGACAACTTGTAGAGAAGTCGACACTGCTCCGCCGCCCCGATGAGGTCGGAGGTCTCCACCGGGCGGCCGCCGCTGTAGTGCGTGCGCTCGATGATCAGCACGGGCAGCCCCGGCGCGCAGCTGAGGAGGACGGCCTCCGAGTCGAGCAACGAGCGCACGCCCACCTCCTCGACCACCCGGTCGACGGGGTGCCCCGCGGCGCTGAGCCGGTCGAGCAGGCCCAGGTCGGGATCGGCGTCGAAGGGTGTGCGCAACGTGCCCGCCGTGAGGGCGGCGGGCTCCCAGGACAGGTGCAGGGCGATCGGCACGTGTGTCGACAGGCCGCGCGACGTGGTGCGGTACACCGGGTCGCCGTCGCGCAGGCGGAGCCTGGTGCTCAGCGGGGGCTCGCACCGCTCCTGCTCCGTACCGAGCGTCTCCCGGCTGAGCCGCCCCAGCCCGGAACCGGAGTCGGCGTCGGTGCGGCACAGCCGGAACATCTCGGGGACGTCGCGGACGAAGTACCCGGATCCGGGCCGGGCCTCGACCAACCCCTCGGTGACCAGGAGCCGGAGCGCGGTACGGGAGATCTGTTCGCTGACGCGGTGGGTGCGGGCCAGTCGTGTCCGGGAGGGCAACCGGGTGCCGGGGGGCATCTCGCCGCGCAGGATCGGTTCGCGGAGCTGTTCGGCCAGCCAGAGGTATCGGGGCTGCCTGACCACGGTCACCCGACCCCGGTGGTGCGGCCCTCCGTCATCCGGATCGCTCTGCTGTCCCACGGGGGTGCCACGGGTCGGACGTGTGGGTGGGGACCCGGGTCCGGCCGGGTCGAGGGAGTGGACCTGCCAGTTCGCCGAAGCTCGCCCATGTCCCCAGTAAAGCAGTGGAAAGCGCAGGTGGGGGGTGCTACCCGAAAGTAGCCGGTTCCGACCGTCCGGGGGCGTGGATTCGTCAGCCGCGCGGGGCGACGGGGGAAACGCCCGAATGCCATGGAATGTCAGGGAGCGGACAACAGATGTGATTACTCTGCGTGTTAGTGGTACCACTGCATGTTGGGAGAGTCATGTTCACGTACCTCGCGGACGCCACGGACACCGCCTACACCTGGGCGAGCGGGATCGCCGGGGTGATCGTCCTCGCCATCGCCCTGGCCCTGCTGGTGCTGCTCGTCGCTGCGGTCGTCTCCACCCTGATGCACAAGGACACGACCGCCGGGGGCAAGCTCCTGTGGATCATCCTCGAGGTCTGGTGGCCCCTGCTCGGTTCCGTGGCCTGGTTCGTCGTGGGCCGCAAGGGGCACCTGAACCGGTTCCTCGGCATCTCCAAGAGCCGCTCCCGGCACTCCGCGCCCAGCGTCGGTCAGCACAGTGACATCGCGGACCAGGAGGGGCTCGGTCACGCCTGAGCGCGTCGCCGCAGGGGGCGGTCGGCGAGTGCGGCGAGTCCGTGCGCCCCGGCCAGCGCGGCCGGGAGGAGGGCCAGCGCGGCTCCGGCCGGCGGACGCGTCCCCGCCACGCCCGCCCGGCGCAGCCGCCGCCACGCCCAGAGGGAGAACGGCGCCACCACCAGCGGCGCGGTGGCCACCCCCGGCGTGTACCCCCGCGTGGCCACGGTCTGGGCGACGTGCACGGCCGAGTGCAGCCCGAAACCGACCAGCGCGGCCTGGTAGAAGCCGCTCCGTCCGCCGGTCCTCGCCCCGTCGGCGGAGGCCGCGGCGACGAGCAGCCCCATCAGGGCGATCGCGGTCGCGTTGTGCCGGGGCGAGACGTCGAGGCCGTCCCAGACCCGGCCCGGGACCCGCGGCAGGTTCCGTTCCAGGCGGGGGCGGGCCCTGCGCGACCAGCCGGGGACCGTCACCAGCTCCTCCGCGTCGTGGACGATCCACGCGCCCAGCAGCCCCCACGTCACGCTGGCGGGAACCCCGTCGGGCTCGGCGGTGCGGGTTCTCGAACACCTCATGTCGGTACCTCCCGGCGCGCACACTACTCCCGCCGTCCACAGGCTGTGGACAGGGGGTGGCCGGTGTGTCCGCCGTCCACAGCCTGTGGACGGCGGACACACGAACGCCCCGGCCGGGGTGCAGGATCCGGCCGGGGCGTTCGTGGGACTGGAGTGCTACAGGATGATCCGCATGGGCTCTTCCAGGATCTCCGCGAGGTCCTTCAGGAAGGCGGCGCCCACGGCACCGTCCACCGCGCGGTGGTCCACCGACAGCTCCAGGGAGATGCGGTTGCGCACGGCGACCTCGCCGTCCACGACCACGGCTTCCTGCCGCATCGCACCGACCGCGAGGATCGCCGCCTCCGGCGGGTTGATGACGGCGGAGAAGCTGTCCACGCCGAACATGCCCAGGTTGGACACGCTGAACGTGCCGCCGCTCATCTCCTGCGGCTTGAGCTTGTTGTCGCGCGCCTTGCCCGCCAGCTCACGCGTACGGGTGGAGATCTCCGACAGCGTCGCCTTGTCCGTGTCGTGCAGGACCGGCACGACCAGGCCCGCGTCCACGGCGACGGCCACGCCGACGTTGACCCGGTGGTGCTGGAGCAGCCCGTCGTCCACCCACGAGGTGTTGACCGCCGGGTGCAGCTTGAGCGCGGTCGCGCAGGCCTTGACGATGAGGTCGTTGAAGCTGACCTTCACGCCCGTGCTCGACAGCTGCTCGTTGATCTGGGCGCGGAAGGCCTTGAGCGCCTCGGCGTCGATCGTACGGCGCAGGTAGAAGTGCGGCACCTGCTGCTTGCTCTCGGTCAGGCGGCGCGCGATCACCTTGCGCACGTTGCCGACCTTGACCTCCTCCGAGGCGCGGCCGTCGTCGAAGGCCGGTGCCTGCGGCGCGGCGGCCGGGGCGGCGGCGGGAGCGGGAGCGGCGGCCGGGGCCTCGGGGACTCCGGCCTTTGCGGCGGCCTCGATGTCGGCGCGTACGATCCGGCCCTTGGGCCCGGAGCCCTGGATCTTCGTGATGTCCAGGCCGTACTCCTTCGCCAGCCTGCGGGCCAGGGGCGAGGTGCGCGGACGCTCACCGTCACCGGTCGGGGCGGCGGGGGCGCTCGGTTCC
The DNA here is from genome assembly GCF_055632325.1 of Nocardiopsis sp. KDC1DS13DA1. Classification (NCBI taxonomy): domain Bacteria; kingdom Bacillati; phylum Actinomycetota; class Actinomycetes; order Streptosporangiales; family Nocardiopsidaceae; genus Nocardiopsis; species Nocardiopsis sp. KDC1DS13DA1. The sequence goes on from NZ_JBVMUY010000025.1 coordinate 149,887, forward strand.
GCGGCGGGAGCGGCGGCCGGGGCCTCCTTCTCCTCGGCCTCCTCCCCGGCGGCGGGGGCCGGAGCGGCCGGGGCGGACTCCTCCGGCACGGCGTCGGGGCTGTCGGCGATCACGCCGATCACCTCGCCGATCGGCACGGTGTCGCCCTCGCCCACGGTCTGCTTCACGAGGAAGCCGTCCTCGTAGGCCTCGTACTCCATGACGGCCTTGTCGGTCTCGATCTCGACCAGGACGTCACCGGCGGCGACCTTGTCACCGACCTTCTTGACCCAGGTGCTGATCACGCCCTCTTCCATGGTGTCGGAGAGGCGTGGCATCTCGATGTTGCTCATGGAAAACTCCTCTACCCGACCCGCTTGCCGACGGCGCTCAGGGTCTCCTTGATGGCGGTGCTGATCGACTCGACGGAGGGCAGGGCCGCCGTCTCCAGCGGCTTGGCGTAGGGCATGGGCACCTCGGCCATGGCCACACGCCGGACGGGGGCGTCCAGGTAGTCGAAGGCCCCCTCCTGGATGGACGCGGCGATCTCCGCGCCGATCCCGTAGGTCAGCCAGTCGTCCTCGCAGATCACCGCGGCACCGGTCTTCTTCACCGAGTCCACGAACGTCTGGCGGTCGAGCGGGCGCAGGCTGCGCAGGTCGACCACCTCGACGCTGATGTCCTCCTCGGCCAGCTTGTCCGCGACCTGGCCCGCCACCATGGCCATGCGGGAGTAGCCGATGAGCGTGATGTCGGTGCCCTCGCGGGTGATCCCGGCGCGGCCGATCGTGGCGACGTTGTCGTTGTCGGCCTCGGCGTAGTCCTCGGGCACCTCGCCCTTGGAGTTGTACAGACCGAGGTTCTCCAGGAAGAGGACCGGGTCGTCGTCGCGGACGGCCGCGCGGAGCATGGCGGAGGCCTCCGCGGGGGTGCTCGGGGCGAGCACCTTCAGGCCCGGGATGAAGGAGTAGAACAGCTCGATGTTCTGCGAGTGCGTCGCGCCGAGCTGCTGGCCGCCGCCACCGGGGGTGCGGATGACCATGGGCACGCTGGTCTGGCCGCCGAACATGCCGTAGATCTTGGCGGCGTGGTTGATGATCTGGTCGATGGCGATCAGCGAGAAGTTGATCGTCATGAGCTCGACGACCGGGCGCAGGCCCAGCATGGCGGCGCCGATGGCGGCGCCGACGAAGCCCTCCTCGGCGATCGGGGTGTCCTTGACCCGGCGGGGGCCGAACTCCTTGAGCAGACCCTCGGTGATCTTGTAGGACCCCTCGAAGACACCGATCTCCTCGCCCATGACGAGGACGTTCTCGTCGCGGAGCATCTCGGCGCGAAGGGTGTCCCGCAGAGCCTGGCGGTAGGTGATGACAGACATGTGCTGGTTCCTTCTCTACTCCGCGAACACCGGGTCGGCGGGCATGCGCCGCGACTCGTTCGGCACCGGGGTGGCGTACGTGTAGTCGAAGAGCGTCGAGACGTCGGGCTTGGGGCTCTTCTCGGCGAAGTCGGCGGCCTCGGTGACCTCGGCCTTGACCGAGGCGGCGATCTCGTCGCGGATCTCGTCGGTGAGGATGCCCGCCTTGGTGAGCCTGGCGTCGAACAGGGCGATCGGGTCGTTCTCCCCGGCCCGCGCCGACTCGCGCTGCTCGTCCGTGCGGTACTTGGCCGGGTCGACGACCGAGTGGCCCTTCTGCCGGTAGCTCCACGCCTCCAGGAGGAACGGCGTCTGCTCCTGGCGGGCGCGCTCCACGAGGCGGGCGGCGGTGTCGCGCACGGCGAGGACGTCGCGGCCGTCCACGCGCTCGCCCTCGATGCGGAAGGCGGCGCCGCGCTTGTACAGCTCGGGCTCGGCCGAGGACATCTCCACGGTGGTGCCCATGCCGGTGAAGTTGTTGATCACCACGAAGACGATCGGCAGGTTCCACAGCTTGGCGATGTTGAGGGACTCGTGCCAGGCACCGATGTTGGTGGTGCCGTCACCCATCTGGCACATGACGACCTCGTCGCCGCCCCTGTAGGAGACGGCCAGCGCGGCGCCCGTGGCCAGCGGCAGCTGACCGCCGACGATGCCGTAGCCGCCGAGCATGCGGGACTCGGTGTCGTACATGTGCATGGACCCGCCCCAGCCCTTGGAGACGCCGTCACTGCGTCCGTAGAGCTCGGCCATGACCCGCTTGGGGTCCATCCCCTTCTCGATCGCGTACCCGTGGTCGCGGTAGTTCGTGAAGAGGTAGTCGCTCTCCTTCAGGGCGGTCATCAGGCCGACGACCGTGGCCTCCTCGCCCAGGTTCAGGTGGCAGTAACCGCCGATCCTGGCCTGGGTGTACGCCTGGGCGGTCCGCTCCTCGAACCGTCGGACGAAGACCATGCGCCGGTAGTAGTCGAGGAGGGTGTCGGGGCTCTCGTTGGAGAGGCTCGGGGAGGTGTCCTTGCGGGCCCGCCGCCGGGACCCGGAGGACCTGGCGGCGCCGCCCTTCGGCTTGGCCGTGTCAGCCATGGTGTGCCTTTCTACGTACGAGAAGGCCTGTCGCCCGGGCCTGTGGGCCGGAGCGCGAGGCCCGCCGTGGCCCGCTGTCGGGCGTGGCCGTGGCGTGCGCCGCCGCCGGGCTCATTCGGCGGCGGCGCTCTTGTGGCTGTCGCGGGGTGCGTCCCGGGGACCGTGGCTCGTCCTCCCCGGACGCGAAGCGATGGTGGGGTCTCGTGTGCAGTTGTCGCCCGGACCCTCGACCGCATTGCTTCCCGGTCTGGGGTGCCCTATGCATCCTCCGACGGTCGGCTCGGCGGTCTCGGTCACCCGGGTTCGTCCACCGGCCGGATGAACGACACCGTGCGCCCGTGGGACACGTGCGTGTGACGTGCGTCGCGCACACTCTACGGACTGATCGATGATCGATCAATACGACTTTACGGTAGATCTCCGAACTTTGGTGCGAAAGGGCAGGTCAGTCCGGATCGGTCTGGAGGTTCGCCCGGGGCGGTCAGGGTGCGTTCCGTGGCTGCCGCTGGACACGCGCGGCGGGTACGTGTCCGCGCGTCACGCCCCTAGCGCCCCACGGCGTCACCGTGGGTCTTGAGGGCCGCCTCCACGTAGTTGAGGACGTGGTCGCTCACCATCTCGCCCACCGCCGGGTCGCCCTCACGGAAGGCGCGCGTGATCTGGTCGTGGTCGGCCGCCTTGGCGTGCAGTTCCATGTCCAGCCAGCGCACGGACAGGGCGGTCCACACCTCCACGCCGAGCGACTCCCACGTGTGCAGGAGCACACTGTTGTCGGCGGCGCGCACGATCTCGCGGTGGAACTCCACGCTGTGCCGGATCTGCTCGGAGACGTCGCCCTGGGCGGTGGCCCGCTTGAGCGCCTCCACCTCCCGCTCCAGCGGTGAGGGGTCCGCGGCCAGGCGGGGCGCGGCGAGACGTGCGGCGACGAGCTCCAGGCCGGCGCGGACGGGGTAGATCTCCGCCATGTCCTGAACCCCGAACGCGCGTACGCGGGCGCCCTTGTTCGGCACGGTCTCGATCAGGCGCAGGGTCTCCAGTTCGCGCAGGGCCTCGCGGACCGGTGCCTGGCTCACCTTGAGCTCCGTGGCGATCCGGCGCTCCACGATCCGCTCACCGGGCTTCCACCGGCCGGACAGCAGTCCCTCGACCAGTACCTGCCGGATCTGCTCGCGGAGCGGCTCGCGGGCCAGCTTCGAGGGATCATCCGGCAACTGCGGGAGGTCGACCATCCAGGACCCTTCCGTTCCTCGGTCCGCGCGCTCCGTGCACGCGGGCCCGTCCGCTCGACGTCGTACAAGCTCCTTGAAGGGTGCCACACCGGCACGGGTCAACCGGACCACGGGCATCGAACGCCTAACGGAAACATCACGAACGCATCTCTCGGGAGTGAACCACACCCGGCCGTTGGTGGGGCGTCGGGCAAAGTCCGTGGTGGAGGGGGGTGTGGTCGGCCGACCGGGGCACTCTTGGGTGGAAGTGTCCAGGTAGGCTCGTCTGTCGGCAACATGCACACACGTCCCGGGCGGGGAGCGCCCCGCGCCTGGGCAAAGGAACCGATGATAGCGCCTTGACCTGCGCTGATGACCATGTTCGAGAGGCGTAGCGCAACCACAGGCGCCACAGTCGTCCAGTTTGTTCCTTGGACGCCGGACCTGCCCGAGACCGGACACGACACCGTGAACCGGTTCCAAGGTTCGGCCGTCGAACGGGGTGGCGGGGTATGCCCCGTCCTGAGCGACGAGCCCCGAGTCGGCCCTGAGGACGTCAGGATCAGTACCAGCAACCGCGGCTAGCCCGTCCCCCGCGCTCGTGGAGCGCCAAGGCGAGCCCCCGAGAGACAGCACTGAGCACATGACGCACTCTTCGCGGACCCGGCACGCACGGTCCATCCACGTGACCAAAGCACATGACAGGCAGCAGCGGTCCCCCGCACCGGGGCCGTACAGCGGCCCCATACCGGTGGTGCGCACCTCGGGCACCGCCCCGGGGGTGCCGGTCGTGCGCGCGGTCACCTGGCCGAGTGTGAGCGAGATCGCGTGGGGGCTGGCCTCGGACCGGATCGCGATCATGCTCGCGGTGGCGCTCATCGTGATGACGATGCTGGCCGCGGGGCCGATGCACCCGGTCGACGTCTTCCTCAACGAGTTGCCGCGCCCCTACTGGGACTTACTGCGCGAACCGCTCATCTACTGGCCCGACACCGTCGCCTCGCGTGCGGTCGCGCTTCCGGTGCTCGCCGTGACCGCGATCCAGCTCGCGTACTGGCACCGCAGTTGGCGGCCGATCGTGCTGGGCGCGGTCGGGGTCGTGGGCATGATGTCCCTGGTGTCGGTGATGAAGCTGGGGTTCAACCGGGGCCACGCCAAGGACTTCGACCCGGACTTCTTCCAGGGGATGGGCAACGTGGCCTTCCCCTCCGGGCACGGGGCCAACGCCATCCTCATCTACGGGCTGGTGCTGTTCCTCATCATCCGGTTCGCGGCGGCACGGCCACACGTCATCCGGCGGCTGGCCTACTGCATCGTCGGTATCGCCCTGTTGCAGTCGACCGTCTCCGTCTACCTGCACTTCCACTGGTTCACGGACCTGCTGGCGGGGATGGTCGCGGGTGGTTTCGCGCTCCGGGTGACCATCCGGCTGGACCGGATGTTCCCGCACGGCCGCACGGTCGAGTGGTGGCCCTGGTACGGGAGGAAGGCGCCGATCGAGACCGGTGCGTGAGCGCCCCGCCTCCCGCGGATCGTGGACGGCGCCCGTCGGAGAGGGTCCGACGGGCGCCGTCTGCCGTGTGCGGGGTGTCAGCCCCCGGATCGCGCGGGGCGGGCTCCGTCGGCCGGGGGCCGCCAACCGAAGGTCTCCTCCAGGGGGCCGAAGAACAGGCGGGGCAGGAACCGGCTGGTGAGGGCGATCCCGTTGTCGCGCAGCGTCCGGGACACCGGGTCGCCGATCATCGACATCCGGCCGACGGCGGCGGAACGGCGGACCATGCCCGAGGCGCGGGGGAGGCGGGCGGAGGTGTAGGCGGTCAGGTCGTCGGGGACGGCGGTACCCCCGCCGACCGCGTGGGCCAGGACGACGGCGTCCTCGATCGCCTGACAGGCGCCCTGGCCCAGGTTCGGGGTCATGGCGTGCGCGGCGTCGCCGAGCAGGGCGACCCGGCCCCGGTGGTAGGCGGGTGGCGGGGTGGCCAGGTGCCGGACGTCGTTGCGCAGCACCGCTCCGGGGGCCGCCCGGTGGAGGACGGCCGGGATCGGGTCGTGCCAGTGGCTGAAGCGCCGGAGGAGTTCGGCGCGCTCGTCGGCAACGTGCGTGTCCGGCAGCGCCCGGCTCATCGCGTACAGGTACACGCGGCCGTCGGCGAGCGGCATCACTCCGACCGCTCCGCCCGGTCCCCACGACTCGGCGGACACCGAGACGCCGGTGCCCTCGGTGATCAGGCGCCAGGTGGTGGTGCCGGAGTAGACGGCGCCGGGGTGGGCGGGAAAGAGCGTCGCGCGGGTGGCCGACCGGATGCCGTCGGCGGCCACGACCAGGTCGGCCGTCCACTCGCGGCCGTCGTCGGAGGTGAGGCGGGCCGGGCGGTCGGGCCCGCCCGTGTCGGTGAGTGCGGCGTGGGTGCGCGTGTGGACCACCGGGGCGCCGTCCCCCCGGGACAGCAGGTCCAGCAGCTCCGCACGGGACACCACCGCGATGGTGTCGCCGAAGCGTTCGCGCACCTCGTCGACGTTGGTCGGCATGAGCCACCGGCCGCGCCAGGTGCGGATACCCCCCGATCCGATCGCCGCCCGGCCCCGCACGGCGTCGCCGAGGCCGATGCTGTCCAGAGCGCGCAGGGCGTTGGGGGCGACCGCCAGGCCCGCGCCGACGGGCGCGAGATCGTTCCTCTCCAGGACCTCGACGTCCCACCCCCGTGCCAGCAGTGCGCGTGCGGCGGTCAGGCCGCCGATGCCGCCCCCGATGACCACGGCTCTTCTCATGGCGCTTCCCTTCGTCTCGCCCGTCCTCTACACCTGTAGAGCCATTACTCTACAGGTGTAGAGACGACGGAGGAAAGGGGGAGCGGCGCGTGCCGAACCCGACCGAGCGCGTGGAGTTGATCGCCGCCACCGCGCTGGAGCTGATCGCCGACCGGGGGCTGCGCGGGCTCACGCACCGGGCCGTGGACGAGGCCGCGGGGTTGCCGCCGGGGTCGACCTCGTACCACGCGCGCACCCGGCTGCGGTTGATCGAGACCGCGCTGACCTGGTTGGTCGACCAGGAGGAGAGGGACACGGTCCCGCTCCTGCGGTTGGCGGAGGTGGACCGGGAGGCGACGGCGCGGATGGCCGCCTGGTTCCTGCGGACGGCCGTCACACGGGACCGGAAGCGGGCACTGGCCCGCTACGAGCTGGCGCTGGAGGCGGCGCGCAACCCGGAGCTGCGGGAGGTCTACGACCGGTTGGGCCAGCGGTTCCGCGGCATGCTCGACGAGCTGATGAGCGCCCTCGGGTCCCCCGCTCCGCGACGGCACACCCGCGCCTTCCTCGGCTGGATCGAGGGGGTGCTGTTCGACTCGCTGGTCGGGGTGGGAGCGGCGTCGCCGCTGGAGGAGGAGGAACTGCGGACGATGGCGCTGGGGGTGCTCAACGGCCTGTTGGACGCCGACCCGGCCGACGCGGGGTAGCCGGGCTCCACGACGGCGGCCCCGGCGAACGCGGGTGGTCGGAGTGTCCGACGGCTGCCCCGGCGTGGGAGCCCGGCCCGACCGGCCCCGGTCCGTAGGTTGGCCCGGGGAGGTCGACATGTCCGCAGGTGAACACGGGTCGGGGCACGGGGGGCACGGGGACCACGCGGCGGTCTTCCGGGTCCGCTTCTGGTGGAGTCTGCTGCTCAGCCTCCCCGTGGTGCTCACCAGCCACATGATCTCCGGCTGGTTCGGCTACCACGTCCCCGACTGGCTCGGCTGGGTCGCGCCGGTGCTGGGCAGCGTCGTCTACCTCTACGGCGGGTGGCCGTTCCTCTCCGGTGTCGTCACCGAGCTCCGCGACCGCAGCCCCGGCATGATGACGCTGGTCGCCACGGCCATCACCGTCGGGTTCGTGTCCAGCCTGCTCGCCATGCTGGGCGTCGTCGGGCGCGGACTCGACTTCTGGTGGGAACTCGTCCTGCTCATCGTGGTCATGCTGCTCGGCCACTGGCTGGAGATGCGGGCGCTCGGGCAGGCGTCCGGAGCGCTGGAGGCCCTGGCCGCGCTCCTGCCCGACACGGCCGAGCGGATCGACGCCGACGGCCGGACGGAGGAGGTGGCCACCGCCGACCTGCGCGAGGGGGACACCGTCCTGGTCCGCTCCGGCGGCCGGGTACCCGCCGACGGGACGGTGGCCGAGGGCACCGCCGCCGTGGACGAGTCCATGATCACCGGGGAGTCCCGCACCGTCACGCGGTCCGAGGGCGACCGGGTGGTCGCCGGGACCGTCGTGACCGACACCTCGGTGCGCGTCCGGATCGACGCCGTCGGTGAGGACACCACCCTGGCCGGGATCCAGCGGCTGGTCGGTGAGGCGCAGTCGTCACGTTCGCGGGCGCAGACGCTCGCCGACCGGGCCGCCGCCCTGCTGTTCTGGTTCGCGCTCGGGGCCGCGGTGGTCACGGCGGTCGTGTGGGTCGGCCTCGGACTGGCCAACGAGGCGGTCGAGCGCACCGTCACCGTGCTCGTCATCGCCTGCCCGCACGCCCTGGGCCTGGCCATCCCACTGGTCATCGCGATCTCCACCACCATGTCGGCGCGCAGCGGGATCCTGGTCAAGGATCGTCTGGCCCTGGAACGCACCCGGTTGGTGGACACCGTCCTGTTCGACAAGACCGGCACGCTCACCAGCGGGACGCACGCGGTGCAGGATGTCGCGGCCGTGGCGGGGGAGTCCGCCCAGCGGGTGCTCTCCCTGGCGGCGGCGACCGAGTCCGACTCCGAGCACCCGCTGGCACGGGCGATCGTCCGTGCCGCCGAGGAGGAGGGGGACGTCCCCTCCGCGACCGACTTCCGCTCCCTCACCGGACGCGGGGTCCGGGCCGAGGTCGGGGGGAGCACCGTCCACGTCGGCGGACCGTCCCTGTTGGAGGAGCTGGAGCTGACCGTCCCCGACGCGCTGGCGGAACGCACCCGGCCGTGGCGGGAGCGGGGGGACTCCGTGCTGCACGTGGTCGCCGACGGCCGGGTCGTCGGCGCGGTCGCGCTGGCCGACGAGGTGCGCCCGGAGTCGGAGGAGGCGGTGCGGGAGCTCCGCGCGGCCGGGGTGCGGGTGGCGATGGTGACGGGTGACGCCCAGAACGTGGCCGACGCGGTCGCCGGACGGCTCGGGCTCGACGAGGTGTTCGCGCAGGTCCTGCCCGACCAGAAGGACGCCGTGGTGCGCGACCTCCAGGACCGGGGGCACCGGGTGGCGATGGTCGGCGACGGGGTCAACGACGCTCCCGCGCTGGCCAGGGCGGACGTGGGGATCGCGATCGGCGCCGGCACCGACGTGGCGATCGAGTCCGCCGGGGTCGTCCTGGCCTCGGACGATCCGCGCGGGGTGCTGTCGGTCCGGCGGCTGTCGGAGGCCGGGTACCGCAAGATGCTGGAGAACCTGGTGTGGGCGGCCGGGTACAACGTCGTGGCCGTGCCGCTGGCCGCCGGGGTGCTGGCGCCGATCGGGTTCGTGCTGGCGCCCGCCGTCGGCGCCGTGCTGATGAGCCTGTCCACGATCATCGTGGCGCTCAACGCCCAACTCCTGCGGCGGGTGGACCTGCGCCCGGCGGACTGACCGGGGGTCTTGCGTCAGTCGCCCCACTCGACGTTCTCGAAGGGGCCCGGAACCGGCTCGCCCCGGGCGCGGAGCCCCTCCTCCCAGGCGATCCGCAGCGCCACCCAGCGGCCCTGGACCTGGACCGCGCGCTCCTCTACGGGCAGAACAGGCACGTCACCTGATCGCCATGCGACGCCCAGGGATCGACATCCGCATCGTCCCTGACCTGGCAGGGCCGCATGCCGCGATGAGCGGAGCGTTCGTGCTGATGACGTTTCCCCACGATCCGCCAGTCGTGTACCTGGAACAGTCGCAGAGTGGCATGTTCCTGGAGGACGAGCCCGAGTTGGTGCACTACGAGGCGCTGTTCTCCGCCGTCCAGGAGGTCGCACTGACCGGCGACACGTCAGCGGCATTCTTGGAGCGGATGGTGCACACCGACTAGAAGCAGAGAAGCCGATGCCTGAGCGTTCCCACCTGACCTATCGCAAGTCCAGCTACAGCACCGGCCGTGGCCAGGACTGCGTCGAGGTCGCTGACCTCCCTGGTGGAGGGGCCTCGATCCGTGACAACAAGCACCGGGACCTGGGCGCCCTGGAGCTTTCGCGCGCCGAGTGGGCAGCGCTGCTCACCGGTCTGCGCATCGACCAGTAGTCAGATCAAAACGGAGGGCCCCAGAAATGAACCGGGGCCCTCCGTCACCTAACGCGACGCGGTCCCGATCAACGTACCCACGTGCTCCGGCTCCGGCGCGGGCTCGACCCACACCCGCACGTTCGTGAACCCGTGTTCGACCAGGATGTCCTCCCACACGTGCGGTTCGTAGGCCCACCGGTACACCCACACCTGCCGCCCGAGGAACCCCTGGCCGTACATACCCTGCACGCCGTAGGAGCCGGGGACCGCAGGGGCGTGGGAGAACACCAAACGCCCACCTTTCTCCAGTCGCTCACGCACCAACGGAAGCAGTGCCTCCGGGTCGGTGAACCAGAGCCCTCCCCAGATCGAGTAAATAGCTTCCCATCGGCATTCGGTGTGGGTGAGCATCTCGACGACGTCGCCCTGGTGGAACTTGGCCGCGGACAGGTGACCCCACTGGCTCCGGGCCTGCTCGACCTGGACAGGGGACAGGTCCACTCCCGCGGCCTGGATGCCCTTGGTAGCGAGCGCGGCGACGGCGTTGCCTCGACCGAATCCGAGCTCCAACGTGGTGGCGGGATCGCCGAGCAGTTCCTCGCCGGGCCCGTGGTCGTCGTACTGGGTCCACCCGAACGCGGACTTGAGCGCGTCCTCCGAGGTCTGGGGCTTCATCCCAGCCCCGTACCGGTCCCAGTATCCGACGAGGTCGGTGGTGGTCGTGGCCATGTGAGGGTCCTCTGTGACAGGAGGTCAGGACCCGTCTCACGGTAGTCGTGTCACGCCCGGTGCGGCAGGGGAACAGTGCAAGCACAAGAGGCCGGAGCCTGCGAGACTCCGGCCTCTGCCCGGTTCCGGCCACCTCAGGGCATCAGTGACAGTCGCTCCCCGGGGCGCACGGGCTGCACTTGGCGGCGTCCCGGTCCCACAGTGGCCAGTCCACCGCGAACCCGTTGGCCTCGATGACGCGGGCGGTGCGCTCCACCGTCCCGTCGTACTTGAACGCGATCTCGGGGACGTGCTCCAGGAACCGGCCTTCGAACCACCTCGCGCAGAACTCGCGGTAGTTCACGGTGTCGAGGATGAACCCGTGCACGGCGATGTCCACGAGCGGACCGCACCCGATCTCCAGGCCCTGGCCCCACTTCTCCATCGCGGTGACCAGGTAGGCGACCGCCTGCCCGAAGCACCGGTTGGCCATCACGCTGTCCCAGGGGTGGTCCCGGGTGAGCAGGGCGATCTGCCGGTCCCACACCTCGGGCTCGACGAACTGTCGGGGGTCACGGGTCATGGTCGGGGCCGCGTCCGTTGCCGTCATGCCGTTCTCCTTCCCAACCCCCGGGCGGTGTCCCGGGGGTTGTTTCCAGGAGACGCCCGCACACGTGAGCGCATCAATGCCGTCATGGGTGAGCGAACATTGCCTCGCGCGGCAATGGCCCGGACACCTCACCCCGGGTTACCGTGCGGTCCCTGACCCTCGTTCCGACCCTCGGGAGCCGGATTGGTCACCATCAGCCGCCAGATCCGCGCCCAACTCGCCCGCGACGCCTCCCGCATCCGCGCTGACCTCCAACGCCGCGGCGTGCCCGTGGCGGCCATCGCCGCCGAGATCACCCGGCACCTGCCCATCTCGCCTTTGGAGGCGTGGCGTCTCGCCTACGGGTGGTCGCGCCCCCACGTCGTCGAGGCCGTCGGCGAGCTGTACCGCTCCGACGAGCTGGCCGTGCCCGGCCTGACCACCGCCATGCTCTGCCGGTGGGAACACGGCTCCGCGCGCCCCAGCGCGGAGTACGCGCACGCGCTGACGAGGATCTACGGTGTTCCCCTGACGCACCTGGGCTTCGCACTGCCCGGCGGCCCCTCGGGTTGGTACGGTCACCTCACACCGCACCCGCGACAGGAGGGCCCCATGCAGCCCGATGCCTACCCAGACCTCACCGCGGTCGCCGACAGCATCGCCTTGAACGGCCCCGGCGCCGGTGCGGTGGATCTCGCCGAGCGCGCCGTGGAGTTCTACGCCGCCCGCTACAGCGACTACCCGCCGCGGGTGCTCGCCGCAGAGGTCGCCCGCTGCCGCTCCCTGCTCATCGATGGCAGCGCCACCTCCACGGACGTGCGCCGCGTCGTCGGCTGGCTGTCCGGCCTCCTGGGCAGCCTCGCCCACCACACCGGCGACGTTCCCGCCTCACTCATCCACTTCGGCACCGCGGCCAGGGTGGGAGAAGACCTCGGCGAACGCCGACTGGCCGGGTGGGCGCTCGGCGCCCAGTCCATGGTGACCATGGCCCAGGACCGCCACACCGAGGCCCTGGAACTCGCGGACCAGGCCGCGGAGTTCGCCGACGACGAACTCCGGCGCGCCCAGATCACCGCCTGGTGCCGACTGCGTCCGCTGGCGGCCCTCGGCGACCGACCTCGGCTCGACGAAGCCATCACCCAGGCCCGGCGGCACATGGACGCCGCCGACCGCGAGGAGCCGGGACGGTTCGGGTTCGACCGGGCCGAGTTCCACCAGCACCTGGCCGAGTCCCTCGTCGGCCACGATCCGGCGGAGGCCGAGCGGCACGCCGAGACTTCGATCCGGTTGAAGCGGGTGGGCTCTCCGGGGTGGGCGGCGGCCACGGCGATCCTCGCCCGTGCCCACGCGGCCGGACAAGACGCCGAGAGCGCGACCGCCTTGGGGATGTCCGTCCTGGAGACCGTCCCGCCCGGGTCGCTGCGCGCGAACACCCGATCGCGCTTGTTCAGCCTCGTGGCGGATCTCGGCGGACACCCCAGCGCCACCGCGCTGACGGACGCCCTCAGAGGTTAGGCACCGGTACCGGCGCGCACCTGTGCGTCACGCACGAACCCGGTGGGCGTTTCGGAACCCGCTCCGGTCAGGTGCGGCGACTTCACGTGCCCGCATCCGAGTGGTCGGCGTTGCTCAGCGCCCTCCACTCCTCACACCAGGGCTGAATCCCCGTACCGTTCCCGACCGGGTCTTGCCGTCCTCTTGGGTGTCGGCTGAGGAGGCCGTGGGCCGCCCCGAACCAGCATGGGGAGGGGCCGGGCCCGTGCCCGCGGGCCCGGACGGTGCCGAGGGTGTCGACCAGCAGGTCGACGCTTGATACCGCGGACCTTCTTGGCGCCGTCATAGCCGTGCAGGCCCCCGCCATCGGTCGTCCTCGGGCTCTGGGAGTCGATGGCGCCCGCGCTGGGTTGTGGGTGGCGTCCGATCCTTTTTACGTTCGCGTTCACGCAGCTGGAGGATCTGCTCCCAGCGGCCCCCAACGCGCCACTGCCGCCAATAGTGGTAGACCGGCTGCCAGGGCGGGAAGTCGTGGGGCAGCAGCCGCCAGGCGCACCCGGCCCGCACCCAGTAGGTCAGGGCGTTGACGATCTCGTGCCGCTCGTGCAGGGCGGGGCGCCCGTCGGACTTGGGCGGGGACGAGAGGGGCGATCAGCTCCCACTCGGTATCCGACAGGTTCGTGGATAGGCGGGTCGACCGGCCATGACAGCCTTCCCAGATCGGATGACTCACCTCCAGTCCGCGCCGTCCTGGCCGTTTTCAGACACCCTCTAGAACCGCAGTTCACAGCGCAGATCGAGAAACTCCAAACGCCCCGGGAAGGTTCACCATTCGGGCCGGGATCACGGAGGAGCGGGTTCTGTGCAGTACGCCCTAGCAATCGATCTCTGCCAAGGATACACTAGGCACGCTTTTCATCAAGCTTCAAAGAAGGAGAATTTCATGACCAATTATTCTGACAGGATGCTGGATCCCGCAACCCCCATCAGCATCGTCGCTGACGTACTGAACGAAACGGCCACGCGACTCAGTGGAAAATACATCCATCTGTCCGAAACCGCCCCCTCGGCAGAAGAAAGTGAAGCTTTCCTCGAGAAAGCCTTCGGAGTCAGGGAAAAACAAAAAAACTTTAGCTATGACAGTCGCAAGGAGATGGTCGCTCAGATTCGCGAACTTGAGGGTGAGCTCAAGAAATTGAAAGGTATTTGAGTGGAAAATGAATACCGCTACACCCTTGAAAAAGAAGAACTGGAACATAGGTTCAAAAAATATGTAACGAGGCACGTTTTCTCTGGCCATGAGCCAGCGAAATAAAGGATCGTTCTTGCGCTTGTCGGAGCTCAGCCGGCAGCGGGAAAAACGAAGGCCGCAAGTTCGCTGACTCGTCGGTATCCGAACGTAATTAATCTCATCGGAGATGAGCTGAGGCAGTACCACCCTGACTTTGACCGAGTCATGGAAGAGAACCCTGGGGTCATGCCCGAAGTCACGGCGCAGGCATCGGGTCGGTGGATCGGCATGAGCCTGGACTGCGCCAGGAAAAAAGGGTACAGCATCCTCCTTGAGGGCACCTTTCGGAACACCGAGATGGTGGTAAACAATGCCAAGAGTTTCGCAAACAGAGAAGGTGCGGGCTACACGGTTGAAGTTTCTGCGCTGGCGGTCAACGGTAAGCGCAGTCGACTAGACTCTGTTGGGCGCTACCTGTACTCTGGCGAGGGGCGATGGACCTCCTTGCAATCCCATGACGAAGCGTATGATAATGTCCCAAAAACTGTCGAGGCCCTTGAGGGGTCGGCGGACATTTCCCGCATTGTTGTCACGGATAGGTCGGGTGTTGATCTATATGTGAACGAACGCGGGGTCGACGGAAGATGGATTCGCACCCCCGAAGCGGCAAATTTTCTGAAAGAGCACCGTGGCCTCCCGTTCGCACAGCAAGAGGCGCGGGAATGGATTTCTGATTACTGGAGCCACGCGGGCGAGATTATACGTCGCGGTGAGTTGAACGGGCACACGGCCCCGACAATGCTGGCATTGTACGCCGACGCTGACCAGATCGCGCCGGTGGCGTATGAGGGACAGGCCAAGCAGCTCTCCCAACACACCTGGTGCCAGAAGCTACAAAAGCAGGTGTTCATGGCGGGTCGGCGAGGTGTGGACAACACCAAACTACCATCGAGTCCACAGGAGTACTTCTCCGCCACTCCAGAAGAACGCAGGAACTATCTGGAAGCGATGAAAGACACCAAGACCGCGCAAAGCCCCCAGCAGAAGCTGGCTCCCCCGAAGACCAGGAAGTCACCCCCCGACGGTGGTCGACCGAACCGGGGTTTGCAGAAGGACCCTGACCTTGAACGGTAGTGGTGTGGAGGGTGTCTGAAAGGGGTCAGGACAGTGGCCTGGAGGTGAGTCATCTGATCTGGGAAGGCTGTCATGGCCGACCGACCCACCTTGGCATGTACTGGGTTCGGTGGAGGCGAGTTTCTTGATTCTCAGGCCACGATGCTCGGTTTCTTGTTCTCGAACTCTACGGGTGTCAGCCAGCAGATCGCCGAGTGGTCGGCGTTGCTCAGCGCCCTCCACTCCTCATACCAGGGCTGAATCCCCGTACCGTTCCCGACCGGGTCTTGCCGTCCTCTTGGGTGTCGGCTGAGGAGGCCGTGGGCCGCCCCGAACCAGCATGGGGAGGGGCCGGGCCCGTGTCCGCGGTCCCGGACGACCTGTGAAGGGGAGAACGTGACCGAGCTCAGATTCGAGGACCGAAGCGACTTCGAGGACGCCGACCGCGGGTTCGTGGCCGCCCTCGCCCCCGGCGTCGTCCGCGACGACGAGGGCGCCGTGGTCTGGGACAACGACGCCTTCGCCTTCCTCGACGGGGAGTGTGCCGACACCGTCGACCCGAGCCTGTGGCGGCAGAGCCAGCTCTGCGCGCGCCAGGGGCTGTACGAGGTCACCGACGGCGTCTACCAGGTCCGGGGCCTGGACCTGTCGAACATGACGCTCGTCGAGGGCGACCGCGGGGTCGTCGTGGTCGACCCGCTGGTGTCGCGGGAGACGGCCGCGGCCGCCCTGGGCCTGTACCGCGAGCACCGGGGCGAGCGACCGGTCACCGGCGTCATCTACACGCACTCCCACATCGACCACTTCGGCGGCGTCCTCGGCGTGATCGACCCCGACCGGGACGACGTACCGATCCTCGCCCCGGAGGGCTTCACCGCGCACGCCGTGCAGGAGAACGTCTACGCGGGACCGGCCATGCTGCGGCGCGGCATGTACTACTCCGGAGCGTTCCTGGACGTCGGTGCCCGGGGGATGGTCGGCATGGGCCTGGGGCAGGGCGCCTCCCACGGCGAACCGGCCCTGGTCCCGCCGACGGTGGACGTCACCCGCACCGGTCAGGAGGAGACCGTCGACGGGGTGCGCCTGGTGTTCCAGCTGACCCCGGGCACCGAGGCGCCCTCGGAGATGAACTTCCTGCTGCCCGACCGCCGCGCCCTGTGCATGGCAGAGAACGCCACCCACACCATGCACAACATCCTCACCCTGCGCGGGGCCGTGGTCCGCGACGCCCGGGTGTGGTCGCGCTACCTCAACGAGGCGATCCAGCTCTTCGCCGACGACACCGACGTCCTGTTCGCCTCCCACCACTGGCCCACGTGGGGCCGGGACCGGGCCGTGGAGTACCTGACGCGGCAGCGCGACGTGTACTGCTACCTGCACGACCAGACGCTGCGCCTGCTCAACCGGGGCCTGACCGGAGCCGAGATCGCCGAGGAGCTGACGCTGCCGCCCGACCTGGACCGGGTCTGGAGCACCCGCGGCTACTACGGCTCGCTCTCCCACAACGTCAAGGCGGTCTACCAGCGCTACCTGGGCTGGTACGACGGGCACCCCGCATCGCTGTGGGAGCACCCTCCGCAGGAGACCGCCAAGCGGTACGTGGACACGATCGGCGGGGTCGACGCCGTGCTGGACAAGGCGCGCGGTTACGCCGACGACGGCGACGACCGCTTCGCCGCCCAGCTCCTCCGGCACGCGGTGTTCGCCGACCCCGGGCACGAGGGTGCCCGGGAGCTCCTGGCGTCCGTCTTCGAGCGGCTCGGCTTCGGTGCGCAGAACGCCACCTGGCGCAACTGCTACCTGATGGGCGCCCTGGAGCTGCGCCGGGGCGTGACACCGACGGCGCTCGCCTTCGCCGGCATGACGGCCGCGCTCACCGTCACCCAGGTCTTCGACCTCATCGGCATCCGCGTCGACGGGCCCAAGGCGGCCCGGAACCCGCTCACCGTCGACTGGGAGTTCACCGACCTCGGGGAGCGCTACCGCACCCAGCTGTCCAACGGGGCGTTCGTGCACTGGAGGACCGACGGCGCGGACGACGGGAACGCCGACCTGACCCTCCGCCTCACCAGGAGGAAGCTGCTGGGCCTGATCTCCGGTGAGGAGCTGGGCGACGTCGACCACACCGGCGACCTCGGCACGCTCCGGCGGCTCGTGGACGTGCTCGACGCCCCCGACCCGAACTTCGCGATCGTCACGCCCTGAGGAATCCCCCGTACGGGACACCGTCCCGGTCGGACACGGGACGGTGTTCCCTCCCATTCCCCGACCCGGCACCGCGCCCATACCCCTCGGTGGTATGTTCGCGGGAAAGCGGGCCGACAGTGCCCGGCCACCGGGGGGAGGGGACACCGTGCGCGCGACGATGCGCTGGGCGTTCGCCCTGCTCGCGGCGGTCGTGGTGGTGTTGGTCCTGGCCCGCCACGGGGCCGGCGAGTGGGACCCGCCCGGCCCGGACGGTACCGGTGCGCCGGTCGCGCACGCGGTTCCGGCCGTCCCCGCGGTACCGGTCGGGCCCGTGGCGCCCGCCGTCGTCCACGACGATCCGCTGCACGGCGGCACGGCCCTGGTCCCGGTGGTCGCGGCGCAGGCGGCCCCCGCCCACGTGGACACGTTTTTCGCGGGCCCGGCCGACTGCTCGGCCGACGCGCCCGCCTGCTGGACCGTGCACCCCGACCCCGACCTGCCCGCGCCCGCACCGGTACCCGACGCCGTGCTGCCTCCGCCGCCCACCCGCGCGGTCCCCCGCGCCGACCGGTGGTCGGCCGCACTGCCCCGCGCCCCCGATCTCGCCGAGCTCTCGGTTCTGCGGATCTAGCAGCCGCCTGCCCCCCAGGCGTTCTCCGGATCCGTCAACCGAAAGGTCGTTCCACCATGTCCGCATCCGCCTTCCGCGTGCCCGGAATCAGCCGCCGCGCCTTCGTCGGAGGGGGTACCGCCCTCGGCGGCGCCGTCCTCCTCGGCGCCTGTTCGGGCGGGGGCGGGGATTCCCGCGCCTCGCTCATCACCCCGGACGACGCCCGCGTCGGCGCCGTCGAGGACGGGCGCTCCGCCACCGGGCGCGAGCACCGGGTCACCCTCACCGCCGCCCCCACCACCCTCGACCTCGCGGGCGCGACCGTCGCCACCTGGGCCTACGGCACGTCCGTGCCCGGGGAAGAACTGCGGGTCAGCGCGGGTGACACCGTGGTCGCCGAGCTCGTCAACGACCTGCCCGACCCCACCAGCGTGCACTGGCACGGCCCGGCCCTGCGCAACGACATGGACGGCGTCCCCGGCCTGACCCAGGACGCCGTCGCCCCCGGGGAGCGGTTCACCTACCGTTTCGTCGCCGCCAACCCCGGCACCCACTGGTTCCACCCGCACGTCGGCACCCAGCTCGACCGGGGGCTGTACGTGCCGTTCGTCGTCGAGGACCCCGACGAACCCCTCTCCTACGACGAGGAGTGGGTGATCGTCCTCGACGACTGGCTCGACGGTGTCGACGGCACCCCGGACGACGTCCTGGACGAGCTGCTCCAGGGCATGGGCGGCGGCATGGACGGGGGTTCGGGCCACGGCGGCCACGGTTCGGGCGACGGGGACGGCCCGATGCGCATGGGGCGCACGCTGATGGGTGCCACCAGCGATTACCTGGGCGGGGACGCCGGGGACGTCTACTACCCGGAGTACCTGGTCAACGGGCGTCCGGCGGGGGACCCGCGCACCTTCGCGGCGGCTCCGGGCGCGCGGGTGCGCGTCCGGTTCGTCAACGCGGGCGGCGACACCGCCTTCCGGGTCGCGCTCGGAGGTCACGCGATGACCGTCACCCACACCGACGGGTACCCGGTCCACCACCGGGAGGCCGACGCGCTGCTGATCGGCATGGGTGAGCGCTTCGACGTGCTCCTCACCCTGGAGGACGGCGCGTTCCCCCTGGTGGCGCTGGCCGAGGGCAAGGGGCGGGCCGCCTTCGCCGTCGTACGCACCGGCGGCGGGTCGGCTCCGGAGCCCGACACGCGCCCCGAGGAGCTGGAGGGGCGTGTCATCGTGGCGACCGACCTCACCGCCGAGGAGGGGGCCCGCCTGCCCGACGCCGCCCCCGACGTCGAGCACCGGATCGAGCTGACCGGCGGGATGGCGGACTTCGACTGGGGACTGAACGGCCGCCGCCACGACCCGGAGGACCCCACCGGGAACGCCTTCCGGGTGGTGGAGGGCCAGCGGGTCCGGCTGACGTTCACCAACGCGACGGACATGTGGCACCCCATGCACCTGCACGGGCACCACTTCCAGGTGGGGGAGGACGGTCCGCGCAAGGACACGGTGATCCTGCTGCCCGGTCAGACGCTGTCGTGCGACTTCGACGCCGACAACCCCGGGCTATGGATGACGCACTGCCACAACGTGTACCACGGGGAGGCCGGGATGATGGGGGTGGTCGGCTACTCCGTGTGACGGGCGCGGCCGTCGCGACGGTCCGGCGGGTGGGGGTTTCACGTGAAACCTCGCTGTGTTCGTTCTGGGCCTGCCGCTTCGCTTCGGCCCGTGTTCGGGCGCCGTGGCGCCGTGGCGCCGTCACCCGGCCTCGGGCCGCTCCGGCGCGCCGGCGGCGGGCTCCAGGCAGGCGCGCATCGCGCGGCGCCACCGGTTCCCCCGCAGCCCCGGTTCGAGGGCGGCCAGCGCCGCCGCGTACTTGCTGAAACCCACCTCGCGCAGGCCGTGCCCGTGCAGCCGACGCTCCGTCGCGGTCAGCCCGCCGCGTGTCTTGACCTCCACGAGCACCACGTCCGGCCGCATCCGTACGGAGCGCCCGCCGCGGTACCCGACCAGGTCGGTGTCCAGTGTCACCCGTTCCGTGCCGGAGTCCGCGACGAGCGTGGTCCTGCGGTAGTCGGTGACGGCGCTCGTCACCAGGTCCGCCGGCGGTTCCAGCCCGTACCCGAGCAGCGTGCCGTCCACGAACGCGCGGTCCCGCTCCGTCAGCCGGTCGGAGGGCCCCGGGTGCTCGGCGCGCCGTTTGTCGGTCCCGCCGCGGGCCCCCTTGAGCTTGACCTCGCACATCCGGGTGCGGGTGTCGACGTAGGTGCGCACCCGCACCTTGTACCGCAGCCTCCGCCGTTGCCGGTGGTCGTGGTAGGTGCCCAGCCCGGGGGTGTCCAGGTAGGCCGACGAGTACAGGAAGGACCCGCGGCCGTCGATGGTCAGCACGCCGTACCGGGACGCCGCCCCCGCGAAGACCGCGTGCACCAGGCGGGTGGGCACGAGGTACTTGCGGCAGGAGCGGGCCACCAGCGCGGCGCGCGCGTCGACCTCCTCCAGTGACACCGGCCGGAGGCCGCCGAGGCCGTCCAGCGCGGGCGGGAGCGGGTTCACCGGCGCCCCGCCCGGGCCGGGGAGGGGAACACGGCCGTCCGTGCGGACGGCCCGGAGGGGGCGCGGTCGGGCCTCGGAGCGCTGAGGCGGACGTCGACCACCATGAGGTCGCGCACGTAGTCGATCTCGGTGACGTCCACCCGGCGGACGCGGCCCCGCAGTCGGGCCTCCAGGTCCTGGCGCAGCGACACCGGGTCCTCGTGCACCACGTCCAGCGTGACGACGCGCCGCTCCTCCCGGGGCAGCAGCCGTGGACTGTCCACCACGAACATGACCGTGAGCAGCAGCGCGTCGATCCCGAGCAGCATCCACGGCGAGTCCGCCGCGACCGCGTTGACCAGGCCGAGCGCGATCGCCGTGAAGTAGTAGCCGATCTCGCCCTGGCTGATCGTGTCGGAGCGCAGGCGCAGGATGGACAGCACGCCGAAGAGCCCGAACCCGACCGCCAGCCCCACCTCGCGCTGGGTCAGCATCGCGACGATCCCGAAGATCCCGGTGTTCAGCGCGACGTAGGCGAGGAGCAGGTCCCGCCGTCCGTGGCGGCGGAAGTAGAGGACGTAGGCCAGAACGGTGATCGCGGCCAGGTCGACCGCCAGAGCGAACCAGATCATGGTGACCACCCTGGCGGCCGACCGTGACGTGACGATGAGCGCCGGATGAGGGAATGTTCATCCGGGGCCCGCCGGTGCCGCCGCCGTCGCGTCACCGGACCAGCCGGTACCCCATGCCCCGTACGGTCACGATCCGCTCCGTGCCCACCTTGCGCCGCAGCGCCCGCACGAACACGTCCACCACGTTGGACCCGGGGTCGTGGTCGTAGCCCCACACGTGCGACAGCATCTGCTGCCGGGACAGCACCTGGTCGGGGTGGCGCATGAGC
This sequence comes from Nocardiopsis sp. KDC1DS13DA1, assembly GCF_055632325.1. Lineage (NCBI taxonomy): Bacteria > Bacillati > Actinomycetota > Actinomycetes > Streptosporangiales > Nocardiopsidaceae > Nocardiopsis > Nocardiopsis sp. KDC1DS13DA1. The sequence goes on from NZ_JBVMUY010000025.1 coordinate 171,136, forward strand.
AGCTCCAGCAGGGCGAACTCCCGTCCGGTGAGGTCCGTCGCGGTACCGTCCACGTCCACCCTGCGCGTACGCAGGTCCAGCGCGAGCCCGCCCGCGCGCAGCACCGTCGTGTCCGCGGGCCGCTCCGAACGCAGCCGCAGGCGCACCCGGGCCAGCAGCTCCTCGAAGCTGAACGGTTTGGTGACGTAGTCGTCGGCGCCGATCTCCAACCCGGTCACCGTGTCGCGGACACCGTCGCGCGCGGTGAGGATGACCACGGGGATGTCCACACCCAGGGACCGCACCCGCCGCAGCACGTCGAACCCGTCCGAGTCCGGCAGCCCCAGGTCGAGGAGCATGAGGTCGAACCCGCCGGTGACCGCGTAGTCGACGGCCTCCGACCCGGTGCCGACGACGGTCGCCGCGAACCCGCTCGCGGACAGGCCCTTGCGGACGAAGGAGGCGATCCGCTCCTCGTCCTCGACGATCAGGACGCGACTCACACGTGCTCCCTTCCTGTGGGGATGACGAGGGTGAAGGTGGCGCCCGCACCGGGCGCGGAGCGCAGGTCCACGCGGCCGTGGTGCGCCTCGGCGATGGCGCGGACGATGGCCAGCCCGAGACCGGCGCCCCGGTCGGCGCGCGCGGTGCCGCCGCGGGCGAACCGCTCGAAGATCCGGCCGTGCTCCTCGGGCGGGACGCCCGGTCCGTGGTCGGTCACCCAGAACAGCGCGTCGGTGCCGCTGGTGGAGGAGCCGACGCGGATGGTGTCGCCCGGTTCGGTGTGCCGGACGGCGTTGGCGGCGAGCTGCACGACCGCCTGGGTGACCCGCTGGGGGTCGAGCGCGGTCACCCCCTCCGCCACGGACTCCAACCGCCAGTCCCGGTCGCCGAGCTGTCGGGCCTTGGCGTCGATGTCGCTGGTCAGCTCGGCCAGCGACACCTCCTCGGTACGGAGGAAGTCGGGCCGCCGGGCCTTGGCGAGCAGCAGCAGCTCCTCCACGATGCGCGCCATCCGGTCGAGTTCGTCGGTGACCAGGCGGACCACCTCGCGCCGCTCCTCGGGGTCGTCGCCCATGAGCTCCAGGTGTCCGCGCACGATGGTGATGGGGGTGCGCAGCTCGTGTCCGGCGTCGTCGAGGAAGCGGCGCTGGTCGAGGAAGGCACCCTCCAGGCGGTCGAGCATGTGGTTGAACTGCTCGGCCAGGGCGCCGATGTCGTCCCGGCCGGACACCTCGATGCGGCGGGTGAGGTCCTCCTCGGTGATCTCCGCCGCGGCCTGGCGGACCAGCCGCACGGGCCTGAGGATGCTTCCGGCCACCCACCAGGCGGCCGTGCTCGCGGCGAGCAGGCCGACCAGGCTGACCAGCGCGACCGTGCGCGTGGTGTCGGCGGTCTCGGCCGCGCCGCGTTCGGTGAAGTACCCGATGACGAACCAGCCCCCGGCCCCGTCCCGCCCGGCCGGGGGGAGGACGCGGATCTTCTCCCACTCCATGGGTCCGGCCGGGGTGTCCAGGGTTCCGCGCGCGTGGGGGGAGTCGAGGACCCGGGCGACCAGTTCGGGGTCGGCCGACACGTCGAAGGGCGGTTCCTGTCCCTGGCGGATCCGACCGGAGTCCGTCGCCACCCAGCCGAAGAGGATCTCGGCCTCGTCGGGGTACTGCCGCTCCAGGTGGACCCGGATGAGGGCGGACACGTCGGTGAAGGGCTCGCCGGTGGTCGGGTCGACACCCACGGCGGCGAACTCGCGGAACTCGGCGGTCTCCTGGGTCAGCGCCCGGTCGACGCCCGCGTCGGCGCTCGCGGTGAGCGCGCTCCACGTGACGGTGGTGACCAGGACCAGGACCGCCGCCATCAGGGTGACCACCCACGCCACGATCAGCAGCCGGGCGGGGACGCGACGGCGTTGGGGGACGTCGGGCAGGGGGCCGCGCAGGACGAGGGTGCGGGAGCAGTCGTCGGAGGCGGGGCCGGCCGGGTGGTCCGGGGGCCCGGCCGAGGGGGACGCGCCGGAGCGTGCGTCAGTCGTCATCGTCGCCCCAGTCGTCCGCCTCGTCGTCTCCGTCGCAGTCGTCATCGTCGTCGCAGGTGTACGGCGGCGGGGGCGGGGTCGACGGCTCCGGGGAGGCGCTGGCCTCGGCCTCGTCGGTGACGGGAGGGGGAGGGGCGACGACGTCGTCGTCGGCGGAGGGGGTGGCGGCGCCCTCCGGGGACTCGCCGACCACGACCTCCTCCGGCGGGCGCGTCTCCGTCCCGGGGGTGGACGACGCCCAGGCGAACACGGCGCCCACGACCAGGACGGCCGCCAGCACCGCGCCCGCCAGCAACAGCAGCGGTGATCTCATATGGCCTGAGCATGCCCGACGCCGGAGAGTGCCCGGATGAAACCAGCATGAGGGAATCTTCATCCCCGGCGGCGGACGCGTGGGACACGCGCGCGCCCCCTCGGAGGAACCCGGGGGGCGCCGCGCCGCGGCCGGGTCAGCCCAGTGCGGCCGGTGCCCGCACGGTCCGCGGTGTGCGCCCCGCCAGGACGGCCGTCGCCAGCGCGACGGCGGCCATGAGGACCCACACCCCCTGGTAGGCGCCCAGGGAGGGCGTGTCCGTTCCGGCGGTGACGAAGCCGGCGAGCACGGCGGCGAAGACCGCGCCGCCCACGCTGCCGCCCAGCGTCTTGACGTTGTTGTACACCGCGGTGGCGCTCCCCGACCGGTCGGCGGGACTGGCCTCCACGATCAGGGTCGGCAGTGCGCCGAGCGCCTGGCCGAAGCCGAGCCCCGTCACCGCGAGACAGGCCAGGAAGGCCGGAAGCGAGCTCCAGAACAGGGTGAAGCCGACGCAACCGGCGGCCATCAGGGCGAAGGACAGGACAACCGCGCGGCGGTAGCCGATCCGGGTCGCCAGGGGCGCGACGGTACTCGCACCCGCGAACGCCGTCACACTCGGCAGCGTGACGCACAGGCCGATGTGCAGGACGCTCAACCCGAACCCGTATCCGGCGGTCCCGGGCGAGGTGGCCAGGTACACGACCAGGACGCTCTGCCCGCCGAGCAGGAGCAGACCGAGGGTGAACCCCGCCGCGTACTGCGGTGCGACGACGGGGGCGGCCACCGCGCGGACGTCCACCAGCGGGTCGTCGGAGCGCAGCTCCACCCGGACCCACCAGACGACGAGCACCGCCGCCAGGGCGAAGCCGCCCCAGACCATCGGCGATCCCCAGCCCCAGCTCTCGGCCTGGGAGATCGTGCCCAGCAGCGTGACCAGCGCCAGCCCGACCAGGGCGCCGCCGGTCCAGTCCATCCGACCGCGGGCGCGGGTGCGGGCCTCCGGGATCCCCGCGTGGGACAGCGCCAGGCAGCCCACCGCGACGGCGGCCAGCAGGCCCAGGGTGATCCGCACGTCGCCGACCACGGTCTGGACGACTCCGACCAGGAGGCTGCCGAGCATCCCGCCGAGGGTGAGCGACCCCACGAGCAGTCCGATGGCGCGGCGGCTCCGTTCGGGTTCCAGCCGGTCGCGGACCAGACCGATCTCCAGGGGCAGCAGTGCCGCGAGCGGTCCCAGCAGCGCCCGGCCGACCAGCAGGACCGCGAGGTTGGGCGCGAGCGCCACGACGACCGAGCCGGTCGCGACGCACAGCAGGGACACCCGGAGCATGCGCCGGTACCCGTACAGGTCGCCGAGCCGGCCGAACACCGGGACGCTCACCGCGGCCGTCAGGTACTGCACGGCGACGATCCAGTGCAGGTGGGTGCTGGAGACGTCCAGTTCCTCCTGGAGGGAGGGCAGGAGGGGAGCGATGGAGCCCTGGAGGATCCCGCTGGTCAACTCGAAGAAGACCAGGAGCCCCACCACGGCGACCACGCCCCGCGCCGCCGGGGGCGCGGGCGGCGGGGACGGGTCCGGGGAGCGGTCGGTCCGTGCTTCGTGCTCACTCACGGTTGGCACCCTTCGTCGGTGTCGGGGGATGTGGGACGGACTCAGGCGGTCCGGGTGAGGCGGCGCACGGCCAGTTCGGCGAGCAGGGCGGCCTGGGCGGGCAGGACGGAGTCGTCGTAGCGCGCGTCGGGGGAGTGGTTGCCGGGGGCGGTGGCCGGGTCGGCGTCCGGCGGGGTGGCGCCGACCATGAGCATCACGCCGGGCACCTCGCGCAGGACGAAGGAGAAGTCCTCCGAACCGGAGGCCGGGACCGGGGACACGAAACCGTGCGCCTCGCCGAACAGGTCGTGGACGGTCTCCAGGGCGAACGCGGCCTCCGCGTCGTCGTTGACCGTCGGCGGGTACTGGACCTCGTACTCGACGTCGGCCGCCAGGCCGTGGGCCGCGGCGATCCCCCGGACGAGCGCGGGGAGGTTCTCCTGGAGCCGGGCGTGGTTGGCCTCGGAGTAGCAGCGCACGGTGGCCTCGAACTCGGCCCGGTGCGGCAGCACGTTGTTCTGGGTGCCCGCGGCGAGCCGCCCGACGGTGACGACGACCGGGTCGAAGATGTCGTAGGTCCGGGTGACGTGGTTCTGGAGCGCGGTGACCATCTCGCACGCCGCCGGGACCGGGTCCCGGCCCAGGTGCGGAGCGGATCCGTGTCCGCCCTCGCCGCGCACGGCCACCCTCAGCACGTCGGATCCGCTCATCGCCACGCCCGGCTTGGTGGCGACCACGCCCGCCGGGAGCAGGGAGGAGGCCACGTGGACCGCGTAGGCGGCGTCGAGGGGCCTGCCCGCGGCCTTGAGCACGCCCTCCTCGATCATGCGCGGCGCGCCCCCGTACCCCTCCTCACCCGGCTGGAACATGAACACGACGTCGCCGTGCAGCTCCTCGCGGACCTGGCACAGCAGCCTGGCGGCCCCGACCAGCCCGGCCACGTGCAGGTCGTGGCCGCAGCCGTGCATCCGGCCGTCGACGGCCGAGGCGTAGGGGACGTCCGCCGTCTCCTGGACGGGGAGGGCGTCCATGTCGCCGCGCAGCAGGACGGCGCCGCCGGGACGGCCGCCCCGGAGCACGGCCGTGACCGAGCTGAGGGACGTCCCGGTGGTGACCTCCAGCGGGAGGCCCTCCAGGGCGTCCAGGATCCTGCGCTGGGTTGTGGGCAGGTGCAGCCCGAGTTCGGGCTCGCGGTGCAGCGCCCGGCGCAGTTCCACCAGTTCCTCACGCAGGCCCTCGGCCCGTGCGGTCATCGACATGACGACGTCCCCCTCGCGGATCGTGTGATCGTTGCCGCCACACTGGAGGAAGAGGTACAAAGTGGTTCAGGATTACCGGAAAAGCGCACCGGGGGACATCAGATGCTGGAAAACCGCGTGATGGACGACGTGGACCAGGCGCTCGTCCACGCGCTCCAGGTCGCGCCCCGGGCGAGCTGGTCCCGGATCGGGGCGGTCCTGGGACTGGACGCGGCGACGGTCGCGCGCCGCTGGCAGCGGCTCCACGAGCGCGGCGCGGCGTGGGTGACGTGCGGGCCGGGCACCGGCCTGTCCGGGTCGGGGTGCCTGGCGTTCGTGGAGGTGGACTGCGTGAGCGGCGAGCTGCTCCCGGTCGCGCGCGCGTTCGCGCGGCTGCCGCACGTCTCCGCGGTCGAGCACGTCACGGGCGACCGCGACCTGGTGCTCACCGTCATGGCGGGGGACGTCGGCGCGCTGTCCCGGTGGGTCGTGGGGGCGCTGGACACGATGCCCGGCGTCCGGTCCAGCCGGACCCACCTCGCGGGGACGGTGTTCACCGAGGGCAGCCGGTGGCGGTTCCGGGCACTGACGTCCCGGCAGGTGGAGGCGCTGGCCGGGGAGGCTCCGGAACCGAGGCCCGGCCGGGAGCCGGACGAGCTCGACCGGCGGTTGGTCGTGGCGCTGACCGAGGACGGCCGGGCCCCCTACACGGCGCTCGCCGAGCTGTGCGACAGCACGCCCGACACCGTGCGCCGCCGGGTCCGCCACCTGTTCGCCGCCCGGATGGTGCAGGCCCGCTGCGAGGTCGCCCGACCGCTCTCGGAGTGGCCGGTCGCCGTGATCGTCTGGGCCAGGGTGCCGCCCGACCAGGTCGCCGACGCGGCGCGGAGCATCACCGGTATGCGCGAGGTACGCCTGTGCGCCGGGGTGACGGGACGGCACAACCTGCTGGTCGTCGCCTGGAGCCGGTCCGTGGAGGACGCCCAGCGCTTCGAGGCCGACCTCGTGCGGACCGCGCCCGCCCTCGTCGTCGGCGACCGGGCCGTCGCGCTGTGGACGATGAAGCTCAGCGGTCAGTTGCTCGACCCGCGCGGTTACCGGACGGGTGCGGTCCCCATCGACGCGTGGGACATCCCGACCGGCACCCTCACCGGGTGAGTGCGCGGGGACGCCGGAGGGGGCGGCGCCGCGGCGCCGCCCCCTCCGTGTGGATCACCGTGGACCGTCCGGGCGCGTGGCCGGGTGAGGGTGGGTCACCCGCCCGGGACGGTTCTTCGGGAACGGGGTGGGTCAGACCCTGTCGCCCGCCCGCCCGATGCGCTCCAGGTCCTCCTGGTCCCAGCACTCGACGCCGGTGACGTCGGGCATGCTCTCCTTGGTGAAGACCGGGTCCGCGCCCTGACGGCGCTGTCGGACGAAGTCGTCGAGCAGACGGAACGCGGTCGGCGCGAGGAAGGCCAGTGCGGCGAGGTTGACCAGGGCCATGAGGCCCATGGTGGTGTCGGCCAGGCTCCAGACCAGGCCGCCGGAGCCGATCGCGCCGAGGAAGGTCACGACCACGACCACGACCCGGAAGCCGATCATCACCGACGGGTTCCGCGTCAGGTAGGCGACGTTGGAGACACCGTAGAAGGTGTTGCCGAGCACCGAGGTGAACGCCACCAGCAGGATGATCAGTGTGAGCAGGTGCAGCGCCCAGGGGCCCAGGTTGGCCTCCAGCGCGTTCTGCGTCAGCGTCGGACCGGCCTCCGCGGTGTAGGTCGGGTCGGACAGCAGGATGATGAAGGCCGTGGTGGAGCAGACGACGAGGGTGTCGAAGTAGACGCCCAGGGTCTGCACGAGGCCCTGCTTGACCGGGTGGCTGACCGCGGCGCTGGCGGCGGCGTTGGGCGCCGAGCCCAGGCCCGCCTCGTTGGAGAACATCCCGCGCCGCATGCCCTGCACGATCGCGGTGCCGATGCCGCCCGCGGCGATCTCCCGCAGGCCGAAGGCGTGCATGACGATGTCGGTGACCACGGCGGGGATCTGACCGATGTTCATCACGACGATGACCAGGCCCATGAGGACGTAGACCGCCGCCATGAAGGGCACCAGCGCCGTCGCGGCCCCGGCGATCCGGCGGGCGCCGCCGAAGATGATCACGCCGGCGGCACCGGCGATGACCACGCCGACCGCGTACGGCAGCCACGGTGCGGCCTCCGCGCCGGTGGCGGAGGAGACCGAGTTGCCGATGGCGGCAGAGATGGTGTTGCTCTGCACGCTGTTGAACACGAGGCTGAAGGTCACCGTGATGATGACGGCGAAGAGCACGCCCATCCACCGGGAGCCGAGCCCGCGCTCCATGTAGTACGCGGGACCACCCTGGTAACCCTCCTTCCCGCCGACCTTGTAGAGCTGGGCGAGGGTGGACTCGACGAAGCTCGCCGCACCGACGACCAGCGCCATGGCCCACATCCAGAAGACCGCGCCGGGGCCGCCCAGGGCGATCGCGGTGGCCACACCGGCGATGTTGCCGGTGCCGATGCGGGCGGCCGCCGAGACGGCGAAGGCCTGGAAGGCCGAGATCGACTTCCCGTCGGAGGTGAGGCCGGGGTCGCCCCGCATCGCGCGGAACATGTCGGGGAGCAGCCGGAACTGCACCCCTTTGGAGCGCACGGTGAAGTACAGGCTCAGCAGGAGCAGCAGGGGGATGAGCAGGTAGGCCCAGAACACGTCGTTGAACGTGCCGATGCCGGAACTGATGGCTTCCACAGGGGGAGGTCCCTTCGTCGTCGGTGGAGACGGCGTTGTCTCGCTCCGCGACCGGTTCGTGTCCGCGGGGCAGGGCGGGGCGACGAGCCCGTTGCGACCTGTCCGCGTTCGCTCCGCGACGGGGAGTGACAGTGTCGTCGAACTCGTTGCCATGGGGTGGCGCCCGCTTCACCGCACGGTGAACGGGCCCCGACCAGATAAAGGGAAAAACGCCCGACATGCAAGATAGGTCACTTCCGAACACGATTCGGTAGAACATGTCCTTATTTCGCGCCGAGTGTGCCCTGGGCCACCTTCGCGGGTTCGCCCGCGGGGATGTCGGGCGCCTCTCGAACACCCTCCGGGAGGGGCTTTCCGGTTGCCCGGCGATGTTTGTGGCGTCGCTCGCGTGAGGGTGGTCACTCCTTTGGTCCGGGGTTCTTCGGGCGTCCAACCGGAAGGAAACCTTGTGGTCCACATCATTCCCCGTGCCGTCCGGCGAGAGGCGTCCTTGCCCTCCTGGCGTGCGACTTCGTCTCTCGTTTTCCCTTGTTATGCGAATGTGACATGTTGCGCCCGTGTTAACTCATTCGCTACGGTTCACACCGTGGTACAACTTCGTATAGCTCTGGCACAGGTCAACCCAGTTGTGGGTGATCTGGATGGAAATTGCGACAGCGTCGTCGCTTACGCTCGTCAGGCGAGTGACGCTGGAGCCCATCTCGCGGTGTTTCCCGAGATGGTCGTTACGGGATACTCGGTCGAGGATCTCGCCCTGCGGGACGGTTTCGTCTCCGCCTCCACCAAGGCCACCCACAACCTGGCCGAACGCCTCGACGCCGAGGGGCTCGGACACCTTCCGACGGTCATCGGATTCCTGAACCGACGGCAGGGGCGCGGGCCGCGCTTCGGTCAGCCCTCCGGCGCGCCGCAGAACTCGCTCGCCGTCCTGTACCGGGGGCGGGTCCGACTCGTCTCCGCCAAACACCACCTGCCCAACTACGGCGTCTTCGACGAGTTCCGCTACTTCGTTCCGGGCGACACGCTGCCGGTACTGCGGCTGCACGGCGTCGACATCGCCTTCGCCATCTGCGAGGACCTCTGGCAGGACGGCGGACCCGTCGGGGCCGCCGCCGAGGCCGGAGCGGGCATGCTCATCACCCTGAACGGGTCCCCCTACGAGCGGCACAAGGACGACGTGCGGCTCGGGTTGTGCCAGCGGCGCGCACGCGAGATCGGCGCCGCCATCGCCTACGTCAACATGACCGGCGGTCAGGACGACCTGGTGTTCGAGGGCGACTCCCTCATCGTCGACGCCGACGGTGAGCTCGTGGCCCGGGCCGCGCAGTTCGAGGAGGAGCTGCTGGTCACCGACGTCGCCCTGCCCCGGGCGGAACAGGGGGCCGGTGAAGCGGCCGAGGCGGGCGGTTTCCGCGTCGTCCGCCACACGATCTCGGACCAGCCCCCCGCGCCCTACGAGTCCCGCTCCCCCGTCCTCACGCCGCGCCGGGACCCCCTCAACGACCTGGGCGAGGTCTACACCGCGCTCGTCACCGGTGTCCGCGACCACGTGCGCAAGAACGGCTTCCGCTCGGTCCTGGTGGCCGTCTCCGGCGGTGCCGACTCCGCCCTGGCGGCCACGATCGCGGCCGACGCCGTCGGCGCGGCCCACGTCCACGCCCTGGTCACGCCGGTCGGAGAGGACGACGGCGGGGCGCTGGAGCAGGCCGAGGAGCTGATCAAGCGGCAGAGCCTCACCAGGCGCCTGTACCGCCTCGACCGCCTGGTCGACGCGCTGGACTCGACCGTCGCCGTGGACGACGAGGCCGGGCGGCGGGACCTCCGGGCACAGGCGCGGGGCGCGCTCCTCAGCACCCTGTCCCGCCAGGAGGAGCACCTGATCCTGGCGACGGGCAACAAGACGGAGCTGGCCACCGGATCGTGCGTCCACTACGGCGACGGGGTGGGGGCGTACGCACCGCTCAAGGACTGCTGGAAGACCCTGGTGTGGGAGCTGGCCCGCTGGCGCAACGCCCAGGAGCCGGGGCCGGACGGGCTGCCCCCGATCCCGGAGGCCTCCCTGGAGCGGCGGCCGGTCAGCGGATGGGGGGTGTTCGCACCCGCCCCCGAGCGGCCGGACTACGAGGTGCTCGACGGGCTGCTCGACGCCTACATCGGCACCGACCAGGGCGTCGCCGCACTGACGGCCGCCGGTTTCGCCCCCGACCTGGTACGGCACGTCGTCCGTCTGGTCGACCGGGCCGAGCACAAGCGCCGCCAGTACCCGCCCGGCCCCAAGATCACCCGGCGCAACCTGGGCCGGGACCGGCGGCTGCCGATCACCAACCGCTGGCTGGCCTGACCCGGTGCGGGCCCGGGGCGCGCGGGCGCCCCGGGCCGTGGTGCGGGGCGCCCGCACGCCCCCGCACCCCGGGCGCGGGTCAGATGCCGAACGGCGCGGCGTAGCGGACGGTTCCGCCGGGCAACGGGTGCTCCGTGTCCAGGGAGAGGGCCATGAGGGCCTCGTCCGGGACGTCGACGCTCAGGCGGATGCCGTGGGCGGAGGCACGGGTGAAGCCGAACCTGGGGTAGTAGGTCGGGTGCCCCAGGACGACGACGTGGTGCTCGCCCTTGGCCACGGCGGCCGCGAGCGCGGCACGGATGACCGCGGACCCGGCGCCGCCGCCCTGCAGATCGGGCCGTACGGCGCACGGGGCCAGGCACAGGGCCGGTGCCTCGCCGATGTGGCAGCGGGTCAGCAGGGCGTGGCCGACGACGCGGCCGTTCCCGTCGGTGGCGACGAGGGACAGGCCGTCGATCCACGCGGACGGGTCGGCGCGCAGGGCGTCGACGAGGTCGGCCTCCGCGTCGGTGTCGAAGGCGGCGCGGTTGACCGCGCGGACGGCGCGGACGTCAGCGTGCGTCTCGGCGCGCGTGTTCCAGGTGTTCATCGCTGGTGGGTATCCGTTCCAGGGTGGTGTTCACGGTCCTGCCCCGCGGGCTCACGCTCCCTGCGGGGCGCATGGCGGTCAGGCCACGTTCCGGGACGTGAGGCAGACCCGGATGCTGCGCGCGGTGGCCCCGAACACGGTCATCAACCCCACCTCCCCGTTCTCCACTCCTGATCGGACACGATCCGACCACGCTACCAGGGGCCGGTCCGGTGCTCCCGCCTTCGGTCCGAGGCGTGATCGTCCTCACCGGCCAGGCAGGACGTCCTGTTCCCCTCTGCCGGAGCCCCCGAACGTCTCGGTGCCCTGGGGAACGGTGAGCAGCCGGATGCCCTGGGCGGCCAGCAGGGCGCTCACCAGCGCGACCGCGCCCCCCGCCCAGCCGCCGGCGTAGGACTCGCCCATGAACACCACCCCGATCACGGAGGCCGCGACCGGGTTGGTCAGGGTGGTGATCCCCAGCGGCGCCCCGAGGTCCATGCCCTGGTAGGCGGCCTGTGCGAGGAGGAGACCGAGCACCGCGATCACCGGAGTGGCCAGAGTGGCGGGGTGCGCCAGCCCCGCGACACCGGTCGCGGCGAAAACGGAGACCGACGTCTTGACCGTGGCGGAGGAGACCCCGAAGGCCACCCCCGCGGCACCGGACAGCAGGTAGCTGCGCCACGCGGTCGACGGAACCCGGCCCGCGCCCCATGCCGTGACCAGCAGGAGCACGGTCGTGCCGACACCGACGAGCACGGAGTCGGGCCGGTCGAGGACACCGCCCTGACCGCTGGTGACCGACACCGCGAGCAGGGCTCCGAGCGCCACCACGGTGAACGCCGCGCCGCGCCACTCCGTGCGACTCACGCGCCGCCCGCCGAGCCTGGCCGACCACGGGATGCCGAACACCAGGACCAGGACGCCGAGCGGCTGGATCACCGTGAGCGGGGCGAAGCTGACCGCCGCGACCTGGAACCCCGCGCGGCCCCCGTTGAACACCAGCGACACCCACCACAGGGGGTGCCGCAGCAGGTCGGCCATCTGGCGGCGGTCGGTGAGCGGGGCTCTCACGCGCACCGCGAGCCGCCGCTGCGCCACCGCGGCCGCCGTGTAGGCCGCGCACGACAGGACGGCGAACACGATCCCCAGCCACACACCCATGACCGCCATCATCCCGTCCGTCCCGGACGGTCGGCCCGGCGGGGTTCGTTACCCCGCCATCCGTTCCCGTCCGCGCTGGTGGGGGTGGGTCGTCCGCACTCCGGGGGGGAGGACGGAGCCCGGCCAACGCTCAGTCGTTGCTGGGGACCGCGCCCCGGTACAGCGAGGCCACCACGTGCTCGATGTCGGGTTCGCGCAGGGTCAGGTCGGCGACGTCGTGCCGCCGGGCGATCTCCCCGATCACCGACGCCGGGTTGGCCGACAGCTCCAGCCACTGGCGGGGCCCCTCCACGCGCACGCAGGTGCCGCCCGGGACCTCGACCGGTGCGGCCGGGGTCGCCAGGTCCACCACCAGGACGCGGGGCGTGGGCACGCTCGCGCGCAGTCCGGCCAGGTCGCCGTCGTAGGCCAGGCTGCCCCGGTCGATCACCACGACCCGTTCGCACAGCCGCTCGACGTCGCCCAGGTCGTGCGTGGTGAGCAGGATCGTCGTCCCCTCCTCCCGGTTGAGCCGGAGGAGGAACTCGCGGATGGCCGTCTTGCTCACCACGTCCAGGCCGATGGTCGGCTCGTCGAGGACCAGCAGCCGGGGGCCGTGCAGGAGGGCGGCGGTCAGGTCGCCGCGCATGCGCTGCCCCAGGCTCAACTGGCGCACCGGCGTGGACAGGAACGGACCCAGCTCCAGCAGCTCGGTGAGCTCGGCGAGGCGGCGCGTGTGGTCGGCGGCCGGGATCCGGTACATGTGGCGGGTCAGCTCCAGGCTGTCCCGGAGCGGCAGGTCCCACCACAGGGTGGTGCGCTGGCCGAACACGACGCCGATGCGGGCGGCCAGGCGGGTGCGGTCGCGGGACGGTTCGAGCCCGGTGACCCGGACCCTGCCCGCCGTCGGGGTGAGGATGCCGGTCAGCATCTTCATCGTCGAACTCTTGCCCGCTCCGTTGGGGCCGAGGTAGCCGACGATCTCGCCCGGCCGGACGGTGAGGGTCACGTCGCGGACGGCGCTGACCGTGCGTTTCCTCCGGCGGAGGAGGGGGCCCTCGCGGAGGGTGAAGTCCCGGCCCAGGCCGACGGCCTCGATGACGGGCGGGGCGTCGTGGCTGGAGGTCATGGGTCATCAGCTCCCGGTGGATCGGTAGCGGCGCAGACCGCCGCGCCAGCAGAGGGCGGCGACGGCGCACAGGAGGAGGGCGACGGCGGGCGGGGCGAGGCGGAGCCCGTCGGGCAGCCCCGTCGGATCGGGGCGGCCGAGCAGGAACAGGACGGGCTGCCAGCTGACGAAGGCCAGCGGGACCACGAACGTCACCCCGCGCACCACGTCCCGGCCGTAGACGGCGAGGGGGTACTCGGTCAGGGCCTGCCCGCCGTAGGTGAGCGAGTTGGCCGCCGTGTGCGCGTCGGTGGCGAGGAACTGGATGCACGAGCTCGCGGTCCACACGGCACAGCAGATGGCGACCGAGGAGAGCAGCAGCACCGGCAGCATGAGGGCGCGCGCGGGTGTCCACTCGACGTCGCACCAGGCCAGGGCGAGGACGAGCACCGTGGCGGCGGGAACGACCTTGCCCAGCCGTCGCGGGGTGAACTGGTCGGTGGCCAGCAGGACGAGTGGCGGGACCGGTCGGACGAGCATCGTGTCGAAGGCCCCCGTCCGGATGTGCCGGCCCAGCCGCTCCACCGACCCCATGAGCATGTCGGCGCATCCGAAGGCCGTCGCGGACAGCCCGTAGACGAGCAGTCCCTCGGCGACGCCGAACCCGGCGAGTTCGCCCGCGTGGCCGAACACGATCACGACGGCGCCCATCTCGGCGAGCGCGCCCAGGGAGACGAAGACGGTGAGCAGGGCCAGGGAGGCCGGGTACTGGGCCAGGGCGCGGCACCACGTCCACGCGAGTCGGACGTAGATCCGCAGCGGCCACAGCGCGCTGGTCGGGGCCGGCTCAGCCACCCTGGACCACCACCCTGCGCGTCGCGCGGGACGTCACCAGGGCGCCGAGTGCCAGCAGTGCCGCCGCCCACAGGGCCTGGAGGGCCAGGCCGCCCGCCGCGGTCCCGCCCGGCAGGGACTCCTTGCCGAGCAGGACCTCGGCGGGGATCTGCACCATCGACGCCCACGGCAGCACCCGCAGCGCGTCGCCCACCGCCGTCGGGAACAGCGTCAGCGGCAGCAGCGTCCCTGCGGCCACCGGCCCCAGCAGTCCCGCCACCGCCCACACGCCCCGGGTGTCGGTGAGCCAGAAACCGCACAGCGCGTACAGGTAGCGCAGGCCGAACGCCACCACCGCGGCCAGCGCGAAGGACGCCAGGACGGTGCCCCAGCGCACGGGGTCGTCCGGGAGCCTGAGGTCGAACAGCAGTGCCCCGACGGCGAACGTGGGGACGGACCGGAAGACCAGTTGGAAGGCGGCCCGGCCGAGGTCGTCCGCCAGCCACCACGACTGGAGGGACACCGGGCGGAGGAGGTCGGTGGCCACGGCGCCGTCCCGGATCCGTTCCTCCAGGTCGAGGGGCGGACCCATGACGGCGGCCACACCGAGCAGGGCCTGCGCGACGAACACCTGCGTGACGGCGTCGCGGGCGTCGTAGCCGTTGATCTCGGGGCGCGCGTCGAACAGGGCGAGCAGCACCATCGCGTTGATGACGCCGAAGACGGAGTTGGTGAGCACGTGCGCGAGCGTGGCGGCACGGTAGGTGGAGTAGCGGCGCAGCCCTCGGGCGAACACCGCGTGGTGGACACGCATGGGTGTGGCTCCCTGGCGGATCGAGACCGTGCTGGGGGTTCGTCCGGTCTCGTCGCCGGGGCGGGGCCGCCGGGCGGGTCCGGACACCGGCACGTCCCTGATCTCGCACAGGTCCGGGTCGCCGCGAGTGAGTGAGACTAACACAGTGCGAGGGTGCGGGCGAGGGGTTTGACGAACCCGGCCCGGGGCCGGGCGGCGCGCCGGGGTCGGCCCCGGCCGCACACCCGGAGGCCGCCCCGGGTAACCTCCGACTGCCGAGCGGACGGGGAGGAACAGCTGGTGACGTCGACGAACACCGGGACGACCGGAGACGACCGGAAGGTCGTGGTGCTGACGGGAGCAGGGTCGGGACTGGGCCGCGGCATGGCCCGGCGGCTGCTGGCCGACGGGCACTCCGTGGTCCTGGCGGGCCGCAGGCGCGCGCCGTTGGAGGAGACGGCGGACGGCCACCCCGGAGCGGTGGTCGTCGAGACCGACGTCACCTCGGCGGACTCCGTGCGCGCGCTGTTCGACGTGGTCCGCGGGCGGTTCGGCCGGGTCGACGTGCTCATCAACAACGCCGGGGTCTTCGGGCCGCGGGCGTCGGTGGACGGGATCGGGGACCAGGACTGGGAGCGGACGCTGGCCACCAACGTGACCGGCTCGCTGTACTGCGCCAGGGAGGCGGTCCGCCTGATGAAGGAGCAGTCGCCGAGCGGCGGCCGCGTCGTCAACAACGGGTCGGTGTCGGCGTACGTGCCGCGTCCGCTGAGCGTCGCCTACACCGTCACCAAGCACGCGATCACGGGGCTGACCGCGGCGATGAACCTCGACCTGCGGGCGCACGGGATCCCCTGCACGCAGATCGACGTGGGCAACGCGGCGACGCCGATGGTGGCCGACTTCGGGGTGGAGGCGCTGCAGGCGGACGGGTCCACGCGTGCCGAGCCCACGATCGACCCGGCACACGTGGCGGACATGGTGGCCCACATCGTCTCCCTGCCGCTGGACGTGTCCGTCCCCCGGGTGACGGTGATGGCGCGGGAGATGCCCTTCGCCGGACGGGGTTAGGCAGGAGGCAGCGGCCGGGCGCCGCGCGCGCTCCGGGCGTACCCCCAGGTGACCAGGCCGATGACCAGGAGCGTGAAGAAGGCGTTGCTGCCGTACTTGAGCAGCGGCGCGACCGGCTCGCCCAGGGGTTCGACGGCGAACGAGGTGAGTCCGTTCAGGATGAGCGGAGCCCCGGCGACCAGGACGACGTGCCGTCCGGACCAGCCCTCGCGCCGTGACCACGTCCACAGGAGCGCGCCCAGGCCGGCGAGCGCCCCGAGTTCCGCCGCGACGCCCGGCCAGGTCGGTGGGAGGAACCACGACGTCCCCAGTGCGACCAGCAGGGTGAGTCCGCCCGCCAGCCAGGGGGCCGGGGCCCTGCGGTCGGACACCGGCGCCGCACGGTCCGACCGGCGCCCGGGCAGGGTCAGCGCCACCAGGACAAGGAACGCCGCGACGGTCGCCGCGCCCCCGAGCTGACCGGGCGAGGCGACGAAGTCCTCGGTGGCGAGGTGGTCCTTGAGGACGAGGTAGGCCGCCGCGAGGTAGAGCAGCGCCGCGACCGAGGTACCGAACCAGCCCAGCCACGGGCGGCGGGCGAGTTCGCGCGGCGCGAGGGCCTCGACCACGGCGATCGGCGCGCCGAAGGACCAGACGGTGTGCCCCAGCAGGAAGGTGAGGCCCATGTCGGCGCTCACCCCGATCCCCGGGATGAGCGTGGGATCGCGTGTCTCGCCCCAGGACTCGATGTCCCGGTAGGCGGGGTTGAACAGGCTCTGGTCGACCAGTCCGGCCTGGATGACTCCGAACGCCAGCGCGAGCAGAAGGATCGTCGGCCAGCCGCGGCCGGCGCGGCGGGCGGCCTCCCGGACCAGCAGCGCGACCGCGCCGTACAGGGGCGCGAGGATGAGCAGCCCGCCGAGGATGACGAGCGGCCGTCCCACGTTCGAGTCGTAGCCGATGAGGTACTCGGCGCAGACCGGGGACAGCAGGAGCAGACCGATCACCGGGGGCAGGCGGCGCAGGAGACGGGGGCGGGGGCGTGTGGTGACCCGTGTCGTGGACATGCCGTGGACATTAGCAGAGTGATCACTCTATTAATAACGGCGGCGGGCCGACGGGTGCCGGGCGGCGCCGGTATGCTGCGCGGGATGCGTACCGTCAACCCCGAACAGCACGCCCGCAAGCGAGCCGCGATCCTCGGCGCCGCGGCCCAGGAGTTCGCCGAGAAGGGGCTCGACGGCACCTCCACCGCGAGCATCTGCCGCCGCGCGGGGATCGGTTCCGGGACGCTGTTCCACTACTTCCCGACCAAGCGCGAGATCTTCCACGCGCTCTTCGCCGACGACCTGGAGCGCGGTGCGCGCGCGAGGCAGGCCGCCCTGGCCGCCGACGACCCGCGCGCGGGGATCGACGCCCTGGTCGACCACCTCGTGGCCGACGCCGACGACCCGCTCGTCCCGGGGCTGATGGCCGCGGCCCTGTTCCAGGTCAACCGGGACGAGGAGTTCGCGCGCCTGGTCGGCGGGGACGAGGAGCGCACGGTCGGGGCGCTCACCACCCTGCTGCGCGCGCTCGCCGACGACGGGCGGCCGCCCGCCTTCCCCCCGGAACGGACCGCCCGCTGGATCCAGCACCTCGTCGACGCCGTGTTCCTCGCGGCCGGGGACGCGGACTTCGACGCCGACCTGTCCCGCGCCGAGTTGCGCGCGATGGTCGACTGGCTGCTGACCGGTGGGGATCGCACTCCGTGACACGTGTCACCCTGCGTCGTTACCTGGTATTCACGGAGTGACGACGCTTCGCAACGTCGGGTGGGCACCGTGGGGTGTATGGACGATTCCGAAGGCAGCTACGGAACCGACGACCACACGCGCCCCGGCTTCTTCGGCCGCGAGGCGCTGGACATGGGAGCGCTGCTGCTCGCCGCCGGTGCGGCGCACGTGCTGGTGCTCTCCCTCGGACACAGCGACGGCGGTGTCCGCGCCCTCATCACCGCGGGGGCGATCCTGCTCGCCGCCTCGGCCCTGCACCGCTGGCACCGCCACCGCAGAGCGGTGGTCCGCCGGTCGCGCGGCGGGAGCCGGTCGGCGGGCGACCCCGCTCCGGCCCGGACGCCCGAGGCCGGGGGCCGGCTGTGGAGCGTACGCGTCACCCTCACCGACGTCCCGGGCGGACTCGCCGAGCTCACCGCGCGCTTCGCCTCGCTCGGGGTCGACATAAGGCTCATGCAGGTCCACCCCGACGGCGCCGAGACCACCGACGAGTTCCTCGTCAGCGCGCCCGCCCACGTCGTCGAGGAGGCCCTGTACGCGGCGGTCCTGGGCGCCGGGGTCCGCGAGGCGATCGTCCGGCCCGCCGACGTCCACGAGCTCAGCGACACCACCAGTCGGACACTCCGGCTGGTCGGCGCCATGGTGGAGGGGGCGACCACGCTGGAGGGGGCGCTGCTGTCCCTGGCCTCCGCACAGGACGTCGAACGCGTCGGGACGGCGCCCGAGGGGATGGGGGAGGAGGACACCTCCGGCACGACGATGACCCTGCCCTCCCCGGACGGAGGGGTCCTCGTCGTCCGCAGGGTGGGGGTGCCGTTCACCGCCGTGGAGTTCGCGCGCTGCCGCGCCCTGGCCCAGGTGGCCGCCTCCCTGCACGGGCGCTCGCGGCAGCGGTGACGGGCGCCCCGCGCCGGGGGCGGTCTCGGCGCGGGGCCCTTCACCTGGCGGCCGGACCGCCGTCACCCGCCGTTCGCGACCCCCTGGTTGGCTTCGGCGCGGGCGTGACCTCGCCCGTCTCCCCCGATCCCACCAGGAAGCACCATGCGTAAGACCATGGCGGCCACGGCCGCCATCGCCGTCTCCCTGACCGGGGCGGCGGCCGCCGCCCACGCCGACGAGCGGGGTCCGGCGCGCGGCCCCGGCCCCGTCGGCATCGAACTGTCCGTGCTCGGCACGTACCACACCGACGCCTTCGACGAGTCGGCCGCCGAGATCGTCGCCCACGACCCGGACACCCAGCGCCTGTTCGTCGTCAACGCGGCCGCGGCCACGGTCGAGGTCCTGGACGTCTCCGACCCGGAGTCGCCGACCAAGCTCTTCGACCTGCCGACCGCCGGTGTGGCGGCGGCCGACGGCTCGACCGTGGCGGAGGGGGCCGTGGCCAACTCCGTGGCGGTGCACGGCGGCGTCGTCGCGGTGGCGGTGGAGGCCGAGGACCGGGCCGAGCCGGGCTGGGTGGTCCTCTTCGACGCCGACGGAGCCGCGCTGAACGCGCTCCGGGTCGGGGCCCTGCCGGACATGGCGACCTTCACGCCGGACGGGCGGAGCCTGCTGGTCGCCAACGAGGGCGAGCCGAGCGACGACTACACCGCCGACCCGGAGGGTTCGGTGAGCGTGGTCCGGATCTCCGGCGACCCCGGTGCGCTCACCCAGGACGACGTGGACACGGCCGGCTTCCGGGCCTGGGACGAGGGCCGGGAGCTCCACCCCGACGTGCGGGTCTTCGGCCCCGACCTGTCCACGGGGGAGCCCGGGACGCCGGGCCGGGTGGCGCGCAACCTCGAACCGGAGTACGTCTCCGCCGGGGCCGACGGCACCGCCTACGTCGTGCTCCAGGAGGCCAACGCCTTCGCGGTCCTGGACGTGGCCGCCGCCGAGTTCACCGACGTCGTACCGTTCGGCGTGAAGGACCACCTGGAGCCGGGTGACGGGCTGGACGCCTCCAACCGGGACGGCGGGATCCGGATCGAGAACTGGCCGGTCTACGGGATGTACCAGCCCGACGGGTTCGACACCTACACCTGGCGCGGGCAGACCCTGCTGGTCACCGCGAACGAGGGCGACTCCCGGGACTGGGACGGCTACTCGGAGGAGGACCGGCTGGGCTCGCTGGCCGCCGACACCCCCCTGTGCGAGGACTCACCCCGCCTGCGGGACTTCCTGGCCGACAACGACCAGGGGATCGGCACGGTCGAGGAGCTGCTCGACGACGCCAACCTGGGGCGCCTGCACGTCTCCGCCGAGGACGGCCTGAGCGAGGACGGCGGCTGCTACGAGGACGTGTACGCCCACGGGGGCCGCTCCTTCTCCGTCTGGACGGCCGACGGCGAACGGCTCTTCGACTCCGGCGCGGACTTCGAGCGGATCACCGCGGAGGCCGACCCGGACCACTTCAACGCCAACAACGACGAGAGCTCCTTCGACGCGCGCAGCGACGACAAGGGACCCGAGGCCGAGTCCGCGGTCGTCGGCAGGGTGTCCGGGCGCACCTACGCGTTCGTGGGCCTGGAGCGGGTGGGCGGCGTGATGGTCTACGACATCACCGATCCCCGGTCGGCGTTCTTCGTGCAGTACCTGAACAACCGCGACTTCTCCGCCGAGCCCGGCACCCGGGAGGCCGGGGACCTCGCGCCCGAGGGGCTGACCTTCATCGAGGCGGGCGACTCCCCGCTTCCCGGGGTCCCGGTCCTGGCGGTGGCCAACGAGGTGAGCGGTTCCACGAGCCTGTTCCGGGTCGATCGCGTGGTGCCGGGGCGCCGCTGACCCGCGCGAACGCGACCGGGTTGTCCACAGACGCCGTTCCGGTGGGGAAAACGCCGGACGCGTGGGTAGATGTGGCGTATGGCAACCCCACTGTCACCCCCCGTCCGTAGCCGCCCCCGTCCCCTCGCCCGTACCGCGGTCCTGGCCGTGGCCGCGTCGTGCGCTCTCGGGGCCGGGGCGGCCCTCCTCACCGCCACCCCGGCCCACGCGTCCGCACCGGCCGTCTCCGCCCCCGCGACCCTGCCGTCCGAGCTGCGGGAGGGCGACTCCGGAACCTACGTCACCGAGCTCCAGGAGCGTCTGAACGAGCTCGGCTACTGGACCGACGGCGTCGACGGCGAGTTCGGCTACCACACGGAACAGGCCGTCATCGCGCTCCAGAAGGCCGCCGGGATCGCCCGCGACGGCATCGTCGGCCCCGACACCGAGGACGCCCTCGCCCAGGGCGTGCGCCCGTCCGCCACCACCGACTCCGGTGACCTGCTGGAGATCGACCTCGACGACCAGCTGCTGCTCGTCGTCTCCGACGGCGAGGTGGAGCGGATCATCAACACCTCCACCGGATCGGGCCGACCCTACGAGAGGTGGGACGGCACCGAGGTCATCGCCACCACCCCCACCGGGACCTACTCCGTCTTCCGCGAGGTCGACGCGTGGGACCCCGGACCCTACGGGGCGCTGTACCGGCCCAAGTACTTCAACGGCGGGATCGCCGTGCACGGCTACCCCAGCGTTCCGGCCTACCCCGCCTCGCACGGCTGCGCCCGCGTGAGCATGGCCGCCATGGACTGGCTGTGGGAGAGCGGGAGGATGGAGGTGTACACCACCGTCGTCGTGTACTGACCCCGAGGCGGGGCCGGGGCGTTCGCCCGGCGGTGTGCCGGGCCGCCGCCGCGGCCCCCGGGTCAGGTCCGGTCGGGGCCGCCACCCAGGGCGGCCCGCTCCGCGTCGTCGGCGCGGGCCGAGGTCGCGCGCAGGTGGCGCAGCGCCGCGAGAGTGGCGACCGCGAAGACCGCCGAGGCGAACAGGGACGGCAGCCGCAGGTCGACCCGGCCGAGGAGCCCGCCGAGCAGCGCGCCGAGTGGCAGCAGACCGAAACCGAGCACGCGGTTGGCGCTCATCACCCGACCCATGAGCCGCTCCGGCACGATCTGCTGGAGGACGCCCGTGGACATGACGTTCGACAGCGTGCTGGCGGCGGCCACCAGTGCCCAGGCGACGGCCGCGGCCACGGCGTTGGGGGCCAGCGCGAAGGCGACGCACAGGACGGACTGGCCGAGGTATCCGCCGACGATCACCCCGAACCGGCCCTCCCGTCGCCCGCCGCCCGGGGATCGCTCCGCGAAGGGGCGGGCACCCTCGACGGACGCCTTCGGCGCGGTTCCCCCTGACCGGGCGGCCAACCGTCCGACCACCGCGGCGCCGCCGATCGCCCCGACGGCCGCCACGGCGAGGAACACACCGAACAGCCGCTCCGGGACGCCGAAGTGCTCCCGGACGATGAGGACGAACACCCCGAGCTGTGCTCCGGCCGCGAGGTTGATCACGGCGAGGAAGAACACATGCGCGCGGAGCGGGGGATCGGTGAACACGTACCGCAGGCCCTCCCCGACGTCGGAGAGGACGGAGCGCACCGGGCCCGCGGCGGTGGAACCGCCCGCGGGGGCCGGGCGGCGCGCCGACAGCGGCGGGCCCAGGAGGATGAGCGCGCCCAGGAGGTAGGCCCCGGCGTTCACCGCCAGGGGGAGCGCGGCGGCCACGGCGAACAGGAACCCCGCCGTGGGCGCGCCGACGAACTCCTGCGCGACCTCGCGTCCGGCCACCAGCCGACCGTTGGCCCGGTCGACGGCACCCCTGGCCAGTGCGGGAAGTGCCGCCCGCGCGGCGATGTCGTAGACGCTCTCGCAGGTCATCACGGCGAACATCACCACGTACAGGAGAGCGATCGTGGTGTGGCCCGTGGCGGTGGCGGCGGCCAGCGCCAGGACCGCCGCGCCGCGCACCACGTTCGCGACCACCATCGCCCGGATCCGGTCGACCCGGTCCACGAGTGCTCCGACGAACAGCCCGAACAGCAGCCACGGCAGGTAGCGCGCGGCGGTGAGCCCCGCGACCGCGAGGGGGTCGTTGGTGAGCAGGGCGGCGAGCATCGGCAGCGCGGTCAGCATGACGCCGTCGGCCAGGTTGCTGGCGACGTTGCCCGACCAGAAGCGGTGGAAGGCCGCGCCGAGTCGGGGGGTGTGGCCGCCGGGGCCGTCGGCCGGGCGGGGGAGGTCGTCATCGGGTTCCTCGGGGTGTGGCGAATCCTCGGGTACGGCGGGTCCTCGGGCATTCTCGGTCCTGACCGCGACCGGAGCCAGAGGCCCGGGGCGGCCGGAGCCGCGCCGGGCCGCCTTCACGGGGTCACGAACCCGAGGAGAACCGCATGCCCTTCCGGATCGCCACGGAGCCCGGCCGTCCCGACCACCCGAACGAGGACTTCGCGGCCGTCAGCGCCGACTGCGCGGTGCTGCTCGACGGCGTGACCGGGCGTCCGGACGACGGATGCGGCCACGGCGTCGCGTGGTTCACCCGCTCCCTCGGCGGGCTGCTGCTCGCGGGGGCGGACGCCGGACTCGGCCTGCGCGAGGCGCTGGCGGAGGCGATCGGGGGAGTGTCGTCGCTGCACGGCGCGACCTGTGACCTCGCCCGGCAGCAGACCCCCTCGGCCACCGTCGTCGCGGTGCGCGTACGCGGGGGCGTGCTGGAGTACCTGGTCCTGTCCGATTCGGTGCTGCTGGTGCGCGGGCGGGACGGGGTGCGCGTGCTCGCGGACACCCGGTTGGACGACCTCAGGGAGAGGGTGTCCAAGCCGGTCCGCGCGTACCGCAACGTACCCGGCGGGTTCTGGACGGCGGGAGCCGATCCGCGGGCGGCGGACGAGGCGGTCACGGGAACGCTGCCGCCGGGCCCCTTCGCCGCCCTGACCGACGGTGCGAGCCGGGCCGTCGAGCTGTTCCGCGCCTACCGCTGGGACGAGGCGCTGGACCTGGTGACCGAGCACGGCCCCGGTGCCCTGGTGGACCGGGTGCGTGCGTTGGAGCGGGCCGACCCGGCGGGGGTACGCCACCCGAGGGGCAAGGTCCACGACGACGCCACGGTGGTCACCTGGACCCCGTGATCTGGTTACGGACATCCGCATCATGTATTCAGGTCCGTCCGATATGGGGAAAATGGAGCCGTTCCGGTGGGAGTGCCAGGTGAAACGTGGGTGAAAATCGCGAAGTTATGGTGGACGTTTCGTTCGGTGCGTGGGATCACATTTCCTTCCTTTTTAAGAAAAGTTCCCCTAAGGGTCGCCTCGGTCGTGCCCCCGGCCGGTCCGGAGGAGACGCACGCCTCGTTCCCGGTGGGACTTCCGGCGCTTTCGCGCGTCGTGTCCATCCGGTAGATTTCTCGGTAACCGATCATTCGGGGCCGTCACCACCGCGCCCCCCTCGCTCGTCGGTTCCCCTTACTTTCCTGTGTGCGTGTGTGTCCCACACGCGCCCCTCGCGTCAACGCGTTCCATGGTCGTCGTCCCCGCCCGGTGAAAAGGAGATGGTGTGAGCAGCACGGGTGTCCTCGAACCGACCGGTCCCAACGACTCCCTCAACGGAGCGGGCTGGCTGGATCACCTCCTCTCCACCCCCGTGGACGGTGCCGTCGAACGGACCCGTCCGGTACGCGACCTCGTCGGGTACCACCAGCGCCCCGACCCCACCAACGCCGGCACACCCGCCGAGTTCCTGCTGACCATGCGCCGCTACCTCGTCTGGGCGGGCGACTGGTCCTACCTGGAGCTGGAGTACCTGTGCGGGGGAGCGGTCAAGAGCTCGACCTTCCGCGCGGCGCTGGAGGGTACGCGGATGCCGCGCTACGTCGTCCTCATGGCCTTCGTGACCGCCTGTGCGGGTGAGGACGAGGCCGAGCGCCGCCGCTGGGTGACCGCCTGGCACCGCCTCCGCCACTCCGGCTGAGTCAAAAGACGTGCCCCGGCTCGGTGCCCTCACCCGTGCGAGCCCCGGGAACACCGTTCAGGAGCCGCTCGGTGAGCGCGGCCAGGTCGCGGCGTGCCTTCGTGTCGTAGGCCTGCGCGTGGGCGCGGGCCTCGTCGAAACGGTCGAAGTAACGCCCGGTGACGCCCTCCAGGGCCGAGTCGGCGATCAGCCGCAGTGTGGGCAGGACCCCGTCGTCCACGGTGGCGGCGGGGGTGAATCCGCTCCGCCGCACCATCCGCGTGTCCATCAGGTGCGCCGGGTGCAGCGCGTTGACGGTCGTGCCCTGGCCCCTCAACTCCTCGGCGAGGTCGAAGGTGCCCATGATCATCGCGAGCTTGCTGCGGCAGTAGGCCTCCACCCCCTCGTAGTCCCGGGTGAACATCGGATCGTCGAAGTCGACGGGGAGCTGTCCCACCGACGCCACGTTGACGACCCGCGCCGAGCCCGCCGCGGCCAGGGCCTCCCGTAGCTCGCGGACGAGCAGGTACGGGGCGAGGTGGTTGACCACCAACCGGAGTTCGTGCCCCTGGCGGCTGGTCTCGCGCACCGAAGGGTCCGCGCCTCCGCCGACCGCGGCGTTGTTCACCAGCACGTCCAGGGTCGGGGCGTCCTCGCGCACGCGTGCGGCGACATCCCGTACCTGGTCGAGGTCGCCCAGGTCGGCGCGGTAGGTGCGCACCGCCGCGGCCCGGCCCCCGACCTCGCTCGCGACCCGGTCCAGGCGGTCGCGGTCGCGTCCGTGAAGCAACAGGACGGCGCCCCGGGTCGCGAGGTCGTGTGCCAGGCGGCGGCCGAGTCCCGACGACGCCCCGGTGATCAGCACGGTCTTGCCGGCCATGGGTCCTCCATCATCGCAAGATCATCAAGGTATTGATAGTCATTCAGGACTTTACACTGATGCGCGGCGCTAGGCTCACCCGTATGGAGGAGATGCCCGCGGGGGAGCGCCTCGGCTTCGACATCAAGCGCGCCGAGCAGTCACTGATGTCGGCCAAGGCCGCCGCGCTGCGCGAGACGGGCCTGAGCGTGGCGCAATACGCGGCGCTGTTCGCGCTGCACGACAGCCCGGGCATCTCCGGGGCGGCGCTCGCCCGTGTCTGCCTGGTCACACCCCAGGCCATGGCGGCCGTGCTCAAGGCCCTCGCGGCCGACGGGCTGGTGGAGAGGGGGCCGCACCCCTGGCACCAGCACGTCCTCCAGACCCGGATCACCGAGGCGGGCGCCGAGCGTCTGCGCGCCGCCGACCGGCGGGCGGTGCCGATCGAGCGCCGCATGGCCGACGCCCTCTCTCCAGAGGAGCGCGACACCCTGCGCGAACTCCTCAACCGCTGCGTGGCGGCCGTCAACGCCGACGGGTCCCCCTGAACCTCAGCCGCCGACCACCCCGGCGTCGATCCGCTGGCCGCTGGTCGTCTGGACCACGACGGGGATGCCCTTGGGAACCTCGCCGCCGAGGCGTTCGATCAACGCGCTCTCCGGGGGCAGGTCCCCCGAGGAGCGGACGTGCACGTGGAGCGTGCGCGACACCATGTCCACGCGGGTGACGGACGAACCGGGGGTGTCGGCGAGCCACGCGCTGGCCGCGTCCCTCGCCCGTGCCGTCCACAGGTCCACCAGGAGCGTGACCGTGGTGTTCCCGACGAGCGGGACGAACACGACGGTGAACAGCAGGGCCATGGCCAGGCGGGTCCTGCGGGTCGTCCGCCGGGCGCTGCCGGATCCGTACCCGACCACCGCGAAGGTCGCCATCCCCGCGGAGACCAGGCCGAAGAGGTTGGACAGGAACAGCACGAGCGCGCCCAGGGCGGGCCAGAACGCGAGGTGCCCCAGACACACCCCGACCACGACCAGCGGCGGAACCAGGGAGATCGCGATCGCCACCCCCGGCAGTACGGCGGCGACATCCCGGCGGGACACGGCCAGGGCACCGGCGAGGCCCGTCGCCACCGCCGACACCAGGTCCATCAGGCCCGGCGACGTCCTTCCGGAGATCTGGCTGTTGGAGAGCAGGTCGTAGCTGTCGGGCAGAACCACCGAGAACGCCAGCCCCACCCCGATCACCAGTAGGCAGCCGAACAGGACGATCCGGACCGACCCGGTCCGCCGCCGCTGGACGGACCCCAGGGCGATCCCCATGATCGGTGTCGCCAGGGGCGCGATGATCATCGCGCCGATCACGGTGGCGGTCGAGTCGGTGATCACCCCTCCCGCCGCGATGACGGACGACAGGGTCAGCATCGTCCAGAAGGCCGAGCGCTTGGCCCTGCTGTCACCGGCGGACAGGTCGAGGTCCTGCACCATCTCGTCCAGCGTGCGGCGTTGGGAGACCGGGATGATCCGTTCGAGGAGTGCGCTGAGCATGGGCTGAGTATCGCCCCCGGCACCGCTCCGAACAGGTCAGACACGGCGGGCGCGGGGCGGAGAGGGGCACGGGGCCGGTGCCGGGGCGCGCCCCGGCGGGCGTGGCCGGGGATGTCCGGTGGCAGGTATTCACTTGGTGTATACATCATGTGTATAGTTTTCGGCATGTCACTCTCCGAGACCATCCTCGGGCTGCTGGAGACGAGCCCACAGCACGGATACGACATCAAACGCACCTACGACGAGCGTTTCGGCGCGCACAGACCGCTCGCCTACGGCCAGGTGTACGCGACCCTCTCCCGGCTCCTGAAGAACGGGCTGGTCGAGGTCGAGGCGATCGAGCACGGCGCCGGTCCCGAACGCAAGCGCTACGCCATCACCGAGGCGGGCGTCACCGACGTCGAACGGTGGCTGGCCCGGGCGGAGAACCCGGAGCCCTACCTCCAGAGCACGCTGTACACCAAGGTGGTGCTCGCCCTGCTCACCGGGCGGTCGGCGGAGGAGGTCCTGGACGTCCAGCGCGCCGAGCACCTCAGGCAGATGCGCGCCCTGACCCGCCGCAAGAGCGAGGGGGGCCTCGCTGACCAGCTCATCTGCGACCACGCCCTCTTCCACCTCGAAGCCGACCTGCGCTGGCTGGAGTTGACCGCGGCGCGCCTGGCCGACCTCGCCGGGCAGGTGCGCCGCGGATGAGACCCCTGACCACCCCCCGGGGCGTCTCCGGTTCCGGGCACCCGGACGCACCCCTGCTCAGCGCCTCCGGTCTGCACAAGGCGTTCGGCCCCACGACGGCGCTGGACGGCGCCGCCCTCACCCTCGCCCCCGGAGAGATCGTCGCCCTCATGGGGCCGTCCGGTTCCGGCAAGTCGACCCTGCTGCACTGCCTGGCCGGGGTGGTGCGGCCGGACGAGGGGAGCGTCGAGTACGCCGGGAGTGACCTCACCGCGCTCCCGGACACCCGGCTCAGCACCCTGCGCCGGACCGAGTTCGGGTTCCTGTTCCAGTTCGGCCAGCTGGTCCCGGAGCTGTCCTGCGTGGAGAACGTCGCCCTCCCGCTGCGGCTGGGCGGGGTGCGCCGCAGACGGGCCGAGCGCACCGCCGCGGAGTGGCTGGAGCGGCTGGACGTCGCCGACGTGGCGGACAGACAGCC
Organism: Nocardiopsis sp. KDC1DS13DA1; assembly: GCF_055632325.1. NCBI lineage: Bacteria > Bacillati > Actinomycetota > Actinomycetes > Streptosporangiales > Nocardiopsidaceae > Nocardiopsis > Nocardiopsis sp. KDC1DS13DA1. The sequence continues at coordinate 198,927 of NZ_JBVMUY010000025.1, forward strand.
GGGTGAGTGCTCCGGCGGGCAGGGGCAGCGGGTCGCCGTGGCCCGCGCCCTGATCACCGGCCCCCGGGTGGTGTTCGCCGACGAGCCCACCGGGGCGCTGGACTCGCTCAACGGGGAGCGGGTGATCAGGCTGCTGACCGAGACCGTCCGGGAGAGCGGGGCGGCCGTGGTGCTGGTGACGCACGAGGCGAGGGTCGCCGCCTACGCCGACCGCGAGGTCGTCGTGCGCGACGGCCGTACCCGTGACCTGGGAGGGGGCGTGTGAGCCACTGGCGATCCCTCATCGGTGACCTGCGACTGGGCGCGGGGCTGTCGTCGCGCGGCCGGGAGAGTCTGACACGTACCGTGCTCATGGCGCTCGGCGTCGGAGCGGCCACCGCGGCCCTGCTGCTGGCCTCGTCCCTGCCGACCATCCTGGACGACCGCGGTGAACGGGCCGCCGCCCGGATGGACTACCAGGTGGCGGAGTACCCGACGATCCCGCCCGGGGACGACACCCTGTCCTTCCTCATCGCCGACACCGACTACCGCGGCACCCCGGTCTTCGGTCGGATCATCCGGCCCGAGGGGCCCGACGCCCCCGTGCCACCCGGCGTCACGGAGCTTCCCGGCCCCGGCGAGATGGTGGTCTCCCCCGCCTTGGCCGACCTCCTCGACGACCCGGACGCCGAGGTCCTCCAACGCCGCTTCGACCACCCGGTCGTCGGTGAGATCGCGCCCGAGGGACTGGACGGTCCGCGCGAACTGGCCTTCTACCTCCATGACGGGGCTCTGGAGGGGTACGAGGCCGAGAACCGGATCACCCGCTACGGCGGAGTGCCCGGACCGGGAGGGGACGAACCGCTCCTCCTGCTGCTCGGCGTGGTCGGCACGGTCGTCATGCTCACCCCCGTCGTGGTGTTCCTCGCGGCGGCGGTGCGCTTCGGCGGGGAACAACGGGACCGGAGGCTGGCCGCGCTCCGCCTCATGGGCGCCGACCGCGCCGCGACCCGGCGGATCGCTGCGGGGGAGACCCTGCCGGGGACCGCGCTCGGCCTGCTGGTCGGTGTGGTCCTCTTCCTCGCGGCTCGTCCCGTCGCGGAGGCGGTACCCGTCGCCGAGGGGGTGTTCGCCGCCGACGTGGTGCCGCACCCCGTGCTCGGGGGCCTGGTGTTCCTCGTGGTGCCGTTGCTCGCACTCTGGGTGGTGCTGACGTCCCTGCGCACCGTGGCGGTCGAACCGCTGGGGGTCGTCCGCCGCGCCGACCGGGGCCGTCCCCGGGTGGGGTGGCGGCTGCTCCTCCTCGCGGTCGGCGCCACCCTGATCGCCGGGAGCATGCGGCTCGGGCTGACGGGAGGGATGTGGGCCCCGATGGTCGCGTTCGGCATCCTCGCGGTACTGCTGGGAACGACCGCGATCCTGCCCTGGCTCGTGGACCGGGCCTTCGGGCGAGCCGGTGGCGGGGGGCCGCTCGCCCTCCAGATGGCGGTGCGCCGCCTGGGCGCGGCCGGAGGCGGGCCGACCCGGGCGGTCAACGGCATCGTGGTCACGGTCGCGGGCGCGATCGCCCTGCAGGCGCTGTTCACGGGGGCCGAGGCACAGATGGAGGGCGAGCTGGAACAGACGGTCGAGAGGGTCTACGAGGGGAACACGTTCGGGGAGCACGGCTACAACCTGGCGGCGGACCTCCCCCTGCGTCCGGCCGAGGAGGGTTCGGCCCCGGCCCTGGAGGAGGCCCCGGGGGTGGCGGAGGCGCTCGTCTTCACGAGGATGTGGGGCACCGCGTCCGACGGCACCTCCCTTTCCGTGTTCGTCGCCGGCTGCCCGACGCTGGCCCGGATCGCCGACCTGCCGGAATGCGCCCCGGGGGACGTCTTCTCCGCCGACCCCGACCTGGCCGTCGGCGACGAGCTCGTCCTCGAACGCGCCGGGGAGGGGGCGGTGTGGCGGGTTCCCGAGTACACGTGGACACCGGCCACGGTGACCCTTCCCGAAGGGGACGGCGCGGACCCGGCCCGGGTCGTGCTCGCCACACCGGAGGCGGACGCGACGGCCGCGGTGACATGGGGCGCGACGGCCTGGCTGCGGGTGGATCCCGCGGTCCCGGACGTCCAGGAGGAGGTCCGGGCGGCCCTCGCGGGTCTGGACCCGGCCTTCGACGCGAACTTCTCGGTGACCACGCGCACCGGCAGCGGACTGGACGGGATGCGGAACATGCTCCTCGCCGGGGCGGTCGCGTGCCTGGCGATGATCGCCGCCGGACTGGTGGTGGGCACGGTCGAGCAGGTCCGCGCGAGCACGCGGGTGCACGCGGTGCTCACCGCCTTCGGTACCCCGCGGCGCACACTGGCGGGTTCCCTGGTGTGGCAGACCGCGCTGCCCGTCCTGCTGGGAACCGCCCTCGCGACGGTCGCGGGGCTGGTCCTGGGCGCACTGCTCATGGCCCTCGGCGGGGTTCCGATCGCCTTCGCCCCCGCCGACGTCCTGGTGGTCTCCGGGGCCGGTGCCGGGGCGGTGCTCCTCGCGACCCTGCTCGCCCTTCCCGCGCTGCTGCGGACGACGCGTCCGCAGGGACTGCGCTGGGAGTAGCCCCCCACCACGACCGGTGGCCCCGATTCCCGGGTCGCCGGTGCGCCCCGACGACGCGTGCGGTCCCGGAACCTAACGTGGACCGCATGCGCGTACTTGTCACCGGCGGGGCGGGGTTCATCGGATCGCACGCGGCCGAGGCCCTGCGGGGCGCCGGGCACACGGTGGTGACCCTCGACGCCCTCCTGCCGCAGGCGCACGCCGGTCGGCCACCGGGAGACGCGGGGGTCGACCTGGTCTGCGACGTCCGCGACGGCGCGGCCGTGGAGCGGGCGCTGCACGGGGTGGACGTCGTGTGCCACCAGGCGGCGATGGTGGGCCTGGGCGCGGACTTCGGCGACGCGCCGGACTACGTCGGCTGCAACGACCTGGGCACCGCGACACTGCTGGCCGCGATGGCCCGCCGGGGCGTGCGCGACATCGTGCTCGCCGGGTCCATGGTGGTCTACGGCGAGGGGGCCTACTCCTGCGCCGAGCACGGCCCGGTCCGGCCCGGGCCGCGGCGGGAGGCCGACCTGGCCGCCGGGCGCTTCGACCCCCCGTGCCCGCGGTGCGGGGCGCCGCTGGATCCCGGGCTGGTCGGCGAGGACGCCCCGACCGACCCGCGCAACGTCTACGCCGCCACCAAGCTCGCGCAGGAACACCTCTGCGCGGCGTGGGCGCGGGCCGTCGGAGGGCGCGCCATCGCACTGCGCTACCACAACGTCTACGGCCCCGGCATGCCGAGCGACACCCCGTACGCGGGTGTGGCGTCCTTCTTCCGCTCCGCCCTGGCCAGGGGCGAGGCCCCGCGCGTGTTCGAGGACGGCCACCAGCGGCGGGACTTCGTGCACGTTTGCGACGTGGCCGACGCCAACGCGGCGGCGGTGGCGGCCCTGGCGGGACGGCCGGAGGGCGTCCTGTCCGCGTTCAACACCGGCAGCGGAACGCAGCACACGGTCGGCGAGATGGCGTGGGCGCTGGCGGAGGCGCACGGGGGACCGTACCCGGTGGTCACCGGTGACTACCGGCTGGGCGACGTCCGGCACATCACCGCGTGCTCCGCCCGGCTGGCCGAGGAGCTCGACTGGCGCCCGCGTGTGGGCTTCGCCGAGGGCATGCGGGAGTTCGCGCGGGCGGGGCTGCGCGCCCGACACGGAGTCGACGTACCGGCCGGGTGACGGGGGTCGCCCGCGTGTCGCGGGACATCCCTCCACCGTCGGAGCCGTTTCGCTACGTAGCGTGATCATCGTGATCAATGAGCGACGTGGGAGCGACGACTCCGCTGTGCACCCCGACCGGACCGCGAAGGACCCCGAGGCGCCGCCGGGAGGGAACCGGCGACCACCGGTGGACGTGATCCTGCCCTGCCTGGACGAGGCGGCGGCACTGCCGTGGGTCATCGGGCGCGTCCCCTCCGGCTGGCGGCCGATCGTGGTGGACAACGGGTCCACGGACGGATCGGCGCGCATCGCCGAACGGCTGGGCGCGCTGGTCGTCACCGAACCGCGGCGGGGGTTCGGGGCGGCCTGCCACGCGGGACTCCTCGCCGCCACCGCCGACATCGTCTGCTTCTGCGACTGCGACGCCTCGCTCGATCCGGAACTGCTGCCGCGCGTGGTGGACGCGGTACGGGAGGGCGCCTCGGACCTGGTCGTGGCCCGCCGCCGCCCCGTCGTCGCGGGCGCCTGGCCCGTCCACGCCCGCGCGGGCAACGCGGCCGTCGCGCGGATGCTGCGCAGGCGCACCGGGGTGCGGCTCCGCGACATCGGCCCCATGCGGAGCGCGCGGCGGGAGGACCTCCTCGGACTCGGCCTGACCGACCGGAGGTCCGGCTACCCCCTGGAGATGGTCGTGCGCGCCGCCGACGCCGGGTGGCGGATCGACGAGGTGGACGTCCCCTACCTCCCCAGGACCGGTGCCTCCAAGGTGACCGGGACGTGGCGGGGGACGTGGACGGCGGTGCGGGACATGACGTCCGTGCTGCGCGGACCCGCGGAGCCGTGGCCGGCGCGGCCGGCGGGGAGGGAACGGTGAACGGCGTCGGGACGGACGTCCCGGCGGCCGGGGCCGCGACGCTCCTCGTCATCGCCAAGGAACCCGTCCCCGGCAGGGTCAAGACGCGGCTGACCCCCGAGTACACGCCGGAGGAGGCGGCCCGCCTGGCCGCCGCCGCGCTGGCGGACACCTTGCGCACCGTGCTGTCGCTCCCCGCCCGCAGACGGGTGCTGGCCCTGGAGGGGCGGCCGGGGCCGTGGCTGCCGGACGGGGGGTTCGACGTGGTCCCCCAGGCGGGCGGTGGGCTGGACGAGCGGCTGGCCGCCGCCTTCGCCCGGTGCTCGGGGCCGACCCTGCTGATCGGCATGGACACCCCCCAGGTCACGGCCGGAACCCTGGCCCCCGTGCTGGCCGCCGACGCCTGGACGCGCGCGGACGCGTGGTTCGGCCCGGCCGAGGACGGCGGGTTCTGGGCGCTCGGCCTGGCCGACCCCGATCCCGGCCTGCTGCTCGGCGTACCGATGTCGACGCCGCGGACCGGCCGGGTGCAGCGCCGGCGCCTGACCGACGCGGGTCTGCGGGTGGCCGACCTGCCGCTCCTGGTGGACGTGGACACCGCGGCGGACGCCGCCCGGGTCGCACGCCAGGCCCCGGGGACCCGGTTCGCGCGGGCCGTCGGGGAACGGACGACGGGAGTCCTGCGATGAACGCGGCCGAGACCGCCGCCTCCCCGGTGGACGTGACGGCGTGGCGGTGCGATCCCTACACCGAGGCGCTGGCCCGGGAACGCGGACCGCTGTTCCTGCGCCGCCCCGACGGATCGACGCTGCCGCTGGACGTCGAACGCTGGTGCGGGGGGATCGACGCGGCCGACGCGGCCGTCCTGGAACGCTGCGAGGGCGGCGTCCTGGACGTGGGGTGCGGGCCGGGCCGACTGGTCGCGGCGCTGGCCGACCTCGGCCGACCGGCGCTCGGCGTGGACCTGAACCCGCTGGCCGTGGCGCACGCCAACGCCTCGGGCGGGCGGGCACTGTGCCAGTCGGCGTTCGACCCGGTGCCGGAGGAGGGGGGCTGGCACACCGCCCTGCTGATCGACGGCAACATCGGTATCGGCGGGTCCCCGGAGAGGCTGCTCTCCCGCGTGCGGGAACTGGTCCTGCCCGGGGGACTGCTGATCGCCGAAGCCGCCCCCGAGGACGTCTGCGAGCGCATGACCGCGCGGATCACCGACGGGCGGGGAGGGGTCGGTGCCCCCTTCCCGTGGGCGCGGTTGGGGCTGCCCGCTCTGCTGGACCTCGCGGAACGGACGGGATGGTCCCGCGCCGACACCTGGGAGGCCCGGGGCCGCCGTTTCGCGGCGCTGCGCTCCGGCCGCGGTGGGACGACGGCGGGGGTGCCGCGGGGCGCGGCCGTACCTCAGACCGGGCGGCCGCCGAGGTGACCGCGCGCGTACCGCGCGGCCCCCGCCAACGCGGAGGCGGCGAACAGGAACGCGCAGACCAGGAGCCAGCGTCCGGCGAACGGGTGCCCGGGCAGCCCGCTCTTGGACAGGTAGGACTCCGAGGGCCCGAGGATCAGGGGGAAGTACACCACGAACAGCAGCGCCGAGACGACCGCGGGCACGCGTACGTGGTTGATCAGCCGGTTCCGTCGCCCGTCGCCGCCCTCCGGGGTCCGCCCCCCGCGCGTCAGCCGTCCGGCCACGGTCTGCCAGGCGCGGTCGACCAGGGTGTAGCAGGGCAGGAACACCAGGTCGTGGAGGACGGCGGCGCCGACGAACCACACCGCCACGCCGAGGGCGTCGCCGGCCAGGAGCCGCACCCCCGCGTAGCCGATGAGGGCGAAGGCCCCGATCATGAGCAGGAGGTGCCACACCGGGGCCCCGTACCAGCGACGCAGGGCGGCCATCACGCCTCCCCGAAGGTGAGGCGGCCGACCCACTTGGTGTTGTGCACCCCGGGAGCGGCCGGAACGATGACGCGGGCCGGATACCCGTGGTCGAGGGAGAGGTCCGCGCCGTTGACGCGCAGGGCCAGCAGGGAGCGGGGGTCGCCGACCTGGTTCGCGCGCAGCGCGACGCGGGTGAAGCTCCCCGTGCGCTGGACGGACTCCACGAACACCCCGACGGGACCCGCGGCGCCGACCAGGTCGGCCAGGTCGGCCAGGCGGACCCCGGACCACTCCTGGTCCTCGGTCGACCACCCCTCCACGCACGCGATCGGCAGCGCGGCGCGGTGTTGGGGAAGGGCGAGCAGCTCCTCCCGGGTGAGCGTGGCCTCCGCCGCCGGACCGCGCACGGTCAGCCGCCAGCCGTCGCCCACGTCACCCTCCCCGACACGGGCCCGGGCCGCGGTGGTGTTGACGGGAAAGCCGTCGGGGCCGTCGCCGGAGGTCCTGCCCCGCGGAGCCAGCAGGGCGGTCGCCCGCAGCGGCCCGCCGATGCTCTGCCCCACGGTCACGGCGAACAGCGTCAGCGACCCCAGCCCCACCGTGCCCAGGAGCCCGGCGCGCGAGATGGTCGGGGGCGCGGGGTCCGGGCTGAGGAGCCCGGAACCGTCGGGCGCCGCCCCGCCGGAGCCCTCCCCGGGGCCGGTCGGCGGGGCGCCCCCGCGCAACGTCCGGACCATGACCGGCACCTTGGTGGCGAGGTGGACGGCGAAACCGCCGAGGAACACCCACGAACCGTAGAAGTGCAGGACGTAGAACGATCCGGGGAAGACGTACTCCAGTTGGACGTTGAGCACCCCGGTGGCGAAGACGAACAGCGCCCCGCCCACGAGGCACAGCAGCGACAGCCGTTCCAGGGCGTGGGCCGCGGAGCGGACCGGCGGCCAGGCGAAGAAGAGCGGGATGACCGACCAGAGTTTCGCCAGCAGGACCGGCACCAGCACGATGCCCAGGGTGACGTGGATCCCCTGGGTGAGCCGGTAGAGCCAGTGCGGATCGGTGGGCCAGGGAAAGAGGTAGAACCCGAGCGGGCCCTTGCCGGGCGTCTTGTCGTTGACCGGGGACAGGTCGGGGTTGTACGCGGCGTACGACAGCAGCCCGGTGACCGCGACGACCGTGATCCCGACGAGGAGGACCGCGCCCAGCACCGACGTCGTCCAGGGGCCGCGGGCCGGGCTGCGCCAGAACCCCGGCCGTGTGGGACCGACGGGGGGTCCCTCGCGCAGGAACCTCCGCAAGGGGCGCTCCCGCTCCGAGCCCTCGGCGGCCCTGGGGCCGGAGGCGTTGGTCCGATCGGTGCCCTCGTCCATGTGCGCCTTCCTCGGTTCCTCGTCGCGCCGGGCCGCGCCCGCGATCATGCTAGGTCGGCGGGTCCTCGCTCCCGGGCAGTGAAACGCTCTCCGAACAGGCGTTCTCCCGTCATCGGCGACACTCCGGCGGGCACCGTGGCCGCGTCGCGGATGTGGCCTAGGGTGACGGCGTGAAACCGAGCGGCTACCAGAACCATGTTCGCGAGGCCGTCGGCGACGAACGCGCCGGACGTTGGCTCGACGCGCTCACCGCGGTCGGGTCCCTGCTCCTCGTCGGGGCGGCCGCGGTCGTCGGGACCGCGATCGAGCGTGCCGACGGCACCCTGCACGTGGGCTGGCCGCCGCTCTACGCCTCCTGGCTCCCGCACACGGGGCCGGGAAGCGTGCCCGCGACCGCGCTGGCCGTGGCGGCGGTCCTCTGCGGACCCCCCGTGGCGCGGACCCTGCCCTGGCGCCGCCTGGTGGCGGTCGTGTGGGCGGCGTCCGTGTCGTGGACGCTGTCCCTCGCCCTGGTCGACGGCTGGCGCGGCTTCGCCCGGCCGTTGGAGTCCCCCTACGAGTACCCGGCGTCGGTCGACCGCTTCGGTGACGTGGGTGCGGCGCTGCGCGGGTTCACCGGGCACATCCTCGTCGGGCAGCCCGACAACTGGCCGACACACGTCGCCGGGCATCCCCCCGGAGCGGTCCTGACGTTCGTCGCCCTGGACCGGGTCGGGCTCGGCGGCGGTGTCTGGGCGGGGCTCTGGTGCGTCGTGGTCGGGGGTTCGGCCGCCGCGGCCGTCCTCGTCGCCCTCCGCGCGCTCGGGGCCGAACGCGCGGCGCGGTCCGCGGCCCCGTTCCTGGTGCTGTTCCCCGGAGCGGTCTGGGTGGGCGCGTCGGCCGACGGCTACTTCGCCGCAGTGGCGGCGTGGGGCCTGGCCCTGCTCGCGGTGGCGGCGGCTCCGGGCGCCCGGGCGCCCCGGACCGCGGCGCTCGCGGCCGGACTCCTGCTGGGGTGGACCGTCTACCTGTCCTACGGGCTGGTCCTGCTCGCGATCCCCGCGGTGGCCGTCCTGGTGTGCGCGCGCACCGCCCGCCCCCTGCCCCTCGCCGTCGCGGGAGCGCTGTCCGTGGCCGCGGTGTTCACGGCCGCGGGGTTCTGGTGGTGGGAGGGGTACCGCTTGGTGGTGGAGCGCTACTACCAGGGTGTGGCGGCGGTCCGTCCGTACGGCTACTGGGTCTGGGCGAACCCGGCCAACGCCGTGGTCGCCGCGGGGCTCGCCGCCGCGGCGGGGCTGCGGCGCGCACTCGCCCTGCTCCCGGGGGAGGTACGCGCCCTGCCGCGCCCGACGACCGGGACCGGGGCGGTGGTCCTCCTCGCGGTGGCCGCGTTCTGCGCGATCGCCGTCGCCGACCTGTCGGGGATGAGCAAGGGCGAGACGGAGCGCATCTGGCTGCCCTTCCTCGTGTGGCTCGTCCCCGCCGCGGCCCTGCTGCCGCACCGTGACCACCGCCCGTGGCTCGCCCTCCAGGCCGCGACCGCCCTCCTGGTCAACCACCTGCTGCGCACCGGGTGGTGAGCGACGCACCGGAAACGCCTCAGCACGCGGAGGCGGACGTCTGTACGATGTCGTCCGCGGTCCCCGGTTCCGTCCGTGTGCCCGCCCCCCACCCAGGCAGGAGAGGCACCCCCCATGACTGACACCACGATGCGGGCGGTCCAGTTCGACGGGCCCGGAGGCCCGGAGGTGCTCCGGATCCGCGACGTTCCCGTGCCCGCCCCGACCGGCGGTCAGGTGCTCGTCCGGGTCCACGCGGCCAGCGTCAACCCCGCCGACGTCGTCAGCCGCCGGGCGCGTTCCGGCCGGTTCCCGCGCGGCACCGGCATGGACTACGCGGGCGAGGTGGCCGCGGTCGGTCCCGGAGTCACCGACTTCCGGCCCGGGCAGAGGGTGTGGGGCTACCTCGGCACCCACAGGTACCGAACCGGTGCCGCGGCCGACTACCTCCTCGCGCGGCGCGAGCAGGTCGCGGCCGCACCCGACTCCGTCGACCTCGTGTCCGCGGCGGCGCTGCCCACCGTCGGGACCACCGCTCTGGAGGCCCTGCGGGACAGGCTGCTGCTGCGGTCCGGGCAGCGGCTCCTCGTGGTGGGTGCCAGCGGCGGGGTCGGCGGCACCGCCGTCCAGCTCGGCCGCGCCATGGGAGCCGCCGTCACCGCGGTGGCCAGCGCGCCCAACGCCGACCTGTGCCGTGAACTCGGCGCCGACCGGTGCATCGACTACGCCTCGACCGAGGCTGACGCGTCGGGACGGGAGTTCGACGCGCTCCTGGACTGCCACGGCGCCGACCCGCGCCGGTACCACCGGCTCCTGCGCCCGGGCGGCCGGGCGGCCACGATCGCGGTGAAGGCCTTCCCGTTCGCCCTGCGCTCCTGGCTGCTTCCCGGACCGAGCGTCCGCGTCATCATCTCCCGGCCACGGCGAAGCGACATGGAGGCACTGGCCGGGTACGTGGACCGCGGTGAGCTGCGCCCGGTCGTCGAGCGGGTCTACCCGCTGGCGGAGGTCCAGGACGCCCACCGCGTGGTCGAGAGCGGCCACGCCCGCGGGAAGCGCGTGCTCGACCTGGGCCGGTAGGGGCGCCGCGCCCCGCCGCGCCCCGTGGGCGACGGCGTACCGGGCACCGTGGGGCCGCCGCTCGTTCCACAGCGGTCCGGCACGGTCGGCGACCTGGCGCCGACCGGTGGCACGTTATGCCATCGTCACCGCGTCTTGTCTTCCCGGAATCCGTCCGTGTCTAGGGTCGCCCTTTGTGGTACTCGGTTCCATTGGCCGTGTGCCCGTCTCCCACCTGCGCGTTCCCGCTCCTCAGCCGAGTGGATGCGCGTGGCATCCCCACAGTCCCGGTGCGAGCGACACGGCCCGGGCCGATCCGAACGAGGGTTCCCTTGAGTCTCCGCATCTGCGTACGCCGCCTGTTCCAGGGCGGTGTCGCCTTCGCCGCCGTCAGTGCGCTCGGCCTCGCCGCGGCGCTGCCCGCCCACGCCGAGAACGGTGAGGTCGGTTACGCGCGGTCGCACAACGCCGGCGAAGGCGTCATCACCGGCTTCTACCCGAGAGGGGGCGACCTCGGTGGGTACCACGGGACCCTGTACGGCGACGAGCTGTTCGTCGACTCCCTCAACAGCCACGTCGTGGACGTGGTCGAGGACGAACTCCGTGCGCGGGTGATGTTCCGGGAGCTGCGCGTCGAGCTCACCGAGGCCGACGTCGCGGCCATGCGCGCACAGGCCGAGGCAGGTGTGGCCCAACCCGGGCTGGAGAACCCCGAGGGCGAGGGTTCCGATGATGTCGTCCTCCAGGCGGCCTATACCGACACCGACATCCTGGTGGAGCAGAACTGGGCCGGTGAGCGGGAGTACTCCCACAACCCGGGTACCGAGTCCGTCGAGGTGAACGACCTCGGTGCGCGGATCTCCCTCTCCACCGAGACGTCCCCCTGGCACGAGACGCTCACGGAGGAGTCGCTCCGGTGGCAGGAGATCGACCCGGAGCAGGAACTGTGGGGCGGGGTGCAGACTCTGGACCTGGTCGTGAGCTTCCCCGACGAGGGGTTCAGCGTCTCGTACGAGGTCGGCGAGGTCATCGTCGCCTCGGACACCGCCCCTGCCACCACCGGGGACGGGGACGGTGACGAGGGCTCCGGAGGCGAGGGCGGCTCTGAGGACGGTGGTTCCGGGGACGGCGGTTCTGAGGACGGTGGTTCTGAGGACGGCGACGAGCCCGCGACCGAGAACGACCGCGACGCCTCCGGGGAGGGCCCCGCAACCGGATCCGACGGTCCCCTGGCGCAGACCGGCAGCCCGGTCGCGGGCCTGGTCGCGGCAGGTGCGGTCGTCGCCGTCGGCGGTGCCGCGACCGCTTATCTGGCCCGTCGCAGCAAGGGTGCCTCCGCGAACGCTGAGGGTTCTGACGACAGCTGAGCCGCGGCGGGGAACCGGATGAGCCGGGAATCCCGGTGCCGGATCGGCCCGGCACCGGGACGGGAGGTCAAACCACCGTGAGCGTGGCCCGGGCGAACCGCGGATCGGCGCCGGCGGCCAGCGTCTCCGGCTCGTCGGCCACCACGCGGACCGTCGGCACCCCGTCTCCGGCGGTCCTGGCCGCCGAACCCCTCAGTTCGCGCAGCTTCTCGGTCACGTCGAAGCTGAACGTCAGACCCTCCTGGTGCGGCTCGGCCCCGACGTTCCCGAAGAAGGTCAGCAGACCGACGAAGGCGGGGCCGCCCGCGTCGGTGCCGGACCGCTCCTCGCCGAGGAAGACGCTGAAGGTGGTGCGGGGCTCCCGGGCGGCCCGCACCCCCTCGAAGGTGAGCAGGACCTGGTCGCCGCCGCGGGTGGCCGTGGTGGTCTGGAGGGCCTCCGCGCCACCCGGTACGGGGCTGAGGACCACGACGTTCCGGGCGGCCAGGTGTGTCTCCTCCCCGGTGACGGCGGCCAGCTCGGCGGACCGCCGGGGCGGGACCGCGAACGGCGCGAAGTTCGCCCCGGCCGCGCCGGTGCCGTCGGTCAGCGAGTCGTACTCGTAGGCGTGGCGGGGGAAGGCGAACACGTCACCCCGCAGCACGTGCTGGCTCCCGTCCGCTTCGCGCAGCAGGAAGGGTGCGTCGGGGTCCTGGGGGCCGTGTTTGGGACGTACGGTCGGCCACCGCCAGCCGGTGGGAAGCGTGTGCGAGGGGTCGGCGGCCATCCAGGCGTACCACAGGCGGTCGATGTTGCAGTGGTGCAGCCAGAACACCGGGTCCCCGGCGGCCGTGGGAACGGCTCCCATCAGGCCGCCGACCAGGACGTGCACGGCGTCGTGTGGCTGTCGCTCGAACGCCCGGGAGAAGCCGGGGGGAGCACCGGGAACGTCCTCGGCCGTCCAGAAGTACGGCTGGGACATCGCCTCGCCCGTGTCGACCTGGGTCGGAGTCAGGGGTTCGTCGCCCCGACAGCGGCCCCCGGTGTCGTACGGGGGGAGGTAGAGCGGGTTCTCCTCCTCCCGGCCGTCGGGGCCGCGCATGGTCCGCTGCCGGAAGGGGAGCGGGATCCGGCGGTACTCCTCGGAGCCGTTGCCGGGCTCCCGGTGGGCGTAGTTCCAGTAGGGGAGCGCCCAGTCGACCTGGTCCCACCGGCCCAGTTCCCTCACGATGACGCGCCGGATGAGGCGTTCGAAGTGGTAGAGGTACCAGCGGTGCCAGGGAAGGAAGTACCTGTCGCCGTGCGGGCACTGGTACCACTCGGGCGGATCCGCGTCCCGCCGGGGCGCGGGCCTGCCGTGGGTGTACCACTGGAACAGCCAGGAGTCGTGCCGGTCCGGTGCGCCGTCCCGCTGCTTCATCCAGCCGACCGCCCTGGCGTACCAGTACAGCCGCGGATGCCAGTCGCCGGTCACCGGGTCGAAGAGCGTGGCCACGTCCTGGCGCACGAACGGGCTCAGGGGCGGCCGCCGCCGCTGGAACGGCTCCGCCGCGGTGGCGGTGCCGGGCAGTCCCGCGCCGAGCGCGACGGCCCCCGCGCCCGCGAGCAGAAGGGAGCGCCTGGACAGACTCATGTCGTTCCTCCGGGATGATCTCGGGTGCTCCGGCCGGGACTGGGGCCGTGCGCACGCGAACCCCGGTTCCCGGGGGAGTGGTGGCTGGACGAAAGGTCAGGAGCATCAGCGGGCTGCGGAGGACGAGGATCGGCCTGGAACGCAGTTCCACTACTCTCTGTAACGATAGGTTGCCTGGAGCGAAAGTCCCGGACTCCGCTCCGGCGTTTCCCCTCCGCGTCCTCCCGTGCGATCGGGAGGCACGTCAGCGGTTCATGGTCCAGGCGCCGTCGGCCTGGATGTGGATGAACTCGATCCCGCCGGCGTCGCCCAGGAGTACCGCGTCGCCGAGCGCGGTGGACCCCTCGTGGGCGCCGATCTCGTTGACCAGGCTGCCGAAGCGGATCCCGTCCGCGTCGTAGGGGACCACGATGAAGTTGGCGCTGCCGGTGTGGGTGAACTCCAGGGTGGTGCTGGCCGAGGGCGTCCAGTCGATCCGGTAGAGCGCGTCTCCGGACCCGCTGAGCCAGAAGGTCTCCTCGTCCCAGGCCACGGCCTGGGCGGGGTCCACTGGAAGCTCCTCCCCGGCGGTGCCGGTGTCGGTTCCCTGCCCGGCGGTGTCCTCGGCGGCGCCGGTCG
>NZ_JBVMUY010000026.1:0-208 GCF_055632325.1 Nocardiopsis sp. KDC1DS13DA1
CCGGCGGTGCCGGTGTCGGTTCCCTGCCCGGCGGTGTCCTCGGCGGCGCCGGTCGCCTCGGACCGCTCCGCGGCGCCGGTCTCCTCCGTCTCGACGGGGGGTGTGGCGTCCTCGCCGACGGGCTCCAGCTCACCGAGGCTGAAGGAGCAGGAGGTCAGGGCTGTGGCGAGGGCGAGGGAGGCGGCTCCGGCCGCCGCCCGGGCCAGGA
>NZ_JBVMUY010000027.1:0-161123 GCF_055632325.1 Nocardiopsis sp. KDC1DS13DA1
GTCAGGGCTGTGGCGAGGGCGAGGGAGGCGGCTCCGGCCGCCGCCCGGGCCAGGAGGGTGCCGCTCAGGGGGCGGGGGAAGGGGTCACGGCTCATCAGTGGTCTCCAAGAGCAGAGGGCGGTGGACGGGGCGCTGTTCTCCGGCCCCGGAGGTGCGCGAAGCCGGGTCGTGAGGAGGAACACGCCGACGGCTCGCCGTCTACGCGACACCCAGAATGTCGGCGAGCCGATCCTGGGTCCGGTGCGCCTCCACAGGGGGTAGGCGCCAGCCGTGGTGGGCTTCCCTCATCGCGCGTGCGGCCACGTCCGCCGCGTGTTCCAGACTGGACCGGCCCTCGACCTCACCGTTCCATCTGGTGTAGAGGCCGACCGACGGCAGCTCGGGCACGATCCGGTCGAGGCAGCGAGCGAGCACCTGGGCGGGCTCGACGGGCCAGGCGGTGATGGAGATGTGCAGTGACCAGTCGTCGGCGCTCAGCGCCTGGTGGGGCCGCCCGGCCGGCATGTAGCAGGTGTCCCCCGGGGTGAGTGTGAGGCGGTGCGCCGGCTGTACGCCCTCCGGTACGGCCACGAGGCCGGGCTCGTCCTGTCCCTCGAAGTGGTCGAAGATCCGCCAGCGCTTGGTACCGGACGTCTGCATGACGATGACGTCCACCTTGTCCTGGTGAAGCGACAGCGCCCCTCTCCCCGGAGGGCTCAGGAAGGCGACGGCCTCCGTGAGACGACCGGTCCGGTTCTGCAGCTCCCGGCAGATCCTCCTGACGACCCGGTTGTACTCGTGCACCCTGTAGAGGACCAGACTGGAGCCGTCCGCGAGGAACTCCTCCACCCTGTTCAGATCGAGTCCTCCGACGACCTGCGCGGAGACCCGTTCCACCACCGTTTCGTTCCGTAGCGTGTACTCCGTGGCGTCGACCTTCTCGTGGTTCTTCGTGGAGATGGCCACGTGCTCGGACGTTGTCCGGCTGTCGCACAGGACGTCGTGGACGTCCTGGAGGGTGAAGACGTCGGTTGCCCGCGTGCGGGACGTGGCGAAGCAGTCACGCCCCCAGTGGGCCGCGAGGTCCTCCTCGTCGGGGAGGGCGGCGGGCCAGTCGTCCGCACCGGCGCTCCGATGGGGAGGGTTCATGAATCCACCTTTCACTCAAGAACGAAGTCATCGTCTTCACGGCCGACGGGTCTTTCCCCGCACCGGGGGAACGGCTCCTGTTCGGGCGTGATCACGTCGGTTCTGCTCTGCCGCTGATCCGCAGTGCCAGCAGGTGCGCGGGCACCGCCCAGACAACGGCGACCGCGAGGCCGGGCAGCGCCTGCGCCCACTGCGCCGAGGCGACCGCGGAGGCCACGTCGTGGATCGCCTGGACCGGGAGCAGGAACTCCACCGGGGCCAGGGGGCCCGGCAGCCGGCCCGCGGTCCACACACCGGAGGACCAGGTGACGGCCAGGAAGACCACCGTCGTCAGCGGGGAGACGCCGTTGGGGCTCGCCCATCCGCCGATGCACGCGCTCAGCGGGGCGAACACCGCGGTCGCGAGGGGGACCGCGACGATCCCGGTGACCACCGTCCGAACGTCGTACACCACCCCGAAGCGGACCGTCCCGGCGGCCATGATGAGAGCGGCGGCGAGGGTCCCCGCCATGAGCACCAGGGCCAGGCGCGCCGCGAGCTTGGCCCACGCGGGGACCGGGAGCGTCCGCACGAAGGGGGTCCACAGCTCCGTCCGCTCCAGGGAGACACGCTGGCCGAAGTGGAGCAGCGCCACCGACAGCACCGCCAGGATGATGAACACCAGCGTCACGTCCCGCTGGATGGACACGGGGGCGAACCGGGTCAGCATGAGGAAGTAGAAGGTCGTCATCCCCACCATGAACAGGGAGACGTGCCAGAACCGTACGAAGACGATCAGATCGACCCGCAGGAACGCCCCGATCTGCCGCAGCCGCGTCACCGCACACCTCCGCCGATGACCAGGCAGATCTCTTCCACGGTCGGGCTCCGCTGGACGACGGGGGCGTCGGCCAGCGGACCGAGCCTTTCCAGCACCGCCCCGGGCCGACGGGTCAGCAGGGACGTCCGGTCCGTGCCGTGGCGCACGAGCGCCACCTCGTCCCAGGGCCCTTCACCGAGCGGGACCCCGGCGTCACACGGCACCTCCAGGACCACGATGCCCGTCGACCTTGCCAGGTCGGACACGTCGCTGTCGGCGCGCAGCCGCCCGCCGGAGATCACGAGCACCCGCCGGGCGAGTGTGGAGACCTCCCGGAAGTCGTGCGACGCCAGCACGAGAGTGCCCCCCGTACCGGTGAAGTCACCGATCAGCTCCCAGACGGCGGCTCTGCTCTGCGCGTCCAGGCTCACCGTGGGTTCGTCGAGCACCACCAGCTCCGGATCGCCGAGGAACGCGAGCAGCAGGGTGAGGCGGCGCCTCTGTCCCGGGGAGAGCGTCCCGGACGGCCGGTTCAGCAGCGTCCCCAGTTGCAGCCGGTCGATCAGGTCGTCCGGCTCCGCCGCCCTCTTCACGTCCCGGACGAAGGAGATGACCTCCCGTATACGGAGCCGGTCCGGGACGGCGTTGACCTGCGGGGCGTAGCCGACGGACCACCGGGCCTCGTGGTCGTTCGCGGGCAGGCCGAACAGGCGGCACGAGCCTCCGCTCGGTCGGGTGAGGCCGAGCGCCATCCGCAGCAGAGTCGACTTCCCGGCACCGTTGCGGCCGAGCAGGGCCACACGCTCACCGGTCCCGATCCGCGCGGTCACACCGTCCACCGCCGTCACCGAGCCGTAGCTCTTGGAGACACCGTCGAACGCCAGGGGTACGGGTGCGCTGGTCACCGCGGCCGTCCGAGGAGTACGGCGTTGAGGAACGAGTGGTCGACCCCGTCGATCTCGCAGAGCTCCTCCACCTGGTCGTCGAAGAGTCCGGCGAACGGCACCACACCCCAACCGAGGGTCTGCGCCACCAGGGTCAGTTGCTGGATGACGGCGCCCGCCTCCATCAGTGCCAACCGGTAGCCGCGCAGGCGGTACTTGAAGCGGCTGCGCCAGAACAGGCCGTTGACGAACACGATCGCCGGAGCCGAGGCGAGCAGGTCGGGCTGCGCGCCCAAGCGGTGGATCCGGTCCTCCCCGACCTCACCGTGCACCTCTTCGAGGGCGTGCTCGTGGACGTTGTAGTGGTAGAGGCCCTTGCGGCCGGTCCCGGTGACATCAGCGAGGAGGTACAGCTCCAGCGGGTAGAGGGCGCCGCCGGAGGCGACCGGCCTCCTGACCGGGGGCGTACCCGGCTGGCGCTCCGGGTAGGCACCGTAACTCAGCCACAGGGCCCGCCCGAGCTGTTCGACGGGAAGCGCGTCGGTCGCGAAGTCCCGGCACGACGGGTTCCTGGTCAGCGCGGGGTGATCGCCTCGTTCCCGCTCGGCGTCGACCACGGGCAGCGGCATCCGCGGCAGGTGCGGCAGCTCCCGTGCGCCGATCGCGGCGCTGCGGTTCAACTCCGGCTGGGTCTTCAGCCAGTGGTTGTTCGTCTCGCGCGCCATCGTCGCCTGGTAGAACTTCGACGCCTCGTGGAACTCCTCGGCGAGGTCCTCCTCCGGTGGTTCGTCCTTGTCGAAGAACTCCCAGAACCGGGGGGTGAACACGGTGATGCTGGACGGTACCTCGGGCATGGGGGCGGCTCCTACGTGAAGGGGTGGGGTGCGTGGTTGAGGTCCGCGAGCGCGGGGCGGTCCGGCCGCCAACCCCGCCGGATGGGTTCGTTGAGCAGCCGCTCGTTGCCGAGGTGGCGGGACCGGTGGTCGAAGTCGAGCGGGATCAGGTGCGGGGAGACGACCTTGTACGTGAACAGTCCCGCCTCCGCCATCTCCGGTGGTGTGAGGTCGACCGTGTAGAGGTCGATCCCCCGTGCCCGCAGTCGCTCCACCTCACGCCGCAGGGCCCGCCTCGGCGGCTCACCGGATCCGTCACGGGTACCGGTCTCCAAGGGGAGGGAGGGACGGTCCTCGAAGAGGAACGCGAGTTCGTCGTGGTGCTCGGGGTTGGTGTAGTAGCGGGCGTGGTCGGGGAAGTTCCGCACCTGGTCGCTTCGGATCGTCCGGTAGTCCTCGGAGAACAGGCTCCGGCGCTGCATCGCGTAGAAGGAGAACGCCTCCTTGACCGCACGCCAGGCCGCCTCGGACGTACTCCCCGCGGTCCCGGCACCGACACCGTGCTGGACACCGCCCACGGCTGAGCCGCGGACCGCCGCCACGACGGTCGGCACCCCGTGGACCTCGGTGAGGTCGATCAGCCGGTACTCCACCCTGGAACCCGTCAGTGCCGCGCCGATCCGGTGGGCCAGACGCGAGGACGGGGACGGAACGAGGTGCGGGAATCGGAGCCGGTGGTACCACAGCAGCATGAAGGCGTCCCGTTCGAGCAGTTCGAAGAGGCCGGACAGGCAGGCCTCGGCGGGGCTGGTGCCCGTGGCCGTTCCATTGGAGGTGGCCCAGTACCACGTTCCTTCGTCCCGCAGCGGATTCCGTGACGGGTCGGGGTAGAAGACGCAGTAGACGCTCGGCAGGAGGGTCGTCTCACCCGTCCACAGGTCCGTTCCCTCCAGCCAGTGGAGACCGCGGTCGTCCGCCGGTACCTCGGCCAGTTCCCCCTGGCGGGTGGCGCCCGGCGGCAGGGACAGCAACCGCGCGGGCGGTACGTACGGGACCCCTTCCCGCTCCAGATCCGCCGCCGAGGCGTACCGGGCGCCGCGGTCGTCGACGTCCATCTGGCTGTAGCGCTCGGCCGCCTCACCGAGCGCGCTCGCGCGGAGCACGTCACCGTCGGTGTGGTAGCCCCAGCTCCGGAACGAGGGGTCGGCGCGGTCCGGTTCCGCCGCGTTCCCCTGGACGGACAGGCACCCCATCCGGGGTTCGCCGGGAGCCCACAGTCCGTGGGTCGGCCGTCGGCACAGGCCGACCACGTGACCCGCCAGGCGTTCGAGGCTGACGGCGGAGCGGCCTTCGTGATCAGTCGGCATCGGGCACGCCCTTCTAGGGGAACGGGTGGGGCACGTGGTTGAGCTGGTCCAGAACCGGTCGGTCCGGGCGCCAGCCGCGCCGGGTGGGTTCGTTGAGCAGCCGCTCGCGGTTGAGGTGGCGGTACTGGTGATGGGAGTCCAGAGGGATCAGTTCCGGGGAGACGACCTTGTAGGAATAGAGGTCGATCGGCATGTCCTCGGGCATGAGGTCCACGGCGCAGGTGCGGATGCCCCGCTCGCGGAGCAGCCTGGTCAGGCGTCGCAGTTCGTCCGCCGCGGGGCGGTGCCGGACCGCTCGCCGTCCCGGGAGCCGGGAGGACTCGCGCTCCTCGAACAGGAAGGCGAGTTCATGGTGGTGCGCCGGATTCGTGTAGTAGCGCTGGTGGTCGGAGAGGAGGACGACATCCTCCGCCCTGGGCGCCGCGACGCCTTCGGCGACATCGCGGCGCGCCAGGGCGTAGAGCCCGGCCAGTTCCCTGGCCGCCTTCCAGGCCGCGGTCTCCAGGTCGGGCGCGGAGCCGCCGCCGACGGCGTAGACCTCCCGGCCGCGCGCCCGGCCCCGTGCGACCGCCACCACCACCGGCACGTCGTGGACCCGCGTCAGGTCGATGAAGCGCACGTCGATCCGCGGCGCGCCGAACAGACCGCGGACCCGCTGGCCGAGACGGCTGTGCGCACCGATCTCCAGGAAGGGGAACCGGAGCCGGTGGTACCACATGAGCATGAACGCGTCCCGCTCGATCAACTCCAGGAGGCCGGACAGACACGCCGCGGAAGGGCTCGGTCCGGCCGCCGTCCCGCTGGAGGTGGCGACGCACCACGCCTCCTCGCTCTGCCCGCCCGCGCAGGTCGAGCAGTCGCTGTCGCCGCAGGAGGGTGCGACGAAGATGCAGTACTGGGCGGGGACGAGGACTTCCTCCCCGCTGACCAGATCCACTGAGGCGAGCCATCGGACCTCGGTGTCGTTCGACGGCGGAGAAGCGAGGGCCGTACCGCCGTCACCAGGTCCGGGGGCCCTCACGGGAGCCAGTTCGCAGGGGTGTATGTGGCTCTTCCCCTGGGCGGTCAGCCGGGTCACGGACGCCGTACTGGTCCGCGTCCGGTCGAGGTCCCGGAGACCGTACCTCTCGAACGCCTCACCCAGTGCCGCCTTTGAGGCCACGTCGGCGGCGATGTCCCGTCCGGCCCCGCAGTACCACGAGTTCACACCTCCGAGCACCTGCGCGTTGGTCAGGTCCTTGCAGAAGACCTGGCCCACGGCGGGCTCGTCCGGGTGGTACCGGCTGGCCGCGAGCCGTCCGGCCAGGCTGACGAACCGCCCGGACAGTGTGTCCAGTCCGGTCACGGCGTTGCCGCCCGTTCGGACTCCGCCGCTTCGGGGGCGAAGTACTCCGTCCACAGGGTCGGCCTCGCCACGGCGGTGCCCGGTCTGCACGCCGAGCAGCGGGGGACCCGCAGGACGTACTCGGACCTGATCTCCAGGCCGCGCTCGAACGTGACGGTACGGACCCCGCCGGGAACGTGGGGGTTCGCCCGGGTCTCCCACTCCCGGAGCGAGGCCACTCCGAGTCCGGCGAGCACGGTCGTCAGCGCGGGGGAGACCATCCGCTCCTGGGACAGGGGGACCAGTTTCAGGAAGTCGGCACCGAGCGCGTGGCGGGCGGCGCGGCGTCGGCGGTAGCACTCGAAGCAGGGGGTCGCCTTGGGGTGGATGTACGGACCGACCACCGCGGTCTCGCCGTCGAAGTGGCTGATCGGCAACCAGGGCTGACGGTTGTGGTACGCGGTCTCGTTCCATTCGGCCAGGAGCGCGTCGTTGGGGTCGCTCACCCACACCGCCGTGCAGACCCCCTCCGGCGTCGGCGCGCCGACGATCTCGGCCAGGGTCGCGGAGCGCACCCGCCAGTGGGGCGGGGCCACCCGCGCGATCGCCTCCACCTCGTCGAGGTCTCCCACCACGCGCAGCACCTCGATGGGGTAGCGGCGGTCGTCGCTCGCATCGTCCGGGCGGGACCACTCGCCCAGCAGCCCGCCCGGGTGGTCGCTCAGGTCGGCGTCCGCCGTGTCGATCAGCATGCCGTCGGCCACCAGGCGTTCGCAGAGCCGGAGGACCGCGGGGCGTAGGCGGTCGCCGCCCAGTTGGTCGACCAGCGCGGCGAGGTCGTGCTTCCCGTCGACCAGCGGGAGCAGGCTCCGCAGGATCCGGGTCACGCTGCCGCCGTAGCGGAGATTGCGGCCCCCCGCGCGCAGGGTCGCCGCATCCTCTCCGTAGAAACAGGAGAGCGCGGGCGCGGGTCGCAGCACCGTGGTATCCGTGATCGTCTTCACCGGATCTCCCTTCCCGGGTCAGGGTCGTTCCGAGGTTTCCGAGATGCCGAGGACCTCGGCGATCTCGTCATGGGTCTGATACGCCTGCGCGGGGCGCGCATTCCAGTCACCACTTGCTTCCGCCATCATGCGCGACATGTTTTCCGCCGCGTAGTCGAAAGGGGACGTGTCTTTCATGGCTCCGTCCCAGTCCGGGTAGAAATCCCTCTCCGGGATGTCCGAGAGAACCCGGTGAAAGGATTCGTCGAGGACCCGGTGCAGCCTGACCGGGGAAACGCTGACGGATATGTGCAGCGACCACTCCTCGCCGCTCCGCGTCCGGTGCGGCCAGTTCGCCGGCATGTAGCAGACGTCCCCGGGCGCCAGGGTGAAGCGGTACGCGGGCTCGGTGCCCTCCGGCCTCCGCACGGGACCGCTCCCCTCCTGGCCGGGGAAGTGCTCGAAGACCTGCCAGTGCTTGGTCCCGGACGTCTGGATCACGATGACGTCCACGCGATCCTGGTGGAGCGGCAGGGCGCCCTTCCCCGGAGGGCTGAGGAAGGCGAGGGCATCGGTGGAGCGGCCGGTGCGGGCCTGTACCGCCCGACAGATCCTTCGGACGCCGTGGTCGTACTCCTGCACGTTGGGGAGGATCAGGCTGGACTTCCCCTGGAGGAATTCCAGCACCTTTCTCGGGTCGATCCTCCCCGGCGCGGGGTCGGGCGCATGCTCCCCGGAACTCCGACCCACCGTGTACTCCGAGGCGTCGATGTTCCTGAAGTCGCTGGTGGAAATGGTGACGTGCTCCGATGTCGTCCGACTGTCGCACAGGATGTCGCGCACCTTCCGGAGATCGAAGAGGTGAGTCTCCTGAGCACTCCGGACGAAAAGGCAGTCGCGCCCCCAACGGGCGGCCAGCTCTGCTTCGTCCGGAAGGGGGAGAGGCCAGTCGGATGCGTGTTCTGGCCCGCCTGAAGTATTCCTCAAATGCGATGCTCGCTGTTTCTCTGGAGAGGGGTCCGGCAGGGTGGACGGATGCCCGCCGACGATGGAACCGCCATCGGCGGGCATCCGCCTCAGCGGTCGGTTACTTGCACTGCACGGGGCAGTCGGTGTACGAGCCCGTGCAGCCTTCGCCGATGATCACGAAGGGGGTCGCTCCGTCCCCGACCTCGGTCACCGTGAGGTCGAAGAGGCCGTCGAACTCGACGGTGGTCAACTCCTGGTCGCTCATGTCTCTCCTGTTCTTCGTGGACACCGTTCCCGGTCGGGAGCGCCGTCGGCTCCCGACACAGAGGCCACCCTTGCAAGGGCGCTGTGAGCGTTCCTTGGGAGAACCTTGGACACGGACGGTGTTCGGTGCGCGCCCCGGAGGCCGCCGTCCGCCGGGCGCGGGAGCTGGGCGTGGTCACGCACCCCCGCGGACCCCCGGATCGCGGGGACACGGTCGGTGGCCCCGCTCCGCCGCGAGGCCACCGCGAGGGGAGCGGGTCAGCAGTTGCAGCGGAGGTGCTCCCACGGCCCGTAGCTCGTCCCGCCGGTCCCGTCGCAGACCTGGCGGCGGTCGGTGCCGAACCACACGTACGTGGAGCAGTTGAAGGCGAAATTGTTGCAGCGGTACTGCCAGGTGCACCCGGCCGGCATGGCCTGGGCCCCGGCCTTCGGTGCGAGACGCTCGATGATGCGATCGCCCAGGCTGACGAGGGGGATGGTCCTCATGGGTGGCTCCTTCTTCCGTCCGCGGACGTCCTCGGGTGGCGCGGCGGAACCGTCCGAACGCCTCGGGACCGCTGCCGCCGCGAGGCCAACCTCGCAGAGAGGACGTGTGCGCTTCTTGCCGATTCCTTGAACGCAACCCCGACCGACGGTGCCGCCGGGGAGGTCACCCGGACGCGCGGAGCCTCTCCTCGACCTCACGGGCCCGGTGCCCGCGGTGCTGCGCGCGGAAGAGGTCCAGCGCCCGCCGCCATGCCTCGCGGGCCGGGCCCGTCGCTCCGAGGGCGTCGTGGGCTCGCGCGAGGCCGTGGAGCGCGTTCGCCTCTTCGAAGGCGTCCCCCAGGGCCCGGCACACCTGGATCGCCCGGCGGTAGTGTTCCCGTGCTTCGGCGTGGCGGCCCGATCGGGTGGAGATGTGGCCCAGGCTGTCCAGGACGGCGGCTTCCCCCACCTTGTGGCCGAGGGCGAGGCTGAGGCGCAGAGACTCCTGGCAGCAGGCGCGAGCGCGTTCGTCGTGGCCGAACTGTGCCAGGCACCAGCCCATGTTGTTGAGCGCGGAGGCCGTCCAGACCGGGTCGCCGAAACGTCGGTACTGGTCGAGGGCCCGCTGTGCGTGCTCCAGCGCCTGCCCCTCGTCGCCGGCGAGGATCGAGAACAGGAGGTGGACCTGGTGCGTGTGCGCCTGGTTGAGCTGGTCACCGGTCTTCTCGAAGTGGGCGAGCGCCCGGGAGGCGTGGTCGAGTGCTTCCTCGCCGTGCCGCCCGGCCATGAGCAGGGCGGAGGCCAGCCCCCGGTGGGCCAGCGCCGTGAGTGTCGGGGCGTCCGGGGCGTCCAGCCTGCTCGCGGCGTCGAGCCCGGCGCGTGCGGTACCGATGAAGTCGTCGACGTGCCCGCGGCGCCGGACGTAGAGGTAGGTGTCCCAGCACAGCCGCCAGGCCTCGCGGTGCAGGCCCAGGTCGGTGGCGAGGCGGACCGCGGCGGGAAACCAGGAGCGCTCGGCCGTGAACCACTCCAGGGCCTGGGCCGCATCCGCCAGGCGGGGGGTGAGGGCGTGCGCGCCGGAGGGCCGCTCCCGCTCCAGCGAGGACGACGGCATGTCGTGGGGGCTCAGCAGCCGGTTGGCCGCGTCGGCGGTGCGCACGTAGAAGTCGACCAGTGAGCGCAGCGCCCGGCGGCGGTCCTCCTCCGGCTGGTCCCGCACGGCCCGCTCTCGTCCGTGCAGACGGACGATGTCGTGTAGTTCGTAGCGCCCGGGCCTCGGTTGGTGAACGAGGTGGGCCGCTTCCAGACCGCGCAGCAGGGCCCTGGCGCGGGCTGGTGTGTGCCCGGTGAGCGCCGCGGTGGCGGGGAGCCCGATGCCCTGGCCCGGTGCCAGGCTGAGGAGGTCCAGCATCCGCGCGGCGGGGTCGGGCAGCGCCCGGTAGGAGGCGTCGAGGACGCCGCGGAGCGAGGTGTCCGTATCTCCGGTGTCCAGGACGTCGAGCCGGGTCTCCGTCTCCCGCAGTTCGGCCGCGAGTTCGCTGAGCGGCAGGTGCGGGCTGCCCGCGGCGTGGGCGGCGGCGACGGCGAGGGCCAGGGGGAACCGGCCGCAACTGCGGATGATGGACTCCACCGCCTCCGGCTCCAGCGCCGCACGGTGCTCCCCCGCCCGGGCGGCGAGCACCTGGCGGGCCTCGGCGGAGCCGAGCGGGCCGAGCGCGACGGCCCCGGCCCCGCCGGTGGCGACCAGGCCGCTGAGGCGGTTGCGGCTGGTCACCACGACGGTGCAGGTGGGGGAGCCGGGGATCAGGGGGCGTACCTGCTCGGCGTCGAGTGCGTTGTCCAGCAGAATCAGCATCCGCTTGTCGGCGAGGAGGCTGCGGTACAGGCCGACCTGCGCCTCCGTGCTGGTCGGGACGGCCTTCGCGGCCACTCCGAGGGCGATGAGGAAGTCGTGGACCACGGTCTGCGGCTGGGCCGCGGATCCGCTCGACGAGAAGCCGCGCAGGTTCACGTAGAGCTGGCCGTCGGGGAACCGCGTCAGGTTGTCGTGTGCCCACCGCAGGGCCAGTGAGGTCTTGCCGGCACCGCCGAGGCCGCAGACCACCGTGATCGGCGCCGTACCGGGTTCCCGCGGGGCGTCGAGCGCGGCGAGTTCCGCCTCGCGCCCCGCCAGCAGGTGCGGTGGGGGAGGGAGCTGGTTCGGCCGGGGTACGGACGGCGCCGCCGGGGCCGTCCAGACGGTGGAGGCGTCGACGGCGGGACACGGAGCGTCCAGAGCCGGGTCGGCGTTGAGGATTCCCAGGTGGAGGTCCCTGAGTTCCGCGCCGGGGTCGGTGCCCATCTCGTCGGAGAGCGCCCTGCGGATGGATTCGTAGCACTCCAACGCCTGCGCGGTACGCCCCTCCCGGTACAGCGTGAGCATGAGCTGGCCGGTCAGGCGCTCGTCGAGCGGGTGCATCCGGGCGAGCGCGAACAGGTCGCCCAGACGTTCGCCCTGCCTGCCCTGGCGGATCAGCAGGTCGTTGCGGTCCAGCTCCGCTCCGAGCCGCTCCAGCCGCAGGCTCTCGCGGAGTTCGTTGATCCAGGGGTTGTCCAGGACGCCGAAGGCGTCGGCCCGCCACAGGCGGAGTGCGTTCTCGAACAGGGTCAGGGCGGCGTCCTCGGAGGAGGAGCCCCGTGCCTCGGCGGTGAACGCGCGGAACCGGTACAGGTCCACGGCGCCGGCGGTGTCGTCGCTCAGCGAGAGGACGTAACCGCCCTGGCGCCGGTCGACCACCGCGTCGTCACCGGCGGAGGACAGGGCGGTCCGCAACCGGGAGACGTAACTGTAGAGGGACGACCGGGCTCCCCGGGGCGGGTGCTCTCCCCAGACGCGGTCGATGAGTTGGTCGACCGTGACCGGCCGGTTCACGTCGGCCAGCAATCCGAGGAACACGGACTGCCGCCGCATGTGCCCCAGGTCGACAGCGCGCCCGTCGATCCGTGTTTCGATGGGGCCGAGTACGGAGATCTCGATTGTCAACGGCACTCCCCGAGCCGGAACGCAGAGGGACGATCTGTGCGCCCGGTGCACCGGGACGCGGCAGCGGTTCGGGTCCCAGGAGGGTGACCTCCCGCAGGATCCCCCCAGGACCCGGGGTGGAAGCCGCGATGCCGGAGGAGCCCTCCACGGGGAGGCCCCGGTCCGGCGCGGCCAGGGGTTGCGGGGACCTCGGCCTTCCGGCACGGGAGCCCGGGAGGCCCGTCGCCGGCAGGCGGGCGGCCCACGGTCACCCTCGACCCGCGATGCGCTCTCACGGTTCCGCCGCCCCCGTCCCATCGGATGCAACGGTCATCCTCCGGGTCACCACCCCCAGAATCTGGTGCTCGGGGCAGGGGCCGTGGTCCCGTGAGTCGAAGCTCAGCACGTGGTCACCCAGCAGGGCCACATGCCCCCGCGGGCACGTCCCCTGGAGGCCGACCTCCACCGGATAGCGGGTACCCGCCGTCGCGACGACGCGCTTGATGAACCATCCCCGGCCGGTGACCCTCCCGTCCAGCGGGGGTGACTCGCGCCATCCGGTCTCCCAGTCGGGTTCGCCCACGACCACCACGTCGCCTTCGGACACGCCCGACCGGCCGCGGCGCACCAGCACCCGGTCACCGGGCTGGTAGGTCGGCGCCATGCTCCGGCCCTCCACGGTCACCACCACGTACCGGCGGCGCAGCCGCCACGCCGCCGCCGCGAACACCGAGACGAGCAGTACCGGCACCACGGCCGCGATCACGGTCACACCGCCACCTCGTCCGGGTGGGAGGCCCCGCCGGTGTACCCCTCCGCCTGGAGGGTGAACAACCGCGCGTACTCGCCGTCCCGGCGCATCAGTTCGTCGTGGTCGCCCTGCTCGGTGATCACACCCTCCTGGAGAACGACGATCCGGTCCGCGCCGCGCACGGCGCTCAGACGGTGGGAGATCATCACCGTCGCCGCTCCCTCGCGCAGGGTCCGCAGCCGGTCCTGCACCTCTCGTTCGGCCTCCGGGTCCAGCCCCGAGGTCGGCTCGTCCACGATGAGCAGGTCCCGGCCGCTGCGCATCAGTGAGCGGGCGATGGCGAGCTTCTGCCACTGGCCGCCGGACAGGGTCGTGCCCGTGGCGGCGTCCTCTTCCCCGTCCTCCTCGAAGTCCTCCTCCGCCTGGTAGAAGATCCGGGAGAGCATCGTGTCGTAGCCGTGCGGCATCTCCTCGACGAACCCGGCCGCCCCGGCCGCCCGCGCCGCGCCCCGGATCCGGTCGGTGCGATCGAGGTCGTCCAGACAGCCGAGCGCGATGTTCTCCCGCACCGGCAGGTCATAGGACATGAAGTCCTGGAAGACCGCGCTCATGCGCTCCCGCAACTCCGCGACGTCCATGTCGCGGATGTCCGCGCCGTCCCACAGCACCCGTCCCCGGGTGGGGTCGTACATGCGGCACAGGAGCTTGACCAGGGTGCTCTTGCCGGCGCCGTTGAGCCCCACCAGGGCCAGGGATCCCTCCGCGGGAACGGTCAGCGAGACCCCTGTGAGTACCCACGGGCCGTCGTCGGTGTAGCGAAACCACACGTCCTCCAGGCGGATGCCCTCGCGCAGCGGTCCGACGGGTCGCGGATCACTCGGGACGGGCAGATCCGAGGGGGTGGCGACCACGTCGTCGTAGTGCCCCAACAGCAGCAGGGCCTGGTACGCCCCGGTCACGCTGATCACGACCTCGGCCAGGGCCGCCTGCACCCCTCCGGCCGCGGCGATGAACGCCGACACGTCGCCGATGGTGAACTCACCGCGAAGCGCCCCCGCCACCAACCACACCAGCCCGCCCGCGGAGACCAGCGCTCCCAGCAACGCCAGGGGGCCGTGGGTGAGCATGACCTTGCGGTCCAGGCGCTCCTCGGTGGTGTTGACCTGGATCAACTCACCACGCATCCGACCCAGCAGGAACCGGCCGGCCCCGAACAGGCGGGTCTCCTTGATCGCCGAGAGGTCCAGCATCAGCGTCTGGTAGAACATCTGCCGCCGCATACGCGGGCTCATCCGCCACAGCAACCGGGCCCGTTCCCGGTTGAGCGCCAGTTGCACGAACAGCATCGGCAGGGCTGCGGCGACGGTGATCGCGGTGATCGCGGGGCTGACGGTCAACAGGATCCCGAGGAGGCTCGTGATCGTCAGTGCTCCGCGCACGGAGGCGAAGACCGATCCGAGGATCTCCTCCGGCGCGGTGGTCGCCGAGGTCTGGGCCATCCGCAACCGGTCGAGGAAGGCCGGCTCCTCGAAGAGGCGCAGTCCCGAGATCCGGTTGATCGCGCCGTAGAGGTGCTGCTGCACCAGGAGGGACACCCCGCGCTTGATCCGGGAATTCAGGTAGGTGGACACGTAGTCCGACAGCGAGGTGACCAGGGTGAACACACCGAGGAACACCACGAGCAGTAGGGGAGCCTCCACCAGTGGGCCGGGTACCCCCGGGGCGGCGTCGCCCGCCGCGAGGACGTCCAGCAGCCATTTGGTGACGAGGGTGATTCCGGCCGGGAGCAGGCCGCCCACCACGGTGAGGGCGGAGTACAGGACCAGCGACCAGGGGGCGGCCTGCCACGCGATCCCGAGCGAGCGCAGGGCCCGCACGCCCGCGGTGCGTGGGCCCATCCGGTCCCTGGAGGGAGGGGAGTCCACCGGGATCACGCGTCCGCGAAGGCGGCCGCGACGTCCTTGACCTCCACGCTGGAGCGGACCACCCTGCCGTCAGCATCGGCGAGGATGACGGCGGGGACGCCCCCCGGGGAGAAGGCCTGGCCGACCTCGTCGCCGATGCTCTGCATGACGATGGTGGTGCGGCCCTCCAGGACCGAGGTGTAGGCGTCCACGTCGGCCTCGGGGCCCTCGTGTCCGATGAAGGCGATCACCTGGTCGGGGGACAGCCCGGCGTCCTCGGCGAAGTCCACCAGGGGTTGGACCTGCTTCTTGCAGACGCCGCAACCGGTGTCGAAGAAGGCGTACACGGCCCGGTCACCGATCCGCTCCTTGGCGGAGACCTCGGCCCCGGTCGTGGAGGCGGCGGTGAACTCCGGGATCACCATGCCCGCGGGGACCTGCTCCAGGTCCGGGGAGACGGGGAAGGGACCTCCGTGGCCGGGGTTCTCCATGTGGCGCAGTCGGCGCACCAGCGCCATGGTCAGCACCAGGTTGAACAGGGTGAGCGCGGTCAGCGTCACGACCGCGGCGGTGAGGATTTCCATGACGTCTTCCAGGGTTCATGTGCGGGGGAGCGGAGCGGGCCGTGCGCCGCCCGGCCCGGGACGGAAGAGGTCGACGAGGTCGTCGAAGTAGAACGTGGCCGCGGTGACCGCGACGGCGGCCGCCACGGCCACGGCCGCCGCGCCCAGGGAGGAAGGGAGCGCGGGGCCGGTCGCGACGGCGCAGATCAGTCCGGTGGCGGCCAGGGCGAGGAGGGTGAGGTTGCGCCAGACGTGCGGCCATCCCAGTGCGGATCGGGTCGCTCCGAAGCAGGAGCACGAGACGGCGTTCTCAGCGCGCGCGGAGTACAGGGCCAGCACGGTGAAGGCAGCGAACAGAAGGGTGGCGGTGAGGAGGGCGGGTGTCCGCGCCCAGGTCCCGGCGAGGAGGGCGGCGCCGATGAGCAGTTCGACCGTGACATGCGCGCGGGATGCGGCCGCGGCGGGAAACCGCCGCACGGGGAGGCGGTCGGCCAGGTCCGTCCAGGTCTGAAGGTTGGCCTCACCGCGGACCTTGGACAGTCCAGAGGTGAGAAACACTCCGGCGACCGCGGTCTGTAGGAAGAACGTGCCGATGACGAGCAAGGGGTTGCGACCTCACAGTTCACGGTCGGCGGGGTGTGAGGCCGGTGCCGCCTCGGTTTCGAGCGGGACAGCACCGGCGGAGCGGAGTCAGCAACCGCAGTGGTAGTTGGTCCAGGGCGTGTAGCTTTTAGTGCCGTCGGACCAGTGGTAGACCTTGCGGCGCTGGGTTCCACCGCCTCTGCAGAAGTGCGTGCAGCGGTACTGGTAGGTGATGATGGGCTGAGGGTCCAAGGCGATGACTCCTTGTTGTGCCCCGCGGTGGGGCGGTTCGGGGGATGGGCTCAGAACGGATACGGGGCAGGTCCTCTGGAGGGGTGTGGCCTTCGCGCGGCCGCGTCCGTGCGGGCCGTCACCGGCGGTCGGCCCGATCTGGAGCAGATCGCCGGAAACCGTCAGGTCGGCTCCGACGCGGTACGCCGTGCGGGAGCTGCACGCCGTGAGGGCGGCGGAGGGCGAACGTCAGCGGTGCGGAGAGTCGTGGGGGACGCACTGTCAGGCCTTTCCATGAGAGGCGCTTCCTGGCCGCGCTCCGGTAGAGGCGATTTCGACCATACGGACGCCCCGTACGGATATCGCACAGGTCGTGCACGGCTCATCCGTGCGCCACCGGACCGTGCCGTGTAGGGGGCCGGACTACCTCCGGTCCGCCGGGTCCCCCGGGACGGCGACACCCATGTCGGTGTACAGGGTGCGGGCCTGGCCCCGGTACCGGTGGGCGGACTCCGCGTCGCCGTCGGCGAGAGCGATACGGGAGATGACCGACAGCGACACCGCCTCGCCGGGCCGGTGCCCGGTCTGCCTGTTGGCCCGCAGCGCCAGGTGCGCCCGCTCCGCGGCGCCGCGGAGCCGCCCCGACGCCAGGTCGATCTCGGCGAGTTGGTTGAGCGCCTGCCCTTCCAGGAACCGGTAGTCGCCCTCCCGGGCGGTCCGCAGTGCCCGCACCGCCTCGGCTTCGGCCCGGTCGAGGTCGCCCCGGCGGTACAACGCCCGCGACCTGCCCACCATCGCCTCCACCCGGTGCAGCATGGTGCGGTCGTCCTCCGTCGCGGCCAGGGCGAGATCGTAGTGCGCGACCGCCTCACCGTGCTCGCCCGCGGCGTCGTGGGCCGCTGCCAGCGTGACCATGGCCGACGTCCTGATCCGGTAGTCAGCGGCGTCCGTGCGCACCTCGACCACCCGCTTGGCGTGCGCCAACGCCTCCTCGACGCGCCCGGCGGCCAGCCAGAGCCTCGCGGTGGCCCCTTCGACGTCGCCGGACCTGTCGAAGCCCAGGCCGCCGCGTTCCAACTCGGCCGCCTCGTCCAGATGGGCGCGGGCCAGGTCGAGCCGCCCGCGGAAGAGCTCGATCTCGGCCATATGGGTCAGCAACACCGCCTTGACCGACGCGGTTCCCGTCTCCCGGGCGAGTTCCAGCGCCTGGCCGAAGTACGCGATTCCGGTGTCCAGATTGTCCACGAGGGAGTGCAGGATGCCCAGCCAGTGCAGATTGGTGCATTCGGCGCGGCGTTCTCCCAGCGCCCGATTGGCGCGCAGCGCCGTACGGGCATGCCCCAGCCCCTCACGCATCCGCCCCGCGTAGAAGGCCCCGGACGCCAGGTTGCCCTCGGCCGAGGCCTCGCCCGCGGCCCAGCCGGTCCGCCTCGCGAGGTCGGCGGCGGTACGGCCGTGCTCCATCGCCTCCCCCACACGGTTGCAGCGGATCAGGGCGCAGGCCATGCCGAGCTCCGCCGAGGCCCGGCCGAGGGGGTCGGCGGCACGGGTCGCCGCCGCCAGCGCGGCCCGGCTGATCCGCAGGCCGTCGCTGCCCAGCATGCCCAGCCAGATGTACCCGCGCAGCGCGTCGGCCAGGCGCCAGGCGTACTCGGGAAATCCGTTCTCGGCGGCGTGTTCGACGGCTGCGACGAGGTTGGTCCACTCGGCTTTCGTCCACCGGGCGGCCCCGGCCGCCGTCCGCGGCAGCCCGTCGTCCGTCCCGATCGGTAGCGGCAGCCTCGCGAACTCGAACTCCGGGTAGAGGAGCGAGCGGCAGGCATCGGCGGTGCGGAGGTACCAGTCGAGCAGCCGGGCCGAGGCCGCGGACCGTTCGTGTGCGGGTTCTTCGGCTGCGACGAGCTCGGCCGCGTAGAGGCGGAGCAGGTCGTGGAGCCGGTAGCGCCCCGGACGGCCGTGCTCGACCATGTGTGCCTCCGTCAGCTGGCGCAGCGCCCGCTCGGCCTCCTCCCGGGTGCCTCCGTGGAGACGGGCCGCGCTGTCGGCACCGAAGTCGGGACCGGGAACCGTGCCGAGGAGGCGGAACACCCTGGCCGTGTCGGCTTCGAGGGAACGGTAGGACCAGGAGAACACCGCCCGAAGATCCACCGACTCGTCGTCACCCGCCAGAGCATCGAGACGTGAGGTCTCAAGCTCGTCGGCGGTGGCGCTCAGCGGATGGTCGGGCTGGGTCGCGGCCTTGGCGGCGGCTATCGCCAGGGCCAGGGGCACCCCCGCGCAGGCGGTCAGGATCCGCTCCACCGACTCGGGTTCCGCCGCCAGGCGTCCTGCCCCCAGCTGCCTGCCGAGGAGGGCGGCGGCCTCACTCGGGCTGAACGCTCCGACCTCGATGACCCTGGCCCCGTGGGAAGCCGCGAGGCCGACCAGTCGACGGCGACTGGTCACCACCGTGTGCACCTGCGGGGAGCTCGGCAGCAGCGGGCGTATCTGGGCCGCGTCGCGCGCGTTGTCGAGTATGAGCAGTCGGCGTCCGTCCCCGATGACGCCGCGGTAGAGCGCGATCAGGGCGTCGGGGTCGGCGGGGATCCTCCGCGGCTCCACGCCCATCGAACCGAGCAGGAGGCGGGCCGCCTCGACCGGCTCCACCGCTGTCCCGGCCGGGGTGAACCCGCGCAGATCGATGTAGAGCCTCCCCCCGGGGAACCGGTCGGCGGACCGGTGGCCCCAGTGCAGGGCCAGCATCGTCTTGCCGACGCCCCCGGCACCGGTCAGGACGACGAGCGGGGCCGAGGCCGCGTCCGCCGACGCATCCAGCGCCGCCAGGCTCTCGTCCCTGCCGGCGAAGGCGGCCGTTCCCGCGGGGAGTGTCAGCGGAGCGGCCGCCGCGGGCACCCCGCGCGCCCCGGCGTCCAGGCCCGGATCCTCGCGCAGGATGGCGGTGTGCAGATCGCGAAGCGGTCTGCCGGGGTCGACGCCCAGCTCGGCGGCCAGGCGGCCGCGGACATCGGTGTAGACGCGGAGGGCCTCCGGGCCGCGCCCGCAGCGGTACAGCGCCAGCATCAGCTGTTCCGTGAAGCGCTGTCGGTGCGGGTGTTCGAGGTTCAGCCTCCGCAACTCGTCCACCAGCAGTTCGTGGCGTCCGAGGTCCAGGCCGATGTCGAGGCGTTCCTCGGTGAGCGTGAGCCGGTAGTCGTCGAGTCTGCGTGCCGCCGCCTCGACGGTCCTCCCGGACAGGCCGGCCAGGGACGGGCCGCGCCATTCGGACAGCGCGTCGTTGAGCGCCCGCTCGGCCTCGACCAGCCGACCCGCTGCCCGGTGCCGCGACGCTGAGGACGCGACCCGTTCGCAGCGCAGCACGTCGAGCTCGTCCACCCCGACATCGATCCGGTAGCCCGTCCCCACCTTGTGCAGCCGCTCCCCGGCCGCTCCGAGCTGGCGCCGCAGGGCCGCCGCGATGTTCTGCACCTGCCTGGTGGCGGTCGCGGGCGGCTGGTCGTCCCAGAGCGCCTCGATCAGCCGTTCCGTCGGGACCACCCGGTTCGCCCGGTCTAGCAGGATCGCCAGCAGCCTCGGGTGGTGCCGCCCGCTGATCTCGACGGGCCCCTCGGGGGTGCGGACTTCGAGCAACCCCAGAATGCCGAAACCCATCATGCTCTGGCCCTCCTCCGCCACCCGGCCCCGAGCGAGCCCAACCTGACGACGCTTTCCGGTGCAGTGTAGAGGTCGCACGGATCGTTGATGTGATCTTGGTCGCCCTTTCGTCCGGCCGTCCCGGCGGACCGCCGGGACGGCCGGACGAAAGGGCGATGGGCGCGGCCCTCCTCAGGGCACACAAGAAACCGCCGGGCCTGTGTGGTGTCCAGGTCCGGTGGTATCCCCACTGTCTCAAGGTGGCGCACTCGGGAGGACTCCAACCCCCAACCTTCTGATCCGTAGTCATCAGATGAGCGGATGTACAGTCGCAGGTCAGGACCCATGTGATGGCGCCTCCGAGTCGTACTGATCCACGTATGCGGCACGCCGCCCCGATTGATGTCCCGAGGAAGCCTTCGGTGCACTTCCCTTTCTGAACGGCTGGACCCGCACGGCCCATCGCGGATGGTGTCCCACAGAGCGGTGTAATTTCGTTCGACTCGAGAGCCCCAGAGGCAACGACACGCTGGTCAGCAATTCGTTGTTGTTCGAACAGCCGGTGTTTTTACACCACTCGACGGGACATGACCGTGCCTGCCCAGCCGCTGCGAGGGCTCCACGCCCCGGCGGGCCAGGCGGTGCACGATTCCCCGTCCGCTGTCCTTTTGACAGTGGATCCAGCCATGCGAGGCACACGTGCCGGGGGTGCTGGTGTGGGAAGAACGGCGGCTTTGCGGTGTGGGTCGCCGTCCTGCCTATGCTTGGGCCCATGGCACTGGAGTGGGAACAGATGATCGTCGACTCCGCCGACCCCGTCGCTCTCGGGCGCTGGTGGGCCGCGGCTCTCGGCTGGGTCGTGGTCGACGAGACCGAGGAGATCATCGAGATCCGGCCTGAGCCGGACCGGATGCCGGGCCTGCTCTTCGTGCCTGTCACCGAGGGCAGGACTCTGAAGAACAGACTCCACCCCGACTTCCGCCCCGACGACCAGGAGGCCGAGGTCGCCCGGCTGCTCTCCCTCGGTGCGCGGCGCGTCGACACCGTGCAGGACGGGCAGCACTGGGTGACCCTTCTCGACCCGGAGGGCAACGAGTTCTGCGTCCTGAGTGAGCGCAAGAGCTGAGAGGGGGCCGGGCAGTCGTCCGGCCTCGACGGCCGCACCGTTGACAAGCACGTGAGTCCGCCCATGTCAGGCCACCCCTGACCGACGATCTCCGCCGTCAAAGGACAGCCGCACCCATCTCCGCACCCACCCGACCGGCAAGATCACCACCTGAGACTGTCGTGCTGGATGGTTCGGGGGTGGGGACGGCGGTGGAGGATACCGGCGCGCGGATCGAGGACGCCCGGGAGACGGCAGGTAGGGGCCAGAGCGCTCTCGCTGAGGCCACGGGCATCTCCCAGCCCACCCTGTCTCGGAATCAGCTCAAGGGACCGGTCGGCGAAGGTGCCCGGGATCGTGGCGATCGCATGGGAGACAGGGCACACGGTCGCCCGGCCCACCGGGATCGGTGTGGTGCCCGAGCGTGTGCGATGCGCAGCCCGCGCCACCGACGGCTCCGACAGAGCCGGTATGCGGCAGGCGCTGTTGCACCTCCTGGAACTGGACCCTTACCTCGGAGACCAGGCCGTCATCGCCACGATCCGGAGCCGCGGGCGGAACGTGAGTGCTGAAGTCGAAGGTTGCACCGTCGGCGAACGCGCTGATCGGGGAGGGCGGCCTGTCACCGGTGGGCGCGGTCATCGCCGTCGCGCTCTCCGCGGTGCTCGTCGACGTCAACCCCTGCAACAGCAGCGGCGCGGTCCTGGTCGGGGCCGCCCGGCCCGAACAGCGTGCGCGCCTCTTGCGGCAGATGATGCCCTACGGGCTCTGCGCGATCGTCGTCGCACCACTGCCGGTCTGGTCCGTCTTCGGGTGGGCGCTGTGATCGTCCCGCCGCCCCGCCTCGCGACCGCCGGGTGCAGCCGCTGCCGTGTCCGGCCGGGGCAGTAGGCCGAGCAGGACCTCCTGGACCAGGTCGGCGCTGTCCCTGACCGCTGCGTCGCCGAAGCCCAGGAAGTGCCGGTAGTGGATCGGCGCGTAGAAGAGGTCGATCATCTTCTCGGTGGGCACGTCGGAACGGAGCTGCCCGGCGGCGACGGCGGAATCCAAGCGGATCCTGCACTCCGCGATGCTGGGTTCGAGGATCGTCTCGCGGAACGCCCTCATCAGTTCGGGGTCGTTCTGCGACTCGGCCATCACACCCCTGAACGCCTCGCTCATCCTGCCGGTGACCAGCCGCCGACTCACCGCCGTGATCTGGGTCGTGAGGTCGGCGGCGATGTCACCGGTGTCGGGGAAGGCGAAGTCGTCTCCGAGTTCCTCGTTCAGCGCCTCCAGCACCACGGCGCCCTTCGACCTCCACCATCGGTAGATCGTGGGCTTGCCCACGCCGGCCTGGGACGCGATGCCCTCGATGGTCACCTTCGCGAAGCCCTTGCGGCTCACCAGGTCGAACGCCGCCTTGAGCACCGCCTGGCGGGCACGCTCGCTGCGTCGTTCACTGTTCGGGGCTGAGGTCATGGACCCCATCCTACCGCTTGCGTGACGTTACGTTTCGTTTTGACAGGGCTCCTGGGCATGTTCTACGTTCATTGGCGTTACGAAACGTTTCGTAACGCCAATGAGCAGGCCCGGATTCCGGGCCCGCCAGACAGGGGAGAGCCATGTCCAGTGACGAGAGCGCGCCCGCCGTGGGACGCATCGAGAAGATCGCGACCACGCCGGACTGGTACGCGCCGTACCTCATATCGCAGGCCGTCCGGGCCGGTGGCCTCGTGTACGTGTCCGGCCAGGCGGGCTTCGACGAGGACGGGACGACCGTCGAGGGCGGCTTCCTGGCGCAGGGGCGGCAGGCGTTCGGGAACGTCGGACGGGTCCTGGCGGCGGCCGGCCTGGACTTCTCGGACGTGGTCAAGGTCGGCATCTTCGTCCGGGACATGGCGGCGAACCTCCCGCACGTGATCACCCTGCGCGGCGAGTTCCTGTCCGAGCCCTACCCCGCCGACACCCTGGTCGAGGTCGCCTCACTGGCGCAGCCCGACTGGCGGATCGAGGTCGAGGTGGTCGCGCTGGACCGGAGCGACGCATGAGCGC
Source organism: Nocardiopsis sp. KDC1DS13DA1 (assembly GCF_055632325.1). NCBI lineage: Bacteria > Bacillati > Actinomycetota > Actinomycetes > Streptosporangiales > Nocardiopsidaceae > Nocardiopsis > Nocardiopsis sp. KDC1DS13DA1. The sequence goes on from NZ_JBVMUY010000027.1 coordinate 22,818, forward strand.
CGCGGTGGTGACGGAACGGGGACAGGACACAAGCGCAACGGAAGAGGGCGGGCACGTGCGGGAACTACTGGAGCCGTACCGGAGAGGAACTCTGGACCTGGCGAACCGCGTGGCGATGGCCCCGATGACACGGGGCCGGGCCGACGACGTGACGGGGGTCCCGAGCCCGCACGCGGCGACGTACTACCGTCAGCGCTCCGGAGCGGGGCTGCTGATCACCGAGGGCGTGCACGTCAACGCGCTCGCCAAGGGCGGCCCCGGTATCCCGGGGCTGACGACCGACGCGCAGGTGCACGGGTGGAGAGGGGTGACGGACGCGGTGCACGCCGAGGGAGGAACGATCTTCGCCCAGCTGTGGCACGTGGGCCGGATGACGCACCCGGTGACGCTGCCGAACGGCGAACCGCCGGTGGCGCCGTCGGCCGTCGCCATCGAGGGGAAGCAGATCTTCACCCGGGACGGGCTGCTCGACCACGTGACCCCGCGTGAACTGACGGCCGGTGAGATCGGCCGGACGGTGGGGGACTTCGCGTCCGCGGCCCGGCGCGCGATCCGGGCGGGCTTCGACGGCGTGGAGATCCACGGCGCGAACGGCTACCTCATCCATCAGTTCATCGCCGACAACACCAACCTGCGCACGGACGGGTACGGCGGCTCCGTCGCCTGCCGCCTGCGGTTCGTCACGGAGGTGGTCGAGGCGGTCGCCGCAGAGGTCGGCGCGGACCGCGTTGGCCTGCGCATCTCACCGGACAACGCCGAGAACCAGCTCGCCGAGGTCGACGCGCCCACCACGTACCGAACGCTGGTCGACACACTCGACCCATGGGGCCTGGCCTACCTGCACGTACTGGAGAACGGCGCGTACGGGGCCATCGCCGACCTGCGGACGCGCTGGTCGGGAACGCTCGTCGCCAACACCAACGGCCCGGTGCCGAGCAGCCCCGAGAAGGGGGCGCGGCTGGTGCGGGACGGGCACGCGGACGTGGTCGCCCTCGGCCGCCTGTTCATGACCAACCCGGACCTGCCTGCTCGCCTGGCCCACGGCCTCCCGCTCGCGGGACCGCCGACCGAGAACCTGTACGGAGGAGGGGCGGAGGGGTACATCGACTACCCCGCCGCGACGATCGGCTCCGAGGTGCCGGCGGCCGTATGAGCGCCCGTTCCGCCGGGTCCCGGTCGGCCCGACCGGGACCCGGCGGGGGAACGGACGCCGGTCACCGGAACGAGGCGGGAACGGACATGAGGTCGATTCCCCACAGTGCCGGGAGCAGGTGGAGCGCCCTCGCGACGGCGAGGGTGAGGGCGGTCATGGCGGCGGTCAGAACCCGGATCTGACCGCCGCCTTCCCGGTACCGAACATGACCGCGTCCGGAGGGGTGCCCACCGGAACCATGAACGCGCGGTTCGCGGCCATCGCGCAGGGGCCGTCAGCGCGTAGGGGTGGGCGTTCGGTGAGACCGCGCAGGCCGCGATGACCGGAAGGATCATCGTCGCCGTCGCAGCGTTCGAGGTGATCTCGGTCAGGAACGGCACGGGTGCGGCGGCTGGTGCGTTTCCTGGTCACGTTGCCGTTCCGGTTCCCCGTCATGGTCGGCTCACTGGCTTCCTCGGCTGCGGTGTGGTGGTGGTTCGGCTGGCTGGGTCTGGCCGTGCTGGGCGGGGCCGCCTCGGTGGCCTCTCTGGTGTGGTGGCGCGTGTGGCCGGATTCCTTCCGCCGGTGGGTGACGCTGCGGTTGTTGGCGTGGTGGCGGCACGTGTTCGTTTGCCGCCGGCACTGGCAACCTGTCCTGGTCATCTCCGGGCTGGCCGAGTCCTACCAGGAACGCCGCTACCTCCCCCGCATCCGCCGGGTGGTGTGCACGTCCTGGGCGGACCGGGTCCGGGTCACCCTCGTGGCCGGAACCTCCCCCACGGATTTCGAGACCCGGGTGGCCGAGCTGGCGCACGGGTTCGGCGCTCCGTCCTGTCGTGTGGTGGTGGAGGGGCCGCGCAAGATCACCCTGGAGTTCCCCCGACACGACACGTTGGCCGAACCCCTGGACGCCTTCCCGATGACCCACCACGTGGATCTGTCCGCGCTGCCGGTCGGCGTCACTGAAGACGGGTCGCAGTGGCGGCTTCGGCTCCACGGGACTCACGTCCTGGTGGCCGGGGTGACCGGGTCCGGGAAGGGGCCGGTGATCTGGTCCGCCATCCGCGCCATCCTCCCGGCCGTTGCTGAGGGGATGGCGCAGGTGTGGGCGATCGATCCCAAGCGGATGGAGCTGTCCTACGGGCGGGGCCTGTTCGCCCGGTACGCCGATGACGGCGAATCCGCGGTGGCGGTCCTCGAACTGGCCGTGAGCCAGATGCAGGACCGGGCACGACGGTACGCCGGTCGCCAGCGCTCCCACATCCCCACGGTGGCGGAGCCGTTCGTGTTGGTGGTGCTGGACGAGGCGTCCCAGGTCGACATGATCCTCGGGGAGGGCGCCCGGGACCGTGGGGCGAACGCGCATCTGATCGACCCCGGTCTTCCCGGGGTGGGCTACGTCCGGATGGAAGGCTCCCCGGCACCGGTACGGGTCCGGGCCGCGTACGTCTCCGACGACGACATCACCACAATGACCGAGGTCTACGGCCCGGACCCCTCCTCGGACGGAGGGGCGTCATGATCCTGTGCTCTACGCACCCGCCGAGTGAGCACGAACGCGGCCATCAGGGCCAGACCGCAAACGCCGATCCAGACCAACTGGGCAGTCTCGCTCCCGTAAGCAAGCAGAACCATCCAGATCAGGTACGGCAGAACCGTGATGGCTACACGGAACACATCGGATCTGGTCATGACGAAGCCTCAGATCGGTTGTGGGTGGGCCTACGGGGCGGACTCTTCCCCTGGGGGAGGGGCGGCCTGATGTTCCCGGAAGGCGCGTCTCTTGGTCACGTACGTGTAGACGCCCAAGGCCAGGCAGATCAGCCAGGTGATGAGTATGTCCCACAGCATGAAGGTGAAGGAGCCGCTGATCTCCGGTCCCGTCACCAGCCATGTGGCGGCACCTACCACGATGACGCTGCTCAGGATCACGAACCATGGACGGGGCGGCTTGGGTTCCATGCGGTGGGGGCCTTCCGCTCTGTAATCGTGAGTGTGTGTTCGTCCGAGTCGATCGGGGCCTACGGGCTGTGCTCCTCCTCAGGAGGTGGAAGGGTCCTGAGGGCCCTTGGTTGCGTTCGCGAACATCTGCCACACCCGTATCGCGAAGATCGAGGCGATCACCAGGATTCCGAGAACCACGTATTGCCAGGCACCGCCGTAGGCGAGAACGGTCGCACTGGCGACGGCTACTCCCAGGGCGATCACAGCGGACCAGCGCGGTACAAGGCGCTTCAGTTCAGCATGGGTGTACCGCTCGCGCCTGGGCATGGGACTCCTCATCGGGGGTGGGTTGATGACGACTCCTACCGGTAAGTCGACCCGGGCTGAGCGGCTCGCGCAACCCCTGGCCCGTGAGGTCGCCGAACGGGTGGCCGCCGATCACGGGGTGTGTATCCGCCCGGTCTCTCTTCGACGCACCGACATCGCCACCGGTGCCACCGAGATCGTGGACGTCCCCTGCGGGTCTACCCTCGAATCCCGCTGCCCCGCCTGCACGAAACGGAAGCGGTCCCTGCGGCGGACCCAGTGTGAAGAGGGCTGGCACCTGGCAGAGGAACCCGTCGTGGAGCCTGACCCGCCTTCGGAGACGCAACGGGGCTGGGTGGAACAACGCGCCGTGGTCACCGCAGAACGGGACCGACTCGCCGCGTCCGGGGACGCCTCGGCTGACGAGCTGGCCGAACTGGACGTGGTCATCTCGGACCTGGACGAGGAGATCACCGCCTCTGGCCTCCGGGGCTCGGTGACCCGCTCGGCTGGCTCGTCGGGGCCGCGCCGGGTCCGCTCCACCAAGCGTCGCCAGGACGTCCCGGACCTTCCCAAGCGACCCATGACCAGGAAGACGGTGGGGCGGGCCTACACCGACCCCAACACCGGCCGGACGTTCCGACCGTCGCTGTTCATCACGCTCACCCTCGACTCCTATGGGCGGGTGAAGTCAGACGGCACCCCCGTCGACCCGGCGACCTACGACTACCGGCGGGCGGCTCGGGATGCCCTGCACTTCTCCAAGCTGGTCGATCGGTTCGTACAGAACCTGCGACGGGTCGCGGGGTTCGATGTGCAGTACTTCGCGGCCGTGGAACCGCAACGGCGGTTGGCACCTCATCTGCACATGGCCACGAGGGGGACGATCCCCCGGGCGGAGCTGCGCCAGATCGCCGCCGCCACGTATCACCAGGTGTGGTGGCCCAATGCCGACACGGTCCGCTTCGAGGGCGACCGGCTACCCATCTGGGACGAAGCGACAGGTGCCTATGTCGACCCGTCGACCGGTCAACTCCTACCCACCTGGGACGAGGCATTGGACGCCCTGGACGAGGATCCCGACGCTGAACCTCATCACGTCGTTCGGTTCGGCCGACAGGTGGACGCCAAGGGTGTCGTGGCCGGATCAGCGGACGCGGACCGGTGCGTGCGCTACCTGGCCAAGTACCTGACCAAGGACATCGCCGAGTGCCACGAGGTCGAAACGGTCTCGCAGGAACAGCACGTGGACCGGCTGTTGGACGCGTTGCGGTTCGAACCGTGCTCGCCCCGGTGCGCGAACTGGCTCCGCTACGGCATCCAACCCGACCAACCCAAGGCGGGACTCCGCCCCGGGTTCTGCCGGTCCAAGGCACACCGTCGCGAACACCTGGGCTACGCCGGACGGCGGGTCCTGGTCTCGCGCAAGTGGTCGGGCAAGACCCTCGCCGATCACAAAGCCGACCGGCTCACCTGGGTACTCAACGCCCTTGGGATCGATCGCATCGATCGTATCGATGGCGACGACGGCCAGGAGGACGAGAACGATCCATCCTCACTCGCGCTGACCTCGGTCAACTCCGGACGGTTCGCCTGGGAACTGGCTAGACCCACCGATCCGGACGTGGCTCCCCGCGAGAGGCGGCTACTCCGGGCGGTCGGTGAGTCCCTCAAACGCCGCGCCCAACTCGACGCGGCACGGCAGAACGATCTTTCGGCAACGCACGAGACGAGGGCCGCATGACTCCAACAGCAACCGCTTCGATCGTCCCCGACTCTCGTGCCGCGTTGTGGTCGGTGAAGGACACAGCCGCTTACCTCGGTGTTCCAGCCAAGACGCTCTATGAGTGGCGGTACAAGGGCGACGGTCCGCCCTCCCACCGTGTTGGCCGGTACGTGCGCTACCTCCCGGACGAGGTCCACGCCTGGGTCCGATCCCGCTAACCCCTACCCCCTGGAAGGAACACCTCTGATGGCTCGCGCGTGGGTCTACGACCGCACCAAGGACAAGACGTACAACGAGGCCGTGAGGAAGGCCAAGGACGCCAAACGCACACCGCCCGCCCGCTGGATGGTCCGCTACTACGATCCCTCCGGCCGGATGAAGAGCGGCGGAACGTTCAAGAAGAAGCCGGACGCTGAGAAGAGACAGACCGAGATCGAGAACAGCCTGCACGAGGGCTCCTACCGCAACCCGCACGACGGCAAGGTGACGGTGGGGGAGATGGCCGAGAAGTGGCTGACCGCCCGCACGGACATCAAGCGCTCGACCTGGTGGAAGTACCGGGCTCTCCTGGACACCCACGTCCTGCCCCGCTGGGGAGACCTCCCGCTCTCGGCAGTGCACACCGAGGACGTCGCCGTCTGGGTGGCCCGACTCCAGCAGCCGCGGGACGAGGGCGGCGCCAACCTGGGCTCCTCACAGACCCGGTTGGCACACGGGGTTCTGGCGATGGTCCTGGGCTGGTGCGTCCCCCGCCGCATTCCGACCAACCCGGCCCGGGGCGTTCCGCTGCCCAAGCCGTCCGAGTCCGAACACGTCTACCTCGACCACGACCAGGTGGAGCGGCTCGCGAACGCTGCCGCGTCCCTGCGCACCACGTACGACCAGGTGGCCGCGTCCGCCCACAACAACCGGGCGTTGATCCTCCTGCTCGCCTACACCGGCCTGCGCTGGAAGGAGGCCGCCACCCTGCGGGTCGGCAGGGTGGATCTGTCCCGTCGGCGGATCCGCGTCGTGACCGCCTTCGCCGAAGTCGAAGGCACGCTCATCGAACAGCTTCCGAAGACGGGCAAGTTCCGTACGGTCCCGATCCTGCCGTTCCTGGCCGAGGAACTGCGGCCGTTCGTCGACGGCCGGCCGGATGACGCGCTGGTCTTCACCACCCGCCGCGGCGCCGCGCTGCGGCTGCGCAACTGGCGCAACCGGGAGTTCGGCAAGGCGGTCACGGCGGCCAAGCTCGACGGCATCGGCCTGACTCCGCACAAGCTCCGGCACACCGCCGCGTCGCTCGCCATCGCGGCCGGGGCGGACGTCAAGGTCGTGCAAGCGATGCTCGGCCACGCCACCGCGACGATGACTCTCGACCGGTACGGGCACCTGTTCCCCGACCGCCTGGACGAGGTCGCCGAAGCGATGGACGCGGCCCGGTCGCGGGTGCTCGCCGCCTGAGGGGGCACCGACGCCATGTGCACTGAATGTGCATCGCGGCTCCGGACACGGCCCTCCTCGGGGCACACAAGAAACCGCCGGGCCTGTGTGGTGTCCAGGTCCGGCGGTATCTCCACTGTCTCAAGGTGGCGCACTCGGGAGGACTCGAACCCCCAACCTTCTGATCCGTAGTCAGATGCTCTATCCATTGAGCTACGAGTGCAGGTCTTCAGTTGTGTGTCGCCCGGTTGGCCGTGCCTCCCTGGCGACGTCTTTGACTCTATCACGGTGCGGGGAGGGCTTCGTGCACTTTTCTGGTGTGACCCGGGACATGGGGTGCGCGCTGCCGCTCCCGGTCCGGGCTCAACCCCGCCCCCGCGACTCCGGGCCGAGCAACCGTCCCGCCGCGAGCGCCTGGTCGATCAGCTCGTCCCGGGCCTCCTTGGCGGCCCGCGCGCTCAACGCCTCGTCCCTGAGCAGGCCGACGCTCACGCCCTCCTCCGAGGACACCCGTGCGCTGAGTTCGTCGATCCGCCCCTCACGGTCCTCGGCCCGCTCGATCTGCTCCCACTCGGTGTGCGCTCGCAGGGCCTCCCCGACCGCGGCCCCGTACTCCCTGATCGGCCCGACCTGCTCGGACAACTGCTCGTAGGCCGCCTCCTGCCGCTCGTTCTGCCGAGCCAGCAGGGTCCGCACCCGGTCCGACGCGGCCTCGGCGCTCTCCTTACCGTGCTCCGCCCGCAACTGCTGGTACCGGTACAGGGCCGACGCGATCCGCCACTCCTCGGCCCGCAGCACCCCCAGCGGCTGTTCGGCGTCGAACGACCCACCCATGAGCTTTCCCGCCGCCCACAGCGTGTTGATCGTCTTCTGCACGTCGGCGAGCAGCTCGGAGCCGCGCTCGTCGAAGTCCGCCGGAACCAGGTAGCGGTGCGCGTGGGCCGCGGCCAGGCGTTCGTTCCGGCTCCAGCCGAAGGCCACCCAGAGGGAGACCGCCGCGTAGCCGAGCCAGGGGCCGTGCCACGTCACGAAGAACAGCCAGGTCCACGTCTGGGAGAAGAACCAGCCAGCAAACGTGACGGGCAGGACCGACAGGCAGAGCAGCACCCACCACTTCCGGCCCCTGCCCCTGCGCAGCCGGGATGGCAGCGCGGTGTGCGGCGTCACCCGGATCGCGGCGATACCACCGGCGGCCGTCACCGCCGCCAGGGCGAGGAGTCCGACGAAGTACCAGCCCGTCGCCTCCATCAGCAGCCATCCTTGCCCCAGCAGCCAGGCGACGTGGGCCGCGGCGACGGCGACCCCGCCCACGAGGAGCCTTCTCCGGTACCCCGCCCAGGGGCGTTCGGACGAGGCCTCGCGCAGCAGCGACGACGGGTTCCCCCGCAGCCGTGCCCGGACGCGTGGCGGCAGGTCCGGGTCGAACACGGGTTGGACGCGGACACCGCCGCGCGCCGCCATCGCGCCGTTGTCCCTCTTGCGCCGTCCCATACGCACCGCCTCGCCTCGGGGTGGACGCCCCATCGGCATCCACCCCTGAGACGGGCGGCCGCGTGTTCCGGTTGCGTTCCGGTCAGCCGCGGGCCGCCTCCTCCACGGAGGCCGCCCACAGGGAGACCGCGGTGTCGACCTGCTCGCCGTTGACCACCAGCGGCGGGATCATCCGGACGACGTTCCCGGCCGGACCGCAGGTGAGGAGGAGGAGCCCGTTCCTGGCCGCGGCCTGCTGGGCGCGCAGCGCGGTGGCCGCGTCCGGGGACCCGTCGGTCGCGGTGAACTCGTTGGCCAGCATCAGACCGCGTCCCCGCACGTCGCCGATCACCGGGTGCACCTCCGCGACCTTCTCCAGGCCCTGCCGCAGCCGCTCGCCCATCCGTGCGGCGTTCTCCACCAGGCCCTCCTCCTGGATCACGTCCAGGGTGGCGATCGCCGCCGCGCACGCCACCGCGTTGCCGCCGTAGGTGCCGCCCTGCGACCCCGGCCACGCCTTGGCCATGATCGACTCCGGCGCCGCGATCGCCGAGAGGGGGAAGCCGCTCGCCAGTCCCTTGGCGGTGATGACGATGTCCGGGCGCACCCCCGAGGGCTCGTGGCCCCAGAAGGTGCCGGTCCGGCCGAAGCCGGTCTGCACCTCGTCCAGGACCAGGAGGAACCCGTGCCGGTCCGCGCGTTCGCGCAGCCCCCGGAGGAAGGAGTCGGGCACGGGCACGTAACCCCCCTCGCCCAGCACCGGCTCGATGAAGACCGCCGCCGTGTCCTTCGGCGAGCTCACCGTGGTCATCTGGTAGTCGAACTCCCGCAGCGCGTGGGCGACCGCGTCCTCCTCGGTCATCCCCAGGCGGTAGGCGTACGGGAACGGGCTGACCACGACGCCGGGCACGAGCGGGCCGATCCCCGCCCGGATCTTCACACCGGACGTGGTCAGCGACGCCGCGCCCATCGTCCGCCCGTGGAAGGATCCCTGGAACACGAACGCGTTCTGCCGCCCGGTCGCCTGCCGGGCCAGCCGCAGCGCGGCCTCGACGGCCTCGCTGCCGGAGTTGACGTAGAACAGCCGGTCGACGCCCTCGGGGAGGACGTCTCCGAGCCGCTCGGTGAGCCGCAGCAGCGGTCGGTGCATGACGGTGGTGTACTGGCCGTGGATGAGTGTGGCCACCTGCTCCTGGGCGGCGGCCACGACCCGGGGGTGGCAGTGGCCGGTGCTGGTGACGCCGATGCCTGCGGTGAAGTCGAGATAGCGGCGGTCATCCTCGTCGTAGATATAGGCGCCCTCGCCCCGTGCCGCGAGGACCGGGGTCGCCTGCTTGAGGATCGGGGAGAGCTCCGCCATGCGCTGGCCTCAATTCCGTGTTGCGCGTTCCGTAGGATTGTTGACAATCGACAGTGCTATGGAAACATCCGTGCCGGGCGGTGTCCAGAGGACGCACGCCGGGCAGTTCTGACCACAGGCCGCCCGTCCGGGTCGGTGCGTGACTGGAGAGTGGGGAACATGTCGGATCAGGAAGCACGGGTCGTCGCGCAGGTGGACAAGCGGCTCTTCCTCGGGGGGCAGTGGCGTGACGCCGCGTCCGGGGCGACCTACGCGGTGGAGGACCCCTCCACCGGGGAGACGCTCTGCGAGGTGGCCGACGCAGGCAAGGAGGACGCCCTCGCCGCCCTCGACGCGGCGCACCGCACCCAGCGGGAGTGGGCCGCGGTCGCTCCCCGCACCCGCGGTGAGATCCTGCACCGGGGCTACGAGCTGTTGATGGAGCGCCAGGAGGACCTGGCCGTCCTCATGACGCTGGAGATGGGCAAACCCCTGCCCGAGGCGCGCGGCGAGATCGCCTACGCCGCCGAGTTCCTCCGGTGGTTCTCGGAGGAGGCGGTGCGGATCGAGGGCGGTTTCTCGACCTCGCCCGACGGGAAGTCGCGCTTCCTCATCATGCGCCAGCCCGTCGGTCCCTCCATGCTCATCACACCCTGGAACTTCCCCATGGCGATGGGCACCCGCAAGATCGGCCCCGCGATCGCGGCCGGGTGTACGGCGATCCTCAAACCCGCCCACCAGACCCCCCTGTGCGCCCTCGCGCTGGCGGGCATCCTGGCCGAGGCCGGGCTGCCGGAGGGCGTCCTCAGCGTCATCCCGACCACGTCGCCGGGCGCCGTCACCGAACCCCTCCTGAGTGACGGCCGCATCCGCAAGCTCTCCTTCACCGGCTCGACCGCGGTCGGGCGCAAACTCCTCGAACAGAGCGCGGGGCAGGTCCTGCGCACCTCCATGGAGCTCGGCGGGAACGCGCCGTTCCTGGTCTTCGACGACGCCGACCTCGACGCCGCCGTGGACGGGGCGATGCTCGCCAAGATGCGCAACATCGGTGAGGCCTGCACCGCCGCCAACCGCATCTACGCCCAGTCCGGTGTGGCCGCCGAGTTCGCCGCGCGGCTCAGCGAGCGCATGGGGGCGCTGCGGCTGGGCCGTGGCGTGGACGAGGGCGTCCAGGTCGGGCCGCTGATCGACGACAAGGCCCGACAGAAGGTCCAGGGGCTCGTGGACGACGCGGTCGGCAGGGGCGCGCGGGTACTGGTCGGCGGCGGGTCCGTGGAGGGCGCCGGGCACTTCTACCAGCCCACCGTGCTCGCCGACGTGCCGATGGACAGCGAGCTCTCCTACACCGAGATCTTCGGTCCGGTGGCCCCCGTGCTCACCTTCGAGACGGAGCAGGAGGCGGTGGCCGCCGCCAACGACACCGAGTTCGGCCTGGTCAGCTACCTCTACACCCGTGACCTCAACCGCGCGTTCCGGGTCAGCGAGGCGCTGGAGTCGGGCATGGTCGGGCTCAACCAGGGCATCGTCTCCAACCCCGCGGCGCCCTTCGGGGGCGTGAAGCACTCGGGCCTGGGCCGCGAGGGCGGCCGGGTCGGCATCGAGGAGTTCCTGGACACGAAGTACGTGGGGATCGGCGGGCTCTGAGCGCCCGCCGTCCTCGGCGGAGCCCCTAGGCCCCCGGCCTCGGGGGCTCCCCGTTGATCCGCTGGGCCGTGTCCACCATGTGCGACTCGATCAGGTCGAGCAGCCGCTCCTCGGCCCCGTCGACGATGGCGTCGAGGATGCGGCGGTGCTCGTCGAGGATCTCCTCGGGCTCCGGGTACACGTCCTGCATGACCGTCAGGCACATCCGGGTCTCCACCAGCAGTGTCTGCGCCATCCGCTCCAGGCGGCTGTTGCCCGCACAGCTCACGAGCGTCTGGTGGAAGGCCTGGTCGGCGTCGCTCATCGCGTCCCGGTCCCGGCTCCGCGCCGCCTCGGCCAGCCGGTCGAGTGCCGGGGTGAGGCGGGCCAGCGCCTCTCCCCGGTTCCCGCGCATGATGAGTTCGCACGCGGTGCGCTCCACCGCGAGCCTGGCCACGTAGACGTCCCGTACGTCGTCCGCGGTGAGCTCCCGCACGAACAGGCCCCTGTGCCGTTCGCTGCGCAGCAGCCCCTCCTGGACGAGCCGCTGCATGGCCTCGCGCAGCGGTCCCCGGCTCACCCCCAGCTGTCCCGCCAGCTCCGCCTCCCCGAGTTGGTCCCCCGGGGCCAGGGAGCCGTACATGATCGCCGACCTGAGCTGGTCGGCGATCAGTTCGGCGGTGGACCGCCGGGGCACGGGTCTCAGATGGCCTGGGGCGGGCATGGTCCGCATTCCTTTCGTCGGGGACACCGGGTCGGGTGTGTCGTCGAGGCTAACGGGCGGCCAGCGCGCTGGTGACCGCGGTGGCGCCGGAACGGAAGAGGGTGCCGGGGCCGGACCGCGCCGCCGTCACCCCGGCCAGCCGCATCCCCTCCCAGATGCTCACCTGGTTGGCGGTGAGTACGGTCTTGCCGATCAGGGCCTCCATCGGTTCGATGAGGTCGGCGCTGTGCAGGGCGGTGTCCGGGACCAGGATGGCCTCGGCACGCGGGTGGTCGTTGGAGATGACGAAGTCCAGCACCTCGTCCGGGTCGAGTTCGCCGACCTCGGCGGCGGTGACGATCCCGTGGCTGGCCAGGGAGAGCACCGTGACGCCCGCCTCGGCGAGGAAGTCGACGAAGCGCCGGGCGACGTCGTCCGGGTAGGTGGCGGCGACCGCGACCCGGGTCACCCGCAGCTGCCGGAGCGCGTGCACGAACGCGAACGAGGTGCTCGACGACGGCACCCCCGCGGCGTTGCGCACCCCCTGGACCTGCTTGCGGGCGCCCTCCCAACCGAAGACGAAGCTGCCGCTGGTGCATGCCCAGACGGCCGCGTCCACGCGCATCCGGGACAGTTCCCGCGCCCCCGGCGCCAGGACGTCCTCGCCCCCGACGTCGAGCAGGGCGTCCACCCGGTGGGCGTCCTCGCGCATGAGCGTGTGCACGACGGGGAGTTCGACCCCGCCGCCGAGCATGGCGGCGAACGCCGTGTAGTCGTCTTCGGCACTGTAGCCGGGGTAGAGGAATCCGACCCGGGTCATGGCACTCCTTCGGTGGGTGTGGCCGGTGGTCACACGGCACTCGGTGCCGTGACGTCGAGCAGGTGCTGGCCCTGGGCGACGGCGTGTCTGTCGGCCTCCCGCAGCACCGCCCACATGGTCACCTGGTTGGCCGCGATCACCGGTTTGCCCAGTTCGCGTTCCAGCGGCGCGATGATGTCGTAGGTGAGGACGTTGGTGCAGCTGATGTAGATGGCCTGGGCGTCGGGGTGGTCGACCGAGTGCACCGCCCGGGAGACCTCGGCGTAGGTGACCTTCCAGATGTGGCTGAGCAGGCCCAGGCCCACGCTGGAGGTGACCTCGACGCCGTGCTCGCCCAGGAACCCCAGGAGGCGGTCGGTCACGCTGTCCACGTACGGGGTGACCACCGCGATCCGGTCGAGTTCCAGGGCGCCGAGCGCCTGGACGAGCGCGCCCGAGGTCGTGACGGCGGCCGGGGCCCCGGCCGCCGTCATGGTCCGGTGCAGGCGGCGTTCCCCGTCCATGCCGTGCACGAAGCTGCCGGAGGCGCAGGCGTATCCGATGGCCAGCGGTTCGGGGGCGAGCAGCGCGCGGACCGCGGGGTCGACGCTTCGCTCCGTGCTCAGGGCCGCCGCCTGGTCCACCGTGACGGGGACGTGTACGTACGGCAACCGCGTGACGTGCAGTGAGACGTCGTCCGGCGTCCACCGCCAGAGCTCGCGGTCGAGGGCGAAGTCGTAGGGCGCGATGACGCCGACCCCCGACTGCCACGGGGTCCGTGTGGTCGCGGCCAGTTCGACGACCTCGTGCTCCGCGCCGGTGCCTTCGGCGGGTGTGGGATTTCCATCGGTCCGCATCGGTCACTCACCTCCCGGAAAAGTGTGGGGTTCGTATATGTGCGTGCGGGGGATGCCGGGGCGACCGGGCCGTGGCCCGGTCAGCGTTCGAGACGCTCGTACAGCAGGCGTTCGCCGACGCTGCCGGAACGCCAGACGTCGTTGCACGCCTCGGCCATGGCGGGCAGGTTCTCCACGACCGTGGCGAACACGTTCCCCGGGACCCAGCCGACGTCGCCGTTGAGCAGCAGGTTGTTGCGTCCGTAGAAGAGGGCGAGGTCGATGACGCCCGGCAGGTGGTCGATGCCCTTGTCCTCCTTGAAGGCGCGGTCGAGCATCCCGCCCTCGAAGGAGAAGTAGACGACGTCGCCGGGGATCGGGGTGACGGTGGGGTTCTCCTGGCCGGGTTCGGTCTCGGCGAACCGCGGCACCATGGTGTAGACCTCGTTGCGCGCGTACTTGGCGTGCTGGACGGCGTCTCCCTGGGGGAGGGCGTTCCAGACCGCGTCACAGGTGCGCGGCGCGTCCTTGTCCAGGAGTTCGGCCACGCAGGACACTCCGCGTTTGGCCAGCGTGATGGTCATGTACCTGGGCAACGGTGATGTCCCTTCGACGGCGGAGCCCGGTCGTGGTTGTTGGGGACGGAGACGGCACAACAGAGTTGTTGATTGTCGACAATCTTATGGTTTACATGTCTCGTGCGGCAATAGGTGTGCGCGAGTCGGGTATCCCGACCTCCCCGGGGTGGTCGGGAAGCCCTGTTTCGCCGGAGAACAGCCGGTTTGTGGATTGTTGACAATCCCATGTCGGCTCCCTAGCGTTTCTCGTGCGGGGCGGACCGCCACCACCTCGGACGACACCGCTGACCACGTCGTTAAACGGAGTGCACGCCCGTGAACAGTCCCATCGCGCCGCACCGGCCCCGACTCCTCGTCCTGCGGGGGGAGGACCTCCCGCCCGGCCACGAGCGGATCGACGACCATCCCGGCCTCGGCGAGGTCGTCTACGCCACCGCCGACGAGCTGCCCGCGCGCCTGCCCGGCGCGCACGCCCTGCTGGTCTGGGACCTGTTCTCCGAGGCGCTCGCCTCCGCCTGGCCCAAGGCCGACACGTTGACCTGGGTCCACGCCGCCACGACGGGGGTGGACAACCTGATCTTCCCCGGCATGGTCGACAGCGACGTCGTGCTCACCAACTCGCGCGGGATCTTCGAGCAGCCCATCGCCGAGTACGTCGTCGGCCAGGTGATCGCCTTCGCCAAGGACTTCCACCACACGTGGGACCTCCAGCGCGAGCACCGCTGGCGGCACCGGGAGACCGAGCGCGTGGCGGGGCGGCGGGCCCTGGTCGTGGGCACCGGACCGATCGGCCGCACCATCGCCCGCGGGCTCTCCGCGGTGGGCTTGGAGGTCCACGGCTCCGGGCGGCGCGCGCGCCAGGGCGACCCCGACTTCCGCTCCGTGGTCGAGTCCAGCCTCGCCGACCGCGGCGCCGACGGAGCCCCCACCCTGGTCTCCGCGCTGCCCGAGGCCGACTACGTGGTCGTCGCGGCGCCGCTCACGGACGCCACCCGGGGCCTGGTCGACCGGCGCTTCCTCCAGCTGATGAGGCCGACCGCGCGCCTGCTGAACGTGGCGCGCGGGCCCATCGTCGTGGAGTCCGACCTGGTGACCGCGCTCCGGAAGGGCCGGATCGCGGGAGCCGCCCTGGACGTGTTCGAGGACGAGCCGCTGGCGACCGACTCCCCGCTGTGGGAGCTGCCCGGATCCGTGGTCTCGCCGCACATGTCCGGTGACGTCGTCGGCTGGCGCGACGACCTCGTCGACCTGTTCCTGGACAACCTCGCCCGCTACCTCGACGGGCGCGAACTGCTCAACGTCGTCGACAAGAGCCGCGGCTACGTGCCCGGCTGACCCCTGACCACGGTGTGACCTGGGAGGCTGAAGTGACGATCCGTACCGATCGGACCGAGATCGACGGAAGCGGTGCGGCTGTCGGCGCGAGCCGACCGTCCCCGGATGTGCCACGCGCCCGCGGGGGCGTGCCCACCAGCCCGGCCGACCTGTCCGCCGAACAACTGCTCTGCGCCTACGCCTCCGGAGAACTGTCCCCGGTGGAGGCCGTGGACGCGGTCCTGGAGCGCATCGAACAGGACAACCCCGCGCTCAACGCCTTCTGCCTGGTGCGGCCGGAGGAGGCGCGGGCGGCGGCCCGGGCCTCCGCGGAGCGGTGGCGCCGGGGCGAACCCGACGGCGCCCTGGACGGGGTCCCGACCTCGGTCAAGGACATCCACCTGACCCGCGGCTGGCCCACCCTGCGGGGGTCGGTCACCACCTCCCAGGCCGGCCCCTGGGACGAGGACTCCCCGGTGGTCGCGCGGTTGCGCGAGCAGGGCGCCGTGTTCGTCGGCAAGACGACCACCCCGGAACTGGCCTGGAAGGGGGTCACCGACAGCCCCCTCACCGGGGTCACCCGCAACCCGTGGGACCTGTCCACCACCCCCGGCGGCTCCAGCGGGGGCGCGGCCGCGGCCGTGGCGGCCGGGATGGGCCCGCTCGCCACCGGAACCGACGGGGGCGGCTCCATCCGCATCCCGGCGAGTTTCAGCGGGGTCTGCGGGATCAAGCCGACCTGGGGTCTGGTCCCGCACTATCCGGCCAGTCCGTTCGGCTCTCTCGCGCACACGGGCCCACTGACCCGTACCGTCGGCGACATGGCGCTGATGCTGGAGTGCGTCACCGGGCCGGACCCGCGCGACTGGGCGGCGCTGGCGCCCCCGGCCCCGGGGCTGGCCGACGTCCGCCTGCGCACGGACGCCGAGGAGCTCGTGCGCGGCATGCGTGTCGCCTACAGCCCCACGCTGGGCGGCCTCGACGTCGACCCGGAGGTGGCGCGGATCGTCGCGGACGCGGTGAGCGTGTTCCAGGACCTGGGCGCACGGGTGGAGGAGGCCGACCCGGGACTGCCGTCGTCGCTGGACGAGTTCCACGTGCTCTGGTACTCCGGTGCGGCCAAGGCCACCGAGGCGCTCACCGGCCGGGAGCGCGACCTGCTCGACCCCGGACTGCGGGAGATCGTCGAGGAGGGACTGACCTACACCGCCCAGGACTACCTGACCGCGATGGCGCTGCGGATGTCCATGGGCGCCCGCATGGGACGCTTCCACACGGAGTACGACCTCCTGCTGACCCCCGCCATGCCGATCGTCGCCTTCGAGGCGGGGCTGGAGTCGCCGCCCGCGCTGTCGGGGCGCCGCTGGACGTCGTGGGCCGGGTTCAGCTACCCGTTCAACATGACGCAGCAGCCCGCCGCGAGTGTGCCGTGCGGCTTCTCCGAGTCCGGTCTGCCGGTCGGCCTCCAGGTCGTCGGGCCCCGGCACGCCGACGCCCGGGTCCTGGCCGCCTGCCGCGCGTTCGAACTGGCCCGCCCCTGGGCGGACCGGAGGCCGTAGCGTCCACCTCACCATACGTCACCAGGTCGTTCGCTCCCCGGGTAGCGTGAATCGTCCCTTTCCGGGACTTTCGCCCGGGGAGTTTCGTGCCATAGGGCCCGTGCGCGGCCACCGGTAGGCGCTACGGTCTAGGTCGGAGTGGTGTCTGACCCGCGAGACGCAGGATGGGGATGGGCGGATGACGGGCGGTGGAGCCGAGGGCGCTCGGGAGCGGATCAGGGTCTTCCTCGTGGACGACCACGAGGTGGTCCGCCGGGGTGTGGCGGCGCTCCTGGAGACCGAGGACGACATGACCGTGGTCGGCGAGGCGGGCACCGCGGAACAGGCGCTCTCCCGGATTCCGGTGGTCCTGCCGGACGTGGCCGTCCTCGACGTGCGGCTCCCCGGAGGGTCCGGCGTCCAGGTGTGCCGGGAGATCCGCTCCGACCACCCGGAGATCGCCTGCCTCATGCTCACCTCGTTCGCGGACGAGGACGCGCTCTACGACGCGGTCATGGCGGGCGCCGCCGGGTACGTGCTCAAACAGATCCACGGCGCCGACCTGGTCGGCGCGGTACGGACGGTGGCCTCCGGCGGGTCGCTGCTGGACTCGGGCAGTACCGGGGCGATGCTGGAGCGCCTGCGCGGGTCCCAGTCCGAACCCGATCCCCTGGCCGAGCTGACGCCCCAGGAGCGCCAGATCCTCGACCTCATCGGCGAGGGCATGACCAACCGGCAGATCGGGGAACGGCTCTACCTGGCGGAGAAGACGGTCAAGAACTACGTCTCGGCGCTGCTGTCCAAGCTCGACCTCAAACGCCGTACCCAGGCCGCCGTGCTGGTCGCCGAGCTCAGGGGCAGGCGTTACTGACGTTCCACTAGGGTCTGCCCATGACCGTGGGAACACTCGACCAGTGGGTCGTGAACGCCGCCGAGCCCGCCGCCCTCGCCCGGTTCTGGGCCTTCGTGCTGGGCGGTGCGGCGGTGGCCAGGCCGGACGGGTGGGCGTACGTGGACGGGGCTCCCGGGCGTCCGCGGCTCTCGTTCCAGCCCGACCCCGCACCCAGGACCGCGCCGAACCGGGTGCACCTCGACGTCCGCGTCGACGACATCCCCGCGGCGACCGAGGCGGTGGCCGCCCGGGGCGCCGTTGCGGTCGGCGGCGTGGTCACCGACGCGCAGGGGTCGTTCCAGGTCCTCCGCGACCCCGAGGGCAACGAGTTCTGCCTGGTGTCCCCGGCCGCCGGCTGAGGCGCCCCACCCGGTGCCACCCGAGTTCGTCCCGGGGGTAGGCCGCTCCTCGGGCGTCCGTTGGCGGCTGCGGCGGGCGGGGAGGGCCGTGCGGCCAGGAGCGGCCGAGGAGGCGTTCCTGACCCGAGGGTGCCCGAACGCGGACCCGAGCGCGGCGGAGGACTCGGAGCACACCGTTCAGAAGTCCTCCAGGGACGGGTCCTCGATGTCGGGGACGGGCACCTTCCATGTCAGCACCGTGCCCGCGGTCTTCCCCCGGGCGGCGGTGAACCCCCCTCCCAGGGCCTGGGCGCGCTCGTCGAGGTTGCGCAGCCCGCTGCGGCGCCCCTCCGCGGGCAGACCGACGCCGTTGTCGGTCACCGTCAGCGTGAGCGTGGCGGGCCGCCCGGTGGTCGCCGCCGTCTCCACGACCACGGACACGTGTACCTCCGTGGCCCGCGCGTGCCGGGCCACGTTGCTCAGCCCCTCGCCGAGCACCGCGAGCAGCTGCTCACCGACCTCGTCGGGAACCGAGGCGTCGATCGGCCCGTCCAGACTCACCCCCGGGTGGCAGCCGAGGGTGTGCGCGGAGTTCTCCGCCAGGCGCAGGATGCGGCCCCGCAGCGAGGTGTCCTCACGGCTCGGCGGGTTCTGGAGGGCGAAGATCGTCGACCGGATCTCGCGGATGGTGGAGTCCAGGTCGTCGATGGTGCGCTGGACGCGTTCCTCCGCCTCCGGCGAGTCGATCAGCCGCATGGTGCTCATCAGGGTCATCGCGGAGGCGAACAGCCGCTGGATCACCACGTCGTGCAGGTCCTTGGCGATGCGGTCGCGCTCCTCCAGGACGACCAGCCGCTCGTTGTCGCCCCGCGCCTCGGCCAGCTCCAGGGCCACTCCGGCCTGCGCGGAGAAGCTGTGGATCATGCGCCGTATGGTCGGGCCGAACGGGGCCCGTTCGCTCAGCTTCCCGAGGAGCAGCACACCGCGGGTGTTGCCCGGTGTCCCCAGCGGCACCACCAGCCCCGCTCCGTGGTCGCGGTGGGCGAGCATGGGGCAGCTCGTCCGGCCCAGGTCCGGGATGCTCACCGGCTCCCCCGTCTCGAACACGTCGCCGTACGGGGTGCCGTCGATCTCGACCGCCGTGCCCAGGATCTCCTGGGCGACGTGGCCGTCGGCGATCTCGGCGAACAGGTGGCCCCGCGCCCTCGGGTCGGGCAGCAGGACGACGGAGACGTCGGCGTCGCCGATCTCGCGCGCCCGCGCGGCCATGTGTTCGAGGACCTCGCCGGAGTCGGCTCCCGACAGCAACCGCGTGGTGATCTCCGTGGAGGCGGCCAGCCACCGCTCGCGCAGCCGCGCCTCCTCGTACAGGCGCGCGTTCTCGATCGCCACGCCCGCGGCGGTCGCGAGCGCCAGGACGATCGTCTCGTCCTCACCGTCGAAGTCCCCGCCGCCCGCCTTCTCCGCCAGGAAGAGGTTGCCGAACACCTCGCCGCGCACCTGGATGGGAACGCCGAGGAAGCTCGCCATGGGCGGGTGCCCGTCCGGGAAGCCCGCGAAGTCGGGATGGTCGCGCAGGTCGGACAGGCGCAGGGGCGCGCGGTCGGCGAGCGGTGCGGCCAGCACGCCCCTCCCGTGCGGGAACCGGTGGATCCGCTCGGCCTGTTCCCGGCTCACACCCACGGGGATGAACTCGGTGAAGCCGCCGTCCTCGTCGACCACTCCCAGCCCGGCGTAGCGGGCACCGGCCAGCTCGGCCGCGGCCTCGGTGAGGCGGCGGAGTACGGAGCTCAGGTCCAGGTCGCCCCCGATGGCCAGTACCGCCTGGAGGAGCGACCGTACCCGGTCCTGCGGGGACAGTCCGACGTCGAGCTGCGTGCGCACCTCGGTGAGCAGGTCGTCCAGGCGGGTGGGGGACGGCGGAGGGCTCTGGGGGATCTCGGTCATGTGGTGGTCAACCTCCGCAGAGCCGGTTCGGCGGTCTCTGTAGGCAATTGCGCGTTTCCCTCGGGCGTAATAGTCGAATTGTCGTTGGTTTTTCCCCGGGGCGCCACATCCCTCCAGGGGGGTGCGGGGGCCGGGGCGGGGGAATTCCTGTGGAGTCCGGGTACCGGCCGCGCAATTCATGCTAACGTCGCGGTCAGCGGACGTCAGGAGAGTCTTCCCAGACCCTGACCCGCTCGACCCGGGGTGCTCTGACCTCCGGTGTCGTACCCCAGAGCCCGTCCACCCCACACACGACGGACGAAACCTCGGCGGAAGGAACCCCGGTGTCTGGATTCCACGGCTTCGCGAGCGCCACCGGCGCTCGTTCCGCCGTGCTCTCCGCACCGGTCCGGCGGGCGCTCCTGCTCGCCGCCCTCGTCGCCGGAGTCCTGGTCGCCACCTGGCTGGTGTCGGCCGCACCCGTCCACGCGTCGGTCGACCGCCCCTCGGCCGAGGGGCCGGTCGGGCAGGCGACGCAGCCCGACGGCCCCGCCGAGACGGACCGGGGTCGTTCGGGTGAGACCACCCAGAACCGGGCCGCGGCAGGGCCACGGCAGGACCGGCAGGCCCCGGAGGTGCGGGGCGCGGCCCCGAACGCCTCCGAGCGCGGTGCGGACACTCCCGCCGCGTCCCAGGCCGTACCGGTTCTGCACGCGCCGTCCCTGAGCGGGGCCGTCGACGGTGTGGGTGAGCACACCTCGCAGACGGTGCGGCAGGCGTCCGACGCGGTCTCCGCGCACGCCTCCGGCGGCCACGACCGAGGAGTGGTCGAGCAGGTCCGCGACGCTGTCGTCCGGGGTCCGGCCGAGCACGCCCCGGGTCACCGTTCCGACTCGGGGGAGAGGCCGGACGACTCCGGAACCGCAGCGCCCGCAAGCACGGGCGACGATGTTCCGGAGGCGGACGTGGACGTCCTCCCCGCCCTCGTCGCCGACGCGCACGAGCACGCCCCGGACACCGCCTCCGGCGCCCCCTCGGACACTGACGGGGACACCGTGCGTAACCGGGGTACCGAGGACGACCGCCACCGCTCCGCCATCGAGTCCACGCGGTCGGCCGTGACCTCGTCCTCGGGCTCCTCGTCATCCTCCGCGCCCAACGGCGCGTTCGGCGGCACCGCCGTGGCGGGTTATCTGACCTCCACCACGGCCTCCGCCCCGCTTCCCGGCCTGCTCCAGGCCGCCTGGCACGTCCTGCGCTCGGCCCCCGCCGACTCCGCCGACGAGCCGACCTTCTCGCCCGACTAGAGCGGCGTTCTCCGGTCGCTCAGCGACCCTCCCCCTCTGGCACCTCCTTGCCCAGACCCGGGACGTCCACCCTCGTGGACCCGGACCCGGACGCCTCTGGGGATTGACGTGAGCCGCGCACCGCGACGGCGAGGTTCACGTCAGTCCACGGTCAGCCAGACCAGGGACTGCCCACCGGCCGAGCCCCGCCGCTCCCTCCAGGCGCGACAGGCTCACCGGACGCAACGTTCGCAGGAAACGGAACGCGTTCCCCCGGCCAGGGGACACGAACCGTGGGTTGGCGGGGTCCGACACCCGCTCCGCCGCCCGCCCACACAGCCGTACACCTACGTAGTTCCGGAAGGAATCCCATGTTCAAGACCGCGCGCACCACCGCCAGGACCGCGCTGATGGCCGCCGGTACCGCGGGCTTCGTCGCCCTCGGCGCCGGGATCGCGGGGGCCGACACGCTCGGCGGTGCCACGGACGCGCTGCCGCTGGGCGACCTGGGCAGCCAGGTCCCCGCGCAGTTGACCGAGGGTGTCACCTCTCCCGTCGGCGACCTGGCCAAGGTCGAGCCGGGCACGATCTCGGCCACCCCCGAGATCGACCACCAGTCCAACCCCGTCGACACCGTCGGCGGTGTCATGGGTGAGGGCGCTCCCGTCCACGCTCCGATCGGGGACCAGGACAACGCCGCGAACGTCGGTCCGCTGGACCTGGAGAGCGTGGAGGGCGTCGTTCCGCTGGCGAACGGGGCCGCCGCTCCGGCCTCGGGTGACCCCGTCTCCGACCTGCTGGGCGGCGACGTGCTCGGCGGCCTGCCCACCCAGGAGCTGGCGGGACAGGACGTCGTGCCCCAGGCCGGAGGCGCCGTGGACCCGCTCTCCGGTCTGCTGGGCGGTGACCTGACGTCGCTGCTGGGCGGGGCCGGGGGCGGCACCCTGCCGCTGGCCCACCCCGTCTCCGCTCCTGAGGCGCCCGCTCTCGTCGACGAGGCGCCGGCGCTGGTCGACGAGGCGCCCGCCGCGGTCGGCGAGGTGCTGCCGATGGCCGGCGCCGACACCCCCGTCTCCCTGGACCCGGGCGAGAACGCGGACCTGACCGGGGGAGCCACCACCCTGCTCCCCGCGGCCACCGACGGTCTGCCCGCCGCCGGGGACGTCCTGCCCATGGCGGCCGCCGAGGCCGCCTCCCTGACCGACCTGGCGCCCGCGGACTCCGTCGGCGGCGACCTGGTCGGTGTCGACGGGCTGCCCAGCGTGGGTGAGCCCGAGGTCGACCCGGCACAGGTGACCGACCTGGTCACCGGTGGCCTGGTCTGACCCCCAGAACGTGCGCCCGTCGGTCGTGGCGGGCGCACGAGGCCTCGGGCGGTGAGAGGAACCCGTCCGCCGATGGAGGCGCCAGTAGGAACTGTGGGGGTTCCTGGCGCATACCGGCGTAGACCGAGAGTTCCCGCCGCCCGAGGCCACGGCGGCCCCGGACCATCCAGTCCGGGGCCGCCTCATGTTCTCGTCCGGGCACCGCCTCCCCGGAGGCGGTGCCCGAGAGCCCGGCCCGTCTCAGCCCCGCGTGCCGGTGCCGAACCCCAGGCCGTCCTCACACGGGTTGGCGGTCGCGTCGCGCCCCCCGCCGGGGGTGGGCGACGGGGCCCCCTCCCCGACCGTTCCGGTCCCGGAGCCCCCGTCCTCCGGCGAGGGTGCGGCGGACGCGGAGGGCTCCTCCGGCGCTCCGGCCTCGTCGGCGGCCATCTGGGCGGGCAGTGGGAGGTCCTCCCGCACGGCCGCGAACAGTTCGGTGGCCCGCTCCTCGTCCCACAGGATCCGGTTGGGGTCGTAGGGCGCCGGATACCAGGGCACGGTGTGGAACTGGATGTCGGCCAGGTCGACGTCGGCGAGCGTGACCGCGATCGAGAGCATCCGGTCGAGGGTGAGGTCGCGGTCGGTGGCGCTGTTGTCGGCCACGGCGGTGAGCAGACCGTTGAGGCGCGACGGGCTGGTGAGGACCTCACGGCGACCGACCTGGTCGGCGAGGGCGCCGAGGAACATCTGCTGCCGGTCGATGCGGCCGATGTCCCCGCCGTTGCCGATCTCGTAGCGGGCCCGTACGAAGGAGAGGGCCTGGTCGCCGTCGAGGACCTGCTCGCCCGCGTCCAGGTCGAGCCCGGAGCGCCGGTCGCTCATCGGCTCGGGGATGCACATCTGCACCCCGCCGATCGCGTCCACCACGTCGCGGAAGCTCATGAAGCTGAGGTGCACGAAGTGGTCGACGCGGATGTCGGTCAGTGACTCGATCGTGCGCACCACGCAGGGCGGGCCGCCGTGGAACATCGCGGCGTTGATCATGCCGAAGTAGCCGCCGGTGCCCTCGGTTTGCCCGTAGGGGTCGCACGCGGGGAGCGCCACGAGGGAGTCGCGCGGGAAGCTGATCACGGAGACACGGTCGTCGGGGGAGATGTGCGCGAGCATCAGGGCGTCGGAGCGCTCTCCCTCGAACTCCCGGCTGTAGGCGGTGGTGCCCTCCTCGTAGCCGTCGGTACCCATGAAGAGGATGTTGACGGCGTTGTTGAGCCGGTCGGGCCGGTCCTCCTCGTCGAGCACCGCTCCGAGGTCGTGCTGGAGCATGCCGGAGCGCAGGTGGCTGTAGTAGCCGTAGGCCGTACCCACCCCGGCCACCAGCACCAGGGCGATCCCCGCCGCGGTCCACATCAGGATCCGGCGCCAGCGGTGGCGCGCTCGGGTGCGGGCGGAGGAGCTGTCCGGCCCGTGGGCGGTGGAGGAGTCGTCGACGCGCATGAGGCAACCTCGGTGAGTTCGGCCAGCGGCGGGTGTCCGGTACCCGCCCGCTGTGGGGCGCACGTCCGTGTCCGGGGTGACGGAGGGTACGCGGTAAGCGGGCGCGGGTCGCCATGGGATCCTGGAGGGCCGTGGGGGAGCGGCTGGTGATCCCGGGGGAGGCGGCCGGACCGGGCGAAGGCCGGGGCCCGGTGAACCCGCGCGTGGCTGAGATCCTAGGTGAAGTTCCCGTCGATCGCGCGTTCGGGTTGTCCGTGCGCGGGGACCCTGACCACAAATGCGCCGCACAATTCCTTCACCGGGCGGTCGTCCGCTGACGCTTTTCGCATCCGACTTTCGCACCCCCGGCCGCAATAATCACGTCCGACCCGCCGAATAGGCGCGGGTTCGGCGATCCGCGGACAGTTCTGACGCAACGAACCGGCGTCGCGGGCCGGGCTGACGCGTCGGCGCGCGACGGTCACTCGTCCCAGAACGCGCTGTCCTTGTCCGCGGCGTCGGCGGCCGTGGTCGAGGCGGAGCCCTTGGCGGAGGAGGGCCGGGTGCCGCCGCTCTTCGCCCCGCTCTTGGTGCTCTTGCGCGCGGGGGCCTTGGAACCGGTGTGGCGGGGCCGGGAGGTGACCTGGCTCTTGGCGATCGGTTCGCTGGGCTTGGGAGTCTCACCCGCGTGGATGCTGAGGGCCTCCTCCTCGACGGTCAGCATCCTGCGGACCTGGGCGGGCACCTCGGGCAGCCGCTCGGAACGCAGGTGGGCGCCGAGGATCTCCAGGGCGTGGTCGCACAGCAGCTGCCGGGCCCGGGCGGACCTGACGCCGCTGAGTTCCTCGATCTCGGGGAGGTCGCGCTCGCGGAGCAGGCGGATGACGTCGCGGAGGCGGTCGCGCGTCTTGCGGTCGGTCATGGACATGACCGTCAGTTCGGCTTCGGCGAGGAAGCTCTGCTGGGGGTCCTGGGAGTCGCGCTCGGCGATGAAGGCACTGGTCAGACTGCGTGCGGAGGCGCGGGAGGAGGTGCGCACGCCGTCCCGGCGGATCAGGCGGGCCTGGACGGCGGTCACGACGACACTCGTGACCAGGCTGATGCCGGCACCCAACAGGATGAGCAGGAGCGGGTTGTCGTCGAACACGGTGGAGACCTTTCCGGGCGGGGGCCCGCACGGGACGCGGTCACGGGGTGACGGGGGAGTGCGGGGTGGGACCGGGTGCTGGGCGACTATTCGGCACGGTGAGGGTCCTTGTCAAGTGCCCATGCATCGCGGACGCGCGTCATGAACGGCGTCTTTGCAGGTCACGCGGGTCATTGCGGGGATGGGTTCGGTGGTGGCGTCGTGCGGGGCGGACATCCCCTCCCTGGGGGTCTGCCCGGAGGTTCGGTGACGGCAAACCTCCTGTCCACAGGCTGTGGACGGAGATGTCCCGAGGGGGTCACCCCGCCAGGAGTTTGTTCACCGCCTCCGGGGAGAGGATCTCCTCGATCACCATGGCGGCGCATCCGCGCACGCCCGCGTCGTCCCAGAGCGTGCTCGGCACCACGCGCAGCTGCCGGGTGGCCAGGGCCGTGCACTGCTGGAACACGATCTCCCGCACGCCCGCGACCAGGTGGTCGTAGGCCTCCGACAGGTCGCCGCCCAGCACGATGACCTCAGGGTTGAGCAGGTTGACCGCTCCGGCGAGCGCCTCGCCCAGCCGACGGCCGGCGTCCCGGACCAGGGTGACCGCCACGGGGTCACCCTCGGCCGCCAGGGCCACCAGGTCCTTCAGGCCGTTCAGGTGCCGCCCGCGCGCCGCTGCGCTCTCCAGCAGTCGCCGACCTCCGGCGACCGCCTCCAGGCAGTCGGTGTTGCCGCAGCGGCAGGGCAGCCCGCCACCGTCCCGGACGGGGATGTGGCCGATCTCCCCGGCCGCCCCCAGGGCGCCGCGGAGCATGTGTCCGCCGGACAGGAGCCCGGCGCCGATGCCGGTGGAGACCTTCACGAAGATCATGTCGTCGGTGTGGCCGTGTCCGCCCGCGATGTGCTCGCCCAGGGCCATCACGTTCACGTCGTTGTCCACCGTCACGGGTGCGGGGAAGCGGTCGGCGACCAGCGGTGCGAGGGGAACGCCGGCCCACTTGCCGAGGGAGGGCCGGTCCTCGGCGCGGCCCGCGTGGAACTCGACGGTACCGGGCAGGCCGATGCCCACGCCCCGCACGTCACCGGGGTCGCGGCCGAGCGCGGCGAGCTGCTCCGTCCAGGTGTCGAGCAGCCAGGGGACCGTGACCTCCGGCCCCTGTTCCATGTCCGGGGAGCCGGGGGTGCGCACGAGGACCTCGCCGTCCAGGTCGCACACGGCCGCCTGGCTGCGGGCCATGCCCAGCGCACTGGTGAGGATGAGGCCGCTGGCGGCGTTGAACTCCAGGAGCGTGGGCGGCCGGCCGCCGCTGGAGACAGCTCCCGATCCCTCGACGACCAGGCCGCTGTCGATCAACTCGGTGACGCGCAGCGCGACCGTCGGACGGGAGAGCCCGGTCGCGCGCGCGATCTCCGACCGGCTGGTGGCCGTGCCGGTGCGGATCATCTCCAGGATGTGGCCGCTGGTGGCCGTCGAGGACAAGCGTCCAGGGGTTCTAGCCATGCCTCATTGAATCATTACGTCCCGGCGTCGACGGGATGGCTGGGAGGTTATGTAAAGAAGTGTTCTGAAGTGTGCTTGGTTTTTTACCATACTCGGGCTTAAAGTCGGAAGGGCCGAGTGGAACCCGACACACGGACCACCGGAGGCCACCCCCGCGCGTACCCCGCGGTCCGTGCCCCCATCCCGCCCTCCTCTTCCGCTGGAGCAGCCCCACATGTCGCAGCAGTCCGCGCCCAGACCCACTGACCTGGTGGTTTTCGGGGGTACCGGCGACCTGTCCATGCGCAAACTCCTCCCCTCCCTCTACCTCCTGGACCGTGACGGCCACCTGGACGGGGGGACCCGCGTGGTCGCCGTCTCCCGCGACGGTCTCAGCGACGCCGACCTGCGCGACAAGGCCGCCGCCGCGGTGCGCGGGCACCACGCGGTCCAGGTCGCCGAGCCCGACGTCCTCCACCGCTTCCTCGCCCGTCTCTCCCACGTCACGGTCGACGTCGGCGGCGACCCCTCCGGCTGGTCCGACCTGGCCGGGACCCTCGGCGGCGACCGCGACCGCGTCTTCTACCTCGCCGTCCCGCCGATGATCTCCGGCGCCATCTGCCGGGGACTGGCCGACGCCGGCCTGGTCACCCCGCGCTCCCGTGTCGTCATGGAGAAGCCCCTGGGCCGCGACCTGGCCTCCTCCCAGGAGGTGAACGACGCCGTCGGCGCGGTCTTCGACGAGTCGCAGACCTACCGGATCGACCACTACCTGGGGAAGGAGACGGTGCAGAACCTGCTCGTCCTGCGGTTCGCCAACGTCTTCCTCGAACCCCTGTGGAACTCCCGCTGGATCGACCACGTCCAGATCACCGCCGCCGAGACCGTGGGCGTCGGCGGGCGCCGCGGGTACTACGACACCTCCGGCGCCATGCGGGACATGGTCCAGAACCACCTGCTCCAGCTGCTGTGCCTGACCGCGATGGAGCCACCGGCCAGCTACGACCGCGAGGCGGTCCGCGACGAGAAGCTCAAGGTCCTCCAGTCGCTGAGGCCGCTCGCGGGTGAGCGCGTCGCCGAGGACGCCGTCCGGGGCCAGTACGTCTCCGGGACGGTCCAGGGCGCGGAGGTCCCCGGGTACCTGGACGAACCAGGCGGATCGCCGGCCAGCGCCGCCGAGACCTTCGTCGCCCTGCGCGCCGAGATCGCCAACTGGCGGTGGGCGGGCGTCCCCTTCTACCTCCGCACCGGCAAGCGCCTGGCGCACAACCGCTCGGAGATCGTGATCCGCTTCCGCGAGGTCCCGCACACGATCTTCCCCGGCACCAACACCCTCCCCGGGGCGGGCAGCCTCGTCATCCGCCTCCAGCCGGACGAGGGCATACACCTCACCATGCTGGCCAAGACGCCCGGCGCGGGAGCGCTGCGGCTGCGGCCGGTCCCCCTGGAACTGAGCTTCGCCAACACCTTCGCCACCCGCTCCCCGGAGGCCTACGAGCGGCTGCTGACGGACGTGTTGGCGGGGGACTCCACCCTCTTCATGCGGCGTGACGAGGTCGAGGCCGCGTGGCGCTGGGTGGATCCCATCATCGAGGCCTGGAACGGCCAGAGCACCACCCCAGAGACCTATCCAGCCGGGAGCGCCGGCCCCGCGGGCGCGCACCGGCTCATCGGCCGCACCGGCCGGACGTGGTACGAAGAGGAGCAGCCCCGATGACCGCGCACACCCCCGGCATCAACCCCGTGATCGCCGACGTCACCGCACGCCTGGCCGAGCGCAGCGCCGACACCCGGTCGGCGTACCTGGCCAAGATCGCCGCAGCGGCCAAGGAGGGGCCCGCCCGCAGCGCCCTGGGCTGCGCGAACCTGGCGCACGGCTTCGCCGCCTGCGGTGTGTCCGACAAGCTCGCGCTCTCCGGCGACGTCACCCCCAACGTGGCGATCGTCTCCGCCTACAACGACATGCTCTCCGCGCACCAGCCGCTGGAGGCCTACCCCGCGATCATCAAGGCCGCCGTCGCCGAGGCGGGCGGTGTCGCCCAGTTCGCGGGCGGGGTGCCCGCGATGTGCGACGGCGTCACCCAGGGCCGCCCGGGCATGGAGCTGTCCCTGTTCAGCCGGGACGTCATCGCGATGGCCACCGCCGTCGCGCTCTCGCACGAGATGTTCGACGCCGCCCTGATGCTGGGCGTGTGCGACAAGATCGTGCCCGGTCTGCTCATCGGCGCGCTGTCCTTCGGCCACCTGCCGGTGGCCTTCGTCCCCGCCGGACCGATGCCCTCGGGTCTGCCCAACAAGGACAAGGCCCGTGTCCGGCAGAAGTTCGCCGAGGGCAAGGTCGGCCGCACGGAGCTGCTCCAGGCGGAGTCCGCCGCCTACCACGCGCCCGGCACCTGCACGTTCTACGGCACCGCGAACTCCAACCAGATGCTCATGGAGGTCATGGGCCTGCACCTGCCCGGAGCCAGCTTCGAGCAGCCGGGCACGCCGATGCGCGAGGCGCTCACCGCGGAGGCCGGGCGCCGTGTCCTGGCGCACACCGCGCTCGGGGACGACCACACCCCGGTCGGGGAGCAGGTCGACGAGCGGGCGATCGTCAACGCCGTCGTCGCCCTGCTCGCCACGGGCGGCTCGACCAACCACACGCTGCACCTGGTGGCCATCGCCCGCGCCGCCGGAATCGAGCTGACCTGGGACGACTTCGCCGCGCTGTCCGAGGTCGTGCCGCTGCTCACCCGCATGTACCCCAACGGTGCCGCCGACGTGAACCGGTTCCACGAGGTGGGCGGGATGGCCTACCTCATCGGTTCCCTGCTGGACGCGGGACTGCTCCACGAGGACGTGCGCACGGTGGCCGGTCCGGGCCTCGGCCGGTACCGGGAGACTCCGCGACTGGAGGGGACCACCCTGACCTGGGGCGAGGGCCCCAAGGAGAGCGCGGACACGACCGTCCTGCGCGGGGTGGAGGAGCCCTTCGCCCCCGACGGCGGCCTGCGCATGCTGTCCGGCAACCTGGGCCGCGCCGTGATCAAGGTGTCGGCGGTCGCGCCGGAGCGCCACGTCATCGAGGCCCCGGCCCGCGTCTTCGGCGACCAGGCCGAACTCCAGGCGGCGTTCTCCGCCGGTGAGCTGACCGGTGACTTCGTGGCCGTGGTCCGCTTCCAGGGCCCGCGCGCCAACGGCATGCCCGAGCTGCACAAGCTGACCCCGCCGCTGGCGGTGCTCCAGGACCGGGGCCAGAAGGTGGCGCTGGTGACGGACGGGCGGATGTCGGGTGCCTCCGGGAAGGTGCCCGCGGCCATCCACGTCTCGCCGGAGGCCGAGGCGGGCGGCGCGCTGGCGTTCGTGCGCGACGGCGACGTCATCCGACTCGACGCCACCGCGGGCACACTGGAGGTGCTGGCCGACCTGAGCGGCCGCGAGCCCGCCCAGCCGACGGTGGACTCGTCCGTAGGGACCGGCCGTGAGCTGTTCGCCGCCCTGCGCGGGGCGGTCGGCCCGGCCGAGGCGGGGGCGGGCGTCTTCGGCGTCTGAGCCCTCCCAGTCTTCCCCGGCGCCGCCGACCGGCCACACCCGGCGGCGCCGCGAACCCCGACGAACCGACCCTGGAGACGACACATGACGACGATCCCCCGCTCGGGAGCGGACGTGCTCGACCTCGCCCCGGTGATGCCGGTGGTGGTGGTCTCGGACGCGGAGAGTGCGGTGCCGCTGGCCCGCGCGCTGGTGGCGGGCGGCCTGCCCGGCATCGAGGTGACGCTGCGGACCCCGGCGGCGCTGGAGGCGATCGGGCGCATCGCCGCGGAGGTGCCCGAGGCCGTGGTGGGCGCGGGCACGGTGGTCGGCGCGGAGCAGGCGGCCGCGGCGGCCGGGGCGGGGGCGCGGTTCCTCGTCAGCCCCGGGTGCACGCCCGACCTGGCCGCGGCGATGACCGACACCGGGCTGCCCTTCCTGCCCGGAGTGAGCACGGTGTCCGAGGCGATGGCGCTCCTGGAGCGCGGTCAGACCGAACTGAAGTTCTTCCCCGCGGAGGCGGCGGGCGGGGTGCCGTTCCTGAAGTCGCTGGGCGGCCCCCTGCCGCAGGTGCGGTTCTGTCCGACCGGCGGTATCACGGCCGCCTCGACGCGGACCTACCTCGCCCTGCCCAACGTGGGGTGCGTGGGCGGTAGCTGGCTGACCCCGGCGGACCTGGTGGCGGCCGGCAGGTGGGACGAGATCACCGCCCTGGCACGGGAGGCCGCCGCTCTGGAGCGCTGACCCGGAGGCGGCTGGACGTACGCGGGTTGTGCCGGAGGCTCGGTCGAGGGTGTCCCGCTTCCTCGCGTAGCGGCCCACGGGCGGTGGCGGGTGACGGGTGGGCCCTGGTAGGCGACACTCCTCGTGAACCGGGGCCCGTTCGCGTCGGAGGGGTTTCCCCCTCGGTGCACCCATCCGGCGCGAACGTCAGGCGCCGTCCTCATCGACTCGGGACTCCACCAGGGCCTGAACCCCGTCCAGGACGCGTTCCAGGCCGAACGCGAACTCGTGCTCCGGTGCGTACGCCGCCTGGTGCTCCTGGCCCGACGCGGAACCGACCCGGCTCGCCAGGGGGAACCGCTCCTCGTTCACGAAGTTCCCCAGCATCGGGCCGTGGGTCACCCACCATTGGCCGTCGGTCAGCCCGGAGTCGCGTTCGAGCTCGGCGACCTCGACGGTACGCCGGACGGTCCCTTCGACGTAGCCGGTGACCAGGTTGACGGTGGAGTCCATCTCGACGTCGGACAGGCCGATGCCGTCCACGGCCGACAGTTCGACCTCGTACTTGGCGATGAGGCCCGGTCCGAGCAGCCGTGCGCTGGAGACCTGGAGCATCCACGGATGGTCCAGGTACAGGCGACGGTTCGCGTGGGCGACCGCGCGCAACGCCTCCCTCCAGGGCGTGGGCAGACCGTCCCGGTACATGTTCGCGTAGGCGGCGTCGAGCATGAGGTCGACCAGTTCGCCCTTGCCGGGGACGTAGGTGTACAGGGACATCGTGCCCACGCCCAGCCGTTCGGCGACCCTGCGCATCGACAGTGCGCCGATACCGTCGGTGTCGGCCATCTCCGAGGCCACGGCCACGATCCGGTCCACACTCAGGTCGGGTTTGCTCCTGCGGCTGGTGGGCTCCGTGGTTCGCCACAGCAGGGCGAGGCTGCGCGCGGGATCTCCGCTTCGGGTGTGCTGCGTGGACATTCGGCCGTTCCGGTGGTCGGGGTCGGCGTCAGTGTACGACGGTCGTCGCCATGCCGGGGCGTGCGCGTGCCGGATGCTCCGTCCCCCACCCGGCACGCGCACGCGAGGTCAGTCGCCCAGGCCGCGGAACCGCCGCACGCTCAGGGGAGCGAACACGGCCACGAGCACGAGCGGCCAGACCACCGCCATGAGCAGCGCGTTCTGCACGACCCAGCCGTCACCGGCCACCCCCGGGTGACCGAACAGCTCCCGCGCCGCCGCCACGGTGGCGGACAACGGGTTCCAGTCGGCGATCACGCCCAGCCACACCGGCATGGTCGCGGTGGCCACGAAGGCGTTGGACAGGAAGCCCAGCGGGAACTCCAGGGTCTGGAGCGCGGCGATGACGCCCTCACCGCGCATGACCAGACCCAGGTACACACCGATCCAGACCAGCGCGAAGCGGAGCAGGAGCAGCAGGCCGAACGCGGCGAGGGCCGCCCCGACCCCGTCGTGCCACTGCCAGCCGACCAGGTGTCCGCACCCGACCAGCAGCGCAAGGGTGAGCGTGGACTTGAGCATGTCCGCCGCGCACCGGCCCACCACGACCGCGCTCGGCGCCATCGGCATCGAACGGAAGCGGTCGGTGACCCCGCGCGAGGCGTCGTGGACGACCGCCATGACCGTCTCGCTCAGGCCGAAGACCATGGTCATGGCGAACATGCCGGGCATGAGGTACTCGCGGTAGTCCCCGCCGCCGGGAACGTTCATCGCCCCGCCGAACAGGTAGCCGAAGACCAGCACCATGAGGATGGGGAACAGCAGGCCGAAGGCGACCTGCCAGGGCTGGCGGGCCCAGTGGAGCAGGTCGCGGCGGGTGATCGTCCACCCGTCGGCCAGGGCCCAGCCCAGACGTGCGGGGCCGGTCGGCGGTGCGATGGGGAGGGGGGAGTCGGCGGTCGGTACCGCGGTCGGGGTGTTCATCGGGGCGCGACCTCCTCGCTGGTCTCGTCGCGGTCACCGGTGAGGTGCAGGAACACCTCGTCCAGGGTGGGGCGGCGCAGGGCGACGTCCTCGACGGACGCGCCCCACTCCTCCAGGGCGGTCACGATCCGGGTCAGTGCGCTCAGGCGGTCGTCGACCTCGACATTGAGGCGGCGAGTCCCCTCCTGGACCGTCACGTCGGCGTCGGCCAGCCGTTTCACGAGCGCGACCGCCCCTGAAACGCTGGACTCGTCGCGCAGGACGATCTCCAGGCGATCTCCGCCCACCATCCCCTTGAGTTCGGTCGGGTCTCCCTCCGCGACGACCCGGCCGGAGTCGATCACCGACACCCGGTCGGCGAGCTGGTCGGCCTCCTCCAGGTACTGGGTGGTGAGCACGACCGCGGTGCCGTCGTCGACCAGTCCGCGCACCGCCGACCACACCTCTGCGCGTGCGCGCGGGTCGAGTCCGACAGTGGGTTCGTCCAGGAACAGGACCGGAGGGGTGAGGATCATGCCGGCCGCCAGGTCGAGGCGGCGGCGCATGCCTCCGGAGTAGCCGCTGACCGGTGCGGGCCCGGTGTCGGACAGCCCGAACCGTTCGAGGAGTTCGTCCGCCCGGCGCCGGGCGGCCCGGGCGCCCAGGTGGTAGAGGCGGCCGAACATCTCCAGGTTCTGGCGTCCGCTGAGGACCTCGTCCACGGCGGCGTGCTGGCCGACGAGGCCGATCCGGTAGCGGACCTGGCCCCCCTGGGCGGCCACATCGAACCCGGCGATCTCCGCCCGGCCCTCGTCCGCGCTCGTCAGGGTGGTGAGGATTCGCACGGCCGTGGTCTTGCCTGCGCCGTTGGGGCCGAGCAGGCCCCGGACGGTTCCGTGGGGCACGTCCAGGTCGAAGCCCCGCAGGGCCCAGGTCTTCCCGTAGCGCTTCCCCATCCCCCTCGCGCGGACGGCGTACTGCGTCGTAGGCATCGGGCTCCCATCTATTGTACGTTGTCCCGTACGTTGTACGGAAACAGGAACGAGGGAGCCCGGCGGGGAATTCCCGTACGGGGTACGTTTTTTGGCTTCTCTGGTTTGCCCAGTTTGGGGGGTTACCCGAGGGGCTCCTCGGTGATGAGCAGTCCCCGGGCGGCGGCCTCCGCGGTGGTGCGGGCGGCCCGTCGGAGGTCGGCCGAGGTCACCGGTTCACGGCTGACGAGGAGTCGGTAGTAGACGGGGGCGACCGCCGCCCGTACGACCTCGCGGGCGTCGGTGTTCGCGGGGATCTCTCCCCGGGCGACCGCTTCGGTGACGAGTACGGCGGCGCGCTCGTGTCGGTCGGCCATGAACGCGCGCAGGGCCCGAGCGACGGCGGGGGAGTCGAGGGCGGCGGCGATGGAGGCGGTGGACAGGTCCTTCTCCGGTGCGTCGGTGAAGCCCCGGGCCACGGCCTCGGTGAGGGCGAGTAGGTCCGTGTACAGGGAGCCGGTGTGCTCGGGCTCCCACGGGCGGTCGGCCGACCACTCCAGGGCGGCCGCGAGGAGGCCGTCCACACCGCCCCAGCGGCGGTAGACGGTCGCCTTGTGCACGCCGGACCGAGTGGCGACGCGTTCGACGGTGAGTTCGTGGTGGCCGTGTTCGCCCAGTTCGTCGAGGGTGGCCTGGAGGACGGCCGCGGTGTTGCGCGCGGTGCGGCCGCCGGGTCGGGAGCTGCCTGGTGCGGGCGTGTCGGAGGTCATAACGCAACTCTAGTTGCATTTGAGTCCGCCTTGTGTCATAGTCGCCAATCACTAACGCGACATCAGTCGCGTCATTCGACGTTCCGAGGAGGAGATCACCATGGGCCGCATCATCCGAACCCCAGATCCCCAGCCGTTCTCCGTTGCTCCCGGGAGGTCCGGATGTCCTTCTCCGTCGTCTGTTCTCGACTCACCTTCGCCTGGCCCGACGGCACGCCCGTCTTCTCCGGCCTCGACGCCGCCTTCGGCCACGGCCGAACGGGGCTGATCGGCCGCAACGGGAGCGGTAAGTCGACACTGCTCACGCTGATCACCGGAGCGAACGTTCCGTCCTCGGGCACCGTCTCGGTCAGCGGCGGCGTCGGCTACCTGGACCAGGGGGTCACCCTGGACACCGGCCGCACGGTCGCCGAACTGCTCGGTGTCGACCGGGCGCGGGCGGCCCTGCACGCCATCGAGGACGGCCGGGGTACCGAGGCCGACTTCGACGCGGTCGGAGACGACTGGGACGTGGAGGAGCGGGCGCTCGCCCAGTTGGAGCGCTTCGGGGTGGACCTGCGCGGAGGCGGTCCGTTGGACCGGCCCGTCGGAACGCTCTCGGGCGGGGAGACGATGCTGGTCGCACTCGCGGGCCTGGCACTGCGCCGACCCGCCGTCACCCTGTTGGACGAGCCGACCAACAACCTCGACCGCGCGGCCCGGGAACGCCTCCACGAGGCCGTCGACTCCTGGCACGGGGTGCTGATCGTGGCCAGCCACGACCGTGAACTCCTCGACCGGGTCGACCGGATCGCGGAGCTCAGGGAGGGGAACCTGCGCGTGTGGGGCGGGAACCACTCGACCTACACCGAGCTGCTCGCCGCCGAGCAGGAGGCCGCTCGGCGCACGGTGCGCGCGGCCGAGGCCGACGTGCGGCGGGAGAAGCGGCAGCTGGCCGACGCGCACGTCAAACTCGCCCGGAGGCAGCGGTACGGCCGGAAGATGTACGACACCAAACGCGAACCGCGCGTCGTCATGAAGCAGCGCAAGCGCGATGCCCAGGTGGCGGCGGGCAAACACCGGATCATGCAGGAGGGGAAGCTGGTCGAGGCGCGCGACGCACTCGGCCGAGCGGAGGACGCCGTGCGTGACGACGCCACGATCCGGGTCTTCCTCCCGGACACCGAGGTTCCGGACGGGCGCGACGTCCTGGAGCTGCGAACCCCCGGCGGCGGGCGGCTGCACGTGCGCGGACCGGAACGGATCGCACTCGTCGGGCCGAACGGTTCGGGTAAGACCACGCTGTTGCGGGCGGTGGTCGGCCGGGGAACGCATCCGAGTGCCGAGGTCGTCCGCGCCGTGGACCGGACGGGGTACCTGCCGCAGCGGTTGGACGTCCTGGACGACGAGCTCAGCGTGTTGGACAACGTCCGTACGGGGGCGCCGACGGCGACACCGCACGAGGTGCGGGCCAGCCTGGCCCGGTTCCTCGTGCGAGGGGACCGCGTGGACCAGCGCGCCGCCGACCTCTCCGGGGGAGAGCGGTTCCGGGTCTCCCTGGCCCGGTTGCTGATGGCGGACGCACCGCCGCAGCTGCTGGTTCTGGACGAGCCCACCAACAACCTGGACCTGGACAGCCAGCGGCAGCTCGTGGAGGCGCTCACCGACTACCGGGGCGCGCTGCTGGTGGCCAGCCACGACCACGCGTTCCTGGAGGAGATCGGGGTGACGCGGTGGTGGTCGCTCACGCGCGGTCGGGCACCGGTGGACGGCGGGGCCGGGTGAGCCGGGGCCTCGCCGGGTCCGGGTCAGACGGGCTTGGCGGGGCAGCCGACCAGGTGGTCCTCGACCAGTCCGTTGGCCTGGAGGTAGGAGTAGGTGATCGTCGTGCCCACGAACGTGAACCCGCGCTTTTTCAGGTCCCTGCTGATCCGGTCGGAGAGCGGCGTGCTGGCCGGAACCTGGGAGTGGTCGGTGAAGCGGTTGACGACGGGGGCGCCGTCCACCCAGTCCCACAGGTAGTCGGCGAAGGCGCCGTACTCGTCGCGTACGCGCAGGAACGCCTGCGCGTTGCGGACGACGGAGGCCACCTTGAGCCGGTTGCGGATGATCCCCGGGTCGTGGAGGAGCGCGTCCAGGCGGGACTGGTCGTAGGCGGCGACGGCCTCGGGGTCGAAACCGTCCAGGGCCCGCCGGTAGTTCTCGCGCTTGTTGAGGACGGTGGCCCAGGACAGCCCCGCCTGGGCGCCCTCCAGGACGAGCATCTCGAACAGGTGCCGGTCGTCGCGGGAAGGGCGCCCCCACTCGTCGTCGTGGTAGGCGGTCATCAGGTCCGACGCCCCCCGGGCCCAGGCGCAGCGCGGGTCCGCGGAGGTGGTTGTTACGGGCATGGCGCTCCTCGTCGGTGGCGGGCACGGGTGTGCGCCATTGTGCCCGAGGGAGGGGACATGACGGACGGGAACCTCGTTGCGGGCGGGGCGGCGGTGGGGGGAGGATCGGACCATGACGGATGTCGAGACACGTTCCCGGGAATCCGGGCCCCGTCGGGTGCGGCTGGTGGGCCTGACCGCGCAGATCCTGTCAGCGCTGGTGGACGGCGACCCGGTCAAGGCGGGTGAGCTGGCGGACGTCGGGTTCGGCGCGGAGTTCCTGGCCGACCGCTGGCTGTGGGACTACCGCCTGGTCCAGCTCACGGAGGACCCCCGGAAGGCGGGGTGGCTGGCCTACGCGATGGTCGACGCGGACGACACGGGCGCCCAGCCCAGGGCGGTGGGCCACGGCGGATTCCACGGGCCGCCCAACGACGAGGGCATGGTCGAGATCGGGTACGCGGTCTTCCCGGAACACCGCCGTCGCGGCTACGCGAAGGCGACCGTGGCCGAGCTGATCCGCCGCGCCGCCACCTCCCCCCGGGTGACCACGGTGCGGGCGTCGATCCGCCCGGACAACGTGGCGTCCCTGGCCACCATCGCCGGGTTCGGCTTCACGCACGTGGGCGAGCAGTGGGACGAGACCGACGGTCTGGAGTACATCTACGAGCGCCCGGTGGCCTTTCCGCGGGAGGAGTCCGAAGCGTAGGGTCGGCTTATCTTGACATCAAGATAAGGAGTCCGTATGGCCGCCCCCGACACGACCACCGATCTCGGCTTCGCACCGCACCACGTTCTGGTCTGCATCCCCGCCGGGACCGAGAACGTGTGCCGCGCCTTCTACGTCGACGTCCTGGGCCTGGTGGAGATCCCCCGACCACCGACCCTGGCCGCCCGCGGCGGACTGTGGCTCCGCGGCGACACCCTGGAGATCCACCTCGGCGTCGACCCCCACTTCCGCCCCCAGCGCAAGGGGCACCCGGGGATCCTGGTCCGTGAGATCGACACTCTGGCCGGGCGGCTCAGGGACGCCGGACGCGAGGTCGGCTGGGACCCCCACCTTCCGGGCTACCGGAGGTTCTACGTCGATGACGTCGTCGGCAACCGGTTGGAGTTCCTCTCCCCCGCCTGAGAGCCGTTCGCCCGGCGCCCGCGCGGCGGCTCCGGGTGCCCCGGACGCGGACGTCCCGCCCGGATACGCCGCCTTCCGGGCGGCCTTCGCGCGCGAGGTGGACGACGACCCGGCGGCGCTGTACAACGGCTACGCCCTGGTCAGCCACGACGCGTTCGCGGTCGCGGCCTCGGCCGTGCGGACCACCAACGCCATGGAGCTCGACGGTCCGCCCCTGCCCTCCGACGTCCTCGACCAGGTGATGCTGCTCAACAGCGCGCACGTGGTCCCCGCGGGCTCGGGAACACTCAGCTACGGCCCCGAGCGCGGCGGGGAGGCGGTCGGCCGGTACGTACCCGTCGTCGAGCTTCCCCTGGAGGGGGACCGGCCCCGGGAACGGCCGTACGTCATCGGCCGGTAACCCCTCAGGGGCCGACCAGCGGGAGTCGGAGGGTGAACGTCGTGCCCTCACCGAGGACGCTCTCGACCTGCGCCCGGCCGCCGTGCAGCTCGGTCAGGTTGCGCACGATGGACAGCCCCAGGCCGCTCCCGCCGGTCTGGCGGCTGCGCGACTTCTCCGCCCGCCAGAACCTGTCGAACACCTGCGGCAGGTCCTCGGCGGCGATGCCGACCCCCGTGTCGGCCACCTCGAACACGGCATCGTCCCCGTCGGGGCGGACGCGGACGGTGACCGTGCCGGGCGCGGGCGTGTGCCGCAGGGCGTTGCCGAGCAGGTTGCCCACGGCCTGGAAGAGGCGGGTGCGGTCGGCCCTGAGCACGACCTCGGCCGTCTCGGTGACCAGCTCCAGTCCGGCCTCGTCCGCGCGCAGCCGGTAACTGGCCGCGACCTGTTCGACGAGCGCGCGGGCGTCCACCAGCTCCAGGGACAGCCGCAGTTTGCCCGCGTCGGCCAGCGCGAGGTCCCGCAGGTCGTCGATGATGTCCTGGAGCAGCAGGGTCTCGCCCACGAGCATCTCCATCCGGTCCGGTTCCAGGTCCGCGACGCCGTCCTGGGCGGCCTCCAGCCACCCCCGCAGGTTGCTCAGCGGTGTGCGCAGCTCGTGGGACACGTCGCTGACCATGGCCTTGCGCT
This sequence comes from Nocardiopsis sp. KDC1DS13DA1, assembly GCF_055632325.1. Lineage (NCBI taxonomy): Bacteria > Bacillati > Actinomycetota > Actinomycetes > Streptosporangiales > Nocardiopsidaceae > Nocardiopsis > Nocardiopsis sp. KDC1DS13DA1. The sequence goes on from NZ_JBVMUY010000027.1 coordinate 61,831, forward strand.
GGTCCTCCAGCCGCTCCAGGTGCTCCGACATCTCGTTGAACGCGGACGCCAGCTCGCCGATCTCGCCGGAGTCCCTCACCTCGACCCGCGTCGCGCCCTGTCCCTGGCGCATCCTCAGCACCGCGTCCGTCAGGGCGCGGACGGGGCGCACCAGCCGGGTCGACACGGCCACACTCACCACGACCGTCAGCACCAGCACCAGCAGCACCACGCTGGAGACCCGCAGCAGTCCCTCACGGTTCAGGGACGGTCCGGAGGCGGCGTCGGAGGAGGGGTCGTCGATGAAGAGCAGGGCGGCCGGCGCCACGTACGGGCGGAGCAGCTCGCGATGGGCGTTGGCCACGCAGTCGGCGGTGCGCTGGTCGAGGGCGGGCGACACGGCCCCCAGGGGGTCGGTCGGGTCCGCCCGGGGGGCGGGAGCATCCGGGGCCAGCCCCTCCGCCTCCGGGCCGCGCTCCGGTTCGCCCGCCCCCGCCCCGGACTCCGTCGGCTCCCCGCTGGGGGGAGCCGGCCCGTCAGTCGGCTCCGGTGCGACCGACCCCTGCTCGAGCGACGCGTCCTCCTCCGGACCCGTGGGCGAGGGGGTGGGTGCCTCGTCGGCGGTCGGCACCGCGGGTGAGGGGGCTCCGGGGTCGGCCACGGCGGATCCGGTCCTACCGTCCATGCGGAACCGCACCTGCGGATCGTCGGTGTCCAGGCAGTCGCCGGTGAGTCCGGTCAGCCTCTCCAGGACCGCCTCCTCCTCGCCGACGGGCTCGTCGAGGAGGATGAGCCCGCAGTACGCCCACAGGTACTCCTCGTACTCCTGGTCCCCCGCGGTCGACGCCGTGTCCACCCGGGGTCGGCCGCTCGGCGCGGTTCCGACCTCGACCGAGAACCCGAACTCGTCGCGGAGGCAGCCGACCCCCTCCTCCGCGATCGCCATGAGGTCCGCACGCGCCTCCTCGGGGACCTCGAACGGTCCGACCGCACGTGCGTCCACGCGGTCGGACCCCTCCGACACCAGGGTCACGTCCACCGCGAGCGGATCCACGACCGACGAGGCGCGCGGTGGGAGAGGTGCCTCGGACCCGGCCTCCGAATCGGCCAGGAGCTGGCGGTTCTCCGTGGTCAGGACGATGCGCCGCCCCGTCTCCCCGGCGAGGTCGTCGACGATCCCGTCGACGCCGTCCCAGTCGGGATGGGTCGCGGCGTAGCCGACGAGCGTGTCGTGGATGCGGGTGTCGGCGGCCAGGGTCTCGCCCTGCTCCGAGCTGATCGAGTCGGAGGTGCCCTGCACCGCCAGCCACGCGGTCGCCGTGATGGAGCAGACCGCGACCAGGATGGAGCTCGCCAGCATGCGGGCGAGCAGACTGTGTCGTAGCGCGCCCCTACGGCGCGCCATCAGCCGCGCCGTCCAGCTTGTACCCGACGCCGTAGACCGTGACGAGCAGGGCGGGCCTGCGCGGGTGCGGTTCGAGTTTGCGCCGCAGGTTCATGACGTGGACGTCGATCGTGCGCTCGGTGATGAAGCGGCTGACGCCGTGGATGTACTCCAGCAGCTGGGCACGGCTGAACACCCGCCCCGGCTGGGCCGCCAGCGCCGCGAGCAGCTGGAACTCGGCGGGCGTGCAGTCGACGGGGACCCCGTGCAGCTGGACGGTGTGCCGGTCGGGATCGACCGCGAGCGGTCCCGCGCGCATCACGCGGTCGGCCCGTTCGACGCGGCGGCGGGACCGGCGCAGCAGGGTGCGGACCCGAGCCATCAGCTCGCGCGGGCTGTAGGGCTTGGTGACGTAGTCGTCGGCACCGAGGTCGAGGCCGGTCAGCAGGTCCTCCTCGGTGGAGCGGGCGGTGAGCATGAGGACCGCGACGTCCGACTCGGCGCGCAGCGCGCGGCAGGCGTCCAGTCCGCTCATGATCGGCATCATCACGTCCAGGATCACCAGGTCGGGGGCTTCGCGGTGGTGTTCGGCGACCGCGGCGCGGCCGTCGTGGACCACACGCACGGCGTGGCCCTCGTGCTCCAGGTAACGCCGGATGAGGTCGGCCTGGTTCGCGTCGTCCTCGGCGACGAGCACATGGGCGCACACGGGGGTCCTCCGCTCGCTCGTGGGAACGCTGGCGCGGGCTTGATCGTACGCCGCGCCGACCGGGGCCGCAGACGGCGGCGGGCGGGGCCGGAAACGCCCCTCCAGGTCAGAACACGGTTCCCACACGGCGAGCACACAGGATCCACACATTCGTGCGCCAGAGTTCATGACCGTCCGACCGTGCGACACCGCGCCGGACGAGTCCCACACGCCCCGGTGCGGTCCACCGCCCGGGGCCGATCCCGCCACACGAACCCGGATGGTTCCCATGCGTCGACCCTCGCTGCTGCCGCGCCCGACCCGGCCGGGAGCGCGCGCGGCCCTGCCGCCGTTGGTGACGGCCGCGTTCCTGGCCGCCCTCACGGCCTGCTCGCCCTCCGGCCCGGACGGCGGGGGCGGAGCCTCGGACACGGGGGCCGCGGCTCCGTCGGGCGTCCGGATCGCCACGGTCGTCGGGGACTCGATCGACATCCGAACCGCACAGGGCGGGGACGAGGTCCTCCAGACGCTGGCGAGCCCCAACGAGTTCGGCGTCGACCGCACCTTCCTCGTCGAGCGCGAGGAGGGCCCGTGGTTGGAGGTGCTCCTGCCGATCCGCCCCAACGGCACCACCGGATGGGTGCGCAGTGACGAGGTGACGCTGACCAGCACCGACTACCGGGTGGAGGTCGACGTGTCGGAGTTCGGGTTCACCGTTCTGGAAGGAGAGGAGGAGGTGCGATCGGGAGTGATCGGCACGGGTGAGAGCGATACGCCCACCCCGGAGGGCCGCTACTACTTCACCGAGCTGCTCCAGCCGTCGGATCCCGAGGGCCCCTACGGCGTCTACGCCTACGGCCTCAGCGGATTCTCCGAGTCGCTGGAGACGTTCGCGGGCGGCCCCGGCCAGTTGGCGGTGCACGGCACCAACGACGAGGACGCCCTGGGGCAGCGGGTGAGCCACGGGTGCATCCGCGTCTCCAACGAGGACATCACCTGGATGGCCGAGAACCTGCCGCTCGGCACGCCGGTCGAGATCTCCGCCTGAGGAGTGGTCCGGGTTCCGTGGACACGGGGGCGGAACCGGCCCGGGACGTGCGGGGGAGTCCCCGTCCGTCACGAATCATCACAGACAACGCAACGCAACGAAAGGTCGATCATGCGACTCAAGTACGCCTTCCTCGCCGTCGGAGCCGCGGCGGTGGCACTGTTCGGGGCGGCGCCCGCCCTGGCCGACGAGGGCGGGGTGTCCGCTGAGCTCGGCGAGTGCCGGACGTCGGTCGCCCTGCTGTCGGAGTCCCTCGGTCTGGACCCCTCGGGCCACGAGCCGGGGACGATGGAGGAGTGTGAGCGGGTCCAGGCCGAGCTGGTGGCCATGGATGAGGCGGCCCCGGGCCCCACTGGCGAGCCCTCCCCGGGCCCCACCGGCGAGCCCTCCCCCGCGCCCTCCCCGGGTCCCACCGGCGAGCCCTCCCCCGCGCCCTCCCCGGCCGACCCCATCGAGTCCCCCCCGGGTCCCACCGGCGAGCCCTCCCCCGCGCCGCCGGCCCAGCCCGTGCCCGCAGACCCGAACTACACCGGCTGACGCCGGTCTCCAGGACCGGGGCGCGCTGACGGGGACGGGAATCCTCGCCGCGGCGCGCTCCGATGGCGGGACCCTCCGGCGGGGGTGGGTCCCGCCTGCTCCCGGCGGCCGCGCGCCGGTCACCGCGACGGCCGCGTCGGTCCTCCGCCCATCCGGCCGCCGGGGGCCTCCCCCGCGCACACGAACGCCCCTTCGCGGCAGGACACCGTGTCCTGCCGCGAAGGGGCGTCGTCGTCTCCGTGGCGGTTCGCCCGGCCCCGGCCGGGATCTGCCGGGGGCTACCGGGGGCCGCCTCGCGGGCAGTGCCCGGCGAGGACGACGCTCAGGCTGAGGCACAGGCCCCAGAGCCGGAGGGGCAGGACGAGTTCGGTGGAGCCGACTCCGCAGGCCGACGCGCAGGGGCGGGCGGCGGAGTCGCGGGCGAGGTTCCGGATGAGGGCGCTCATGCCGCCACTATACCCTAGGGGGGTATTGCGCCCGGGTGTGTGGTGCGTCGGCCGCCGCCCTGGCCGCCGTCCTCGGACCCCGGTCGCCGGGAGGTCCCCGGGCGGGCGGCGGCCATCGCGTCGCGCGAAGGTGACGAACGACACATGCTCGGCGCGTCGGCGCTGGTCGTTCCGGTTATTGCGGCTGGCCGATGGCCGAATGTGGTCTTTCCGCATCCTTCCTCGGCGGAACACGCGTCCCCTAGGCTGTGGAACCAATCGCCGCGAGGGTCAGGGCGAACGGGAAACACCACTGCCGGTGTGGACTTTCCTCCGGAAGTACTTTCCTGGGAAGCATGTATTTCGGTGAGTGTCGAAAGGCGGCCTTTTCGCGGGTCGCATGAATGCGAGGCAGCTGAAACCGAATATTTTTCATGTTTCTGTTCCGCCCATGACCCCAGACCCTTCGGCCGTGCGAAGCCGACGGTACGCACCGGTGCACCCCGATGCCGGGAAGAAGAATCGTCCTCTCAAGACAGGTCCCCCCGTGGCACGTGCAATGAATGGACATACTCACCCTGTGCACGACACCAGCCCGACACTCGACGCCGCCGCCGACGTGAACCGCGCCCTCGCGATGCTCTCGGTGGACTCCCCCTCCGACGTGCTGCGCGACGGCACCGACGCCATCGTCGCCCGCCTCTCGGAGCGTCTCTCCGAGGCGCGCAACCCCCTGCGCACCGACCCCCGGGTGTGGCCGCACGTCGCCGCCTGGGCCTCGTCCGTGGTCACGGACTGTGCCCGGAGCCTCCGGGACGGACGCCCGAGCGACCGCGTCAACCGCATGACCGAGACCTACTGGGCCGAGATCGAGGAGCAGCCCTGGGTCTGGAAGCCCCAACACACCGGACAGGCCGGACGGTTCCTCTTCGAGGAGATCGTGCGCGCGCTGCCGCCCGGCTGCTCGGCCGAGCAGGCCGGGGCCGCCCTCGTGACCGCCAACAACGCGGTCACCCTGCGGATGGAGGTCGTCCAGGTCCGTTCCCACGCCAGGTTCCTCAGTCGTGAGCACGAGGCCAACCAGGAGTTCCGCCGTTACCTGGCACGGGAGCTGCACGACCGCCTCGGGAGTTCGGTCAGCCTGGCCAACCGCCAGCTCGAACTGTACGAACTGCTGTCCCAGCGCCCCCACGGAGACGCGGGCGGCCGGCTCCGTTCGCTCAAGGGCGCCCTGTTCGAACTCAACCAGCACCTTCGCCAGCTCATCTCCGACCAGCGCCGCAGCGAGCGCCGGGGCTCCCTGCTCACCGCCCTGCACGCCTACGTCAACGCCCTGGAGCTGACCGAGCCGGAGGTCCGGCTCGACTTCTGCGGGGAGGAGTCCTGGGCTCCGCCGCACTACCTCGACGAGCTGTTCATCGTGCTGCGGGAGTGCCTGCGCAACTCCGTACGCCACGCGCGTTCCGGGATCGTCCGCATCGCCGTGCGCTTCGAACGCGGTGAGATCCGGGCCATCGCCTCCGACGACGGTGTGGGCTTCGACGCCGAGGCCCGTCTGCACGGGGATCCCGGGCCGTCCACGGGGCTCTCCTCGCTCGTCGAGCGCATCGAGGCGCTCGGCGGCCGTGTGCGGATCCTCAGCGGCCCCGGAGAGGGGACCCGCACGATGATCCTCGTCCCGCTCACCGCGTCCCCGTTCGCGGCGGAGTCCGAGGGATGATCCGCATCGCCGTCGTCGACGACCACCACGTCCTGCGTGAGGCCCTGTGCGACCTGCTGCGCTCCCACGAGGGGCTGGAGGTGGTCGCGAGCGTGGGCTCCGTCCGCACCCTGGTCCCCACCGTGGTGGAGACGCGCCCGGACGTCGTTCTCCTGGACCTGGAGATGCCCGGGCACGAGCCCCGGAACACCGTCAGCGAACTGCTCAGGCTCGCCCCCTCCACCCACGTGGTCATCCTGAGCATGCACGACGACGCCGACCTCGTGAACGACCTGCTCGCACTCGGCGTCCGCGGCTACCTGCACAAGACCGTGGACTTCGTGACCCTGGTGGCCGCGATCACCGGCCTGAGCGACCCGGACCGCACGACGGTCGTGGTCTCCTCGCCCACCTGGCGTCGGCCCTCCGCCCCGGACCGGCGGCTCACCAGGCGGGAGGCCGAGGTTCTGCGGCTCGTCTCCGAGGCGATGAGCAACCGTGAGATCGCCCGGAGCCTGGACATCACCGAGGGGACCGTGAAACGGCACATGCGCAACATCTTCGAGAAACTGGACGCGGTGTCGCGGATCGACGCCGTCAACAAGGCCACCGAGTCGGGGGCCCTCACACCGCACCGGAGGAAGACCGAACACCGCTTCTGACCCCGTGTGTCACCTTCGAGACATATCGACTGGTCCTTCGGCCCATCCGCTTGTCCTTCCCCGTCCACCGTCCTAGGTTCGTCGATGTGACCACCGGTCAGATCACCTCGTCCCGCGGCAAGGAACAAGGAGGAGCGATGCTCCGCTTCAAGATCCTCGGCCTCCTGGAACTGGAGGCGGACCGGGCCGGCGCCTTCCGCTGCGGCCCCAAGGTCGCCCGGCTGCTGTCCCTCCTGCTCCTGCGGGCCAACCGGGTCGTGGACGTGGACACCCTGGTGGAGGAGCTGTGGGACGGCGAGCCGCCGGCCACCGCCGTCAGGACCGTCCGCACGCACGTCTACCACCTGCGGGTGGCGATGGAGCGGGCGTGCGGGCAGGAGGCCGCCCGGCGGGCCGTCCTGACCCGGGGGTCCGGCTACCTCATGGAGCTGGCTCCCGACGAACTCGACCTGGTCGCCTTCGAGCAGTTCGTCGGTCAGGCCCAGGTGCTGTGGACGGAGGGGCGCCACCACGAGGTCGTGGACCGGATCAACCGGGCGCTGGCCCTGTGGCGCGGTCCGGTCCTGGCGGACGTGCGTCCCGGGCGGGTCCTGGCCGGCCACGTCGCGCAGGTGACCGAGACCTACACCCGGGCCAGGGAGCTGCGCGTGGACGCCTCCCTCCGGCTGGACCGCCACCACGAGGTCCTGCCCGAGCTGCGCGACCTGGTCGGCCTCTACCCGCTGCACGAGGGGTTCCACACCCACCTGGTCGACGCGTTGTACAGAGCCGGGCGCCGGGGGGAGGCGCTGAGCGCGTTCCGCGCTGCCCGCGACACCCTGCGGGGCCAGCTGGGCCTGGACCCGTCCGAGGAGCTGTGCCGTCTCCAGCAGACCATTCTCACCGGGGGCGGCGCCGGGGCGCCGCCCACCGGGCGTCGGCACCCGGACCCCCGCCTATCCGAATCAGTGACCGGACACTGACACAGGGCAATGCCTCCTTCGTTGTATACCGGCAGGTAGGTCCGCGTGGTTGAGTGGCACACACGGCCCAAGGGGCCCCCACTCCCGGCTGTTCACCCCACGAACACGCAGCGACACGAGCAGACACCGCCGGATCCGAGCGCTCTCCGCGCCTCCCCGGCGACCAGTGCCGGACTCCCCGGACCGGAAAGCGAGCCCATACGTGCGTATCTCGGAGTTGTGCGAACGGGCCTCCGTACCCGTCGCCACGGTCGAGTACTACCAGCGCGAACACCTCATCGACCTGCCGTCCGAGCCACACGGGTACGGCCCCCGGGACCTCCGGCGCCTGCGCCTGGTCCGCGTCCTGGTCGAGGTGGGCGGCCTGAGCCCGCGCGAGGTGCGAACCCTGCTCACGGACATGACCGACAGCCGCAAGACCCCGCACGAGACCTTCGGCATGGTCCTGCGGGCCCTGGAGGGCGAACGCGGCGGGACCCGCCCCGACACCGACATCGAGCCGGTGGACGACCATGCCTGCGCGCTCGCCAGACGCGTGGCCGCGCGCCACGGGTGGCGGCTGGACCTCCGGTCGGCGCACGGGGCGAGCCTGGTCAAACTCCTGCGCATGCTGCTGTGGCTGGACGACGCCAACGCCGAGTTCGTCGTGGAGGCGTACGCGGCCGCCGCCGAGCACATGACGGCCGCCGAGATCCGCATCATGGGCCTGTACTCGGACGAGGACTCCCTGATCGAACGCCTGGTCCTGTGGACGGTGTTCGGCGACCCCCTCCTGGCGTCGCTGCACCGGATCTCCCGGCAGAACGGGTCGCGCCAGATGTTCGACCAGGAACTGTCCCCGGCCGACCGCGGCTCACGGGGCTGAGAGCAGGACGCACGAGGGGCTGGCGACGGGCACCGGGGCGCCCACCGGGGCGATCCGGCCGTCGTCGGCCACCCGGTGCGCCGTGACGCACTGGCCCGCCTGGTTGGCCGCGTACAGGTGGCGGCCCCCCGGGTCGAGGGCGATGCCGCGCGGCCAGCGCGTGCCCGGTCCCTTCGTGGTCACGGGCGCCTGCTCCACCAGACGCAGGGACGCCCCGCTGTCGGTGACGGCGTAGGAGAGCAGTGAGTCGATACCGCGGTCGGCGGTGTAGACGAACCGGCCCCGGGGGTCGACCAGGACGCCCGAGGGCGCGTTGCGCGGGTCCGCGCCCGGGGCAGCCGCCGGGGCCGAGGTCCCCACCCGCAGGCTCCCCTCCCGCGGGTCGTACTCGCAGACGGTGACCGTGGACCCGAGTTCGTTGGACACGTACACGTACCGCCCGGACGGGTGGAACGCGGCGTGGCGCGGTCCGGCGCCCTCGGCGACCGGTGTCCGGGAGCGCTCGGTCAGCGTCCCGCCGTCCGGATCCAGCGCGTACACGTACACGTGGTCGTTTCCCTTGTCCGGGACGATGACGTCGCGGCCGCCCGGCGCGAACAGGGCCATGTGCGGGTGCGGTGCGGCCTGCTCGTCCGGGTCGGGGCCGCGGCCCTCGTGCTCGACCAGGTCGGTCAGCTCCCCGACGGAGCCGTCCCGCGCCAGGGCGTGCACGGCGACGGTCGCGGAGTCGTAGTTGACCGTCACGAGGTGGCGCCCGTCGGGGTGGACCGCCAGGTGGACGGGGTTGGCGCCCTCCGTGCGGGCGGCGCCCAGCGGCTCGGGCCAGCCGCCGTCGCCGATCCGGAAGGCGTGCACGTGGCCGTCACCGGTCTGGCTGACCGCGTACAGCAGGCCCCCGCCGGGGCCGAGGGCCAGGTATGAGGGGTTGTCGATGCCCTCCTGGTAGCCGTCGACGCCCAGGCTCCCGTCGGCCGCGACGGTCGCCACCGCGATCCCCGGCAGGCCCGGCAGCCCGTACTCGCCGTCGGTGAACCCGCCGACGTAGGCGCGCCGGGCCGCAGGGGCCTGCGGCCCCACGGCCCCCGCGGTCCGCGTGGTCAGCCAGGCGAGGCCGCCGAGCCCGGCCGCCGCGGCGGCCCCGACGAAGGTGCGTCTGCTGATCTGGGCCATCGCTCGTCCTTTGCTCGGGGAGGGCGGACAGGGGGAGGGGCGGGCAGGGGAGCCGCGGCGGCTCCGGGGAGGGTCACACGGACGAGCCCACGACCAGCCCGGACAGGAACACGACCGCGAGCCCGGCCGCTCCTGCGGCGAGGAACAGGTGCGTCCACACCGGCCAGTACCCGATCCTGGGCAGGGCGCGCAGGACCGCGGCCGTGCCCATTGCCGCCGCCCAGCAGGGTACGGCCAGGCGCAGGCCGATCTCCCCGGTGAGGAGGAGCTCGTCCAGCGGTGACGCGCACGCCAGCGGGGAGCAGTCCTCCGGCGGCGCAGTGCCCAGCAGGGCCGCGCCGAGAGCCAACGCGGCCAGCGGCGCCAGGAGCAGCAGCCCGGTGAGGACGGCGTACGGGGACCGTCGCCGGGCAGGTACCGGGCCGGAGGCGTCCGCGCGCCGCGCCGTGAGGCGGGCGGTGGCCGCGACGGCCACCGCGGCGGGCGCCCCGTACAGCACCCCGAACAGCCCACCGTGTCCGGCCTGGGCGAGCAGGTGCCAGAGCGTCTCCGCCGGACCTCCGGCCGAGCCGCCCACCGCCAGTCCGGCGACCGCCCCCGCCAGCCCGCCCGCGCAGAAGGCCGTGACCGGTACCGACCAGGACCACAGCAGCAGCCGCACGGCGCCCCGCACACCCGTCGTCCCCGCCGCGCCGGGGACGACGGACACGTCGGGGAACCGGAGCACGGCGCGCAGCGCGGCGGCGCACACGGCGACGGCGGCCACCAGGTCGGCGGAGGGCGTCGTGACGCGGCCCGGCAGGGGGAACCCCCACCCGACCGTGAACCGGGCGAGCGGACCGGTGTGGGCGTCCCAGTCCGCGAACAGTCCCGCCGTGAGGGCGACCGCGACGGACCCGGCCAGGGCCGTCCACACCGGGGCACCCAGCCCTGCCCGGCCGTGCCCGGCCGCCCGCTGCGCGGCCGGTCCGGGCACCCGCGTCGCCTCCTCCGCCCGTGTCATCCGACCGTGCTCCTGGGTTCGGCGGCACCGGCCCCGGGAGTTCCGGAGCCGGTGCCGGCCGCGTCGGAGCCCTCCCTCCCGGAGCGGGGCCCGGGCGCGTCGTCCTCACGGAAACCGAACCGCTCCCACCACCGTGCCAGCGGGGCCGGGGACCACCAGGCCCAGCGGCCCAGGAGCCGCATGGTGGCCGGTACGAGCAGCCCGCGCACGATCGTGGCGTCCACCGCGATGGCGATCACCATGCCGACGCCGATCATCTTCATGAAGACGATCGAGGAGCCGACGAACCCCGACACCACGACGATCATGAGCAGGGCGACACCGGTGATGATCCCCGCCGTGCGCTGGAGCCCGACCGCGACGGCCTCGGTCTCGCCGACCCCGCGGGCCCACTGCTCGCGCACCCGGGACAGCAGGAACACCTCGTAGTCCATGGCCAGGCCGAAGGCGATGGCGACGATGAGCACCGGGAAGTTGGCGTCGACCACGCCCACCGCGTCGAAGCCGAGCAGCCCCGCCAGGTAGCCGTGTTGGAAGATGAGCGTGATCGCGCCGAAGGCCGCCGAGAGCGACAGCATGTTCATCACGATCGACTTGAGCGGCAGCAGGACGGACCCGAAGGCCATGAACAGCACCAGGTAGGACACGACGCAGACGAACAGCAGCATCGCCGGAGCCCGCTCACCGATCATGTCCACGATGTCCACGCGCGACGCGGGCATACCGGTGAACAGGGCCTGCGCGTCCTCCGGCGGGTCGAGGGCGCGCAGCTCCCCGACCATGGTCCGGGCCTGGGGCGACATCGGGTCCACGTCGTAGGTCAGCGTCACCCGGACCTCGTCACCGCTGGTCCCGGTCACCCGGGCCGAGGTCACCCCCCGCACGTCCGCCATGCGCGCGGTGTAGCCGCCCAGAGCGGCCGAGGCGTCCCCGGCCGACTCCGGCAGCGTGACGACCGCCGTCATGACCTTGGTGGGGTCGGTCTCGAAGCGCTCCTCCAACCGGGTGGCGACCGTCCGCGCGTCGGAGTCGGAGGGCAGGACCCAGTCACCGGGGCGGGCCCAGTTCGCGGTGAGGAACGGTGCGCCGAGGCCGAGCAGCAGGGCCACGAGGAGGACGGTGACGGCCACCGGCCGCCGCATGACGGCGTGCGCGACGCGGTACCACCCGCCCTGGTCGACCTCCGCCCTCCGCCGCGGCCAGGGGATGCGCCAGGTGTCGACCCCGCGGCCCATCAGGAACAGCAGGGCGGGCAGCAGAGTGACCGAGCTGATCACCGCGAAGGCGACCACGGCCACGCCCCCGTACCCCATCGAACTGAGGAAGCGCGCGGGGAAGAGGGTGAGTCCGGCGAAGCAGATGGCCAGTGCCACACCGGAGAAGGCGATGGTGCGTCCGGCCGTGGCGGTCGCGCGGTGGACCGCCCCGGCCACGTCGGCGCCCGCGTCCAGTTCCTCCCGGAACCGGCTGACCATGAACAGGGCGTAGTCGATGGCCAGGCCGAGACCCAGGATCGTGATCACGTTGATGACCGACCCCGCGATGTCCACGACGGAGGTGAGCACGCGCAGCACGACGAACGAGCCGAGCGCGGTCACGGCGCCGACGGCCAGGGGCAGCAGCGCCGCGACGGGGCTGCGGAAGATCAGCACCATCACGACCATCAGCACCGGCAGGGACAGCATCTCGGCCCGGGCGATGTCGGCTCCGGTCAGTGCGTTGACCTGCTCGGTCATGGCGGTGACACCGCCGAAGGCCACGTCGAGCCCGTCCACCTCGAACGCGTCGGCGACCTCCTCCAGCCGCTGGACCCGTTCCTGGTCGTCGGAGGTGTCGAACTGGACGAGAACGTAGGTGGCGTGGCGGTCCCGGGACACGTACTCCTCGGAGCCGGTGGAGGAGTAGGAGTCGAGCCGCTCGATCCCCTCCCCGGGCACCCGGGCGAGCGCCTCCTCGACCGCGTCGCCGAAGCCGGGGTCGTCCACGGTCAGCTCGTCGCTCTCGTAGAGCACGACGAGGTCGACCGACTCACGGCCCAACTCCCCGGCGAGGACGGCGTCGGCACGCCTCGACTCGCTCGCCGGGTCGTCGAAGCCCGCGCCGCCCGTCAGCGCGCTCAGAGCCCCGGTCCCCCACACGCCGCCGAACACGGCGAGCAGGATCGCGGCGGTGACCACCCACCACCTGCGGCGCACCGCGAACCTGCCGATTCTCGTGAACACTCTGTCTCCTCTGCTCCCTCGGATGCGGTGGGGCCGATGTCCGGTCCCGCTGGGCGGTCGGGGCGCGCCCCCTACACGGACGCGCCCGAGGCGGCGCGAACGGTCACGGGCGCCCCGTCCCCGCGAGTGGCGCCGACCGCCTCCGCCAGGGCCGGGACGTGCTCGGGCACGGCGACCGAGGCACGGGCGGTCCCGCGGGCGATGCGCTTGGTGAATCCGGTCAGGACCCGCCCCGGCCCGAGTTCGACCAGCAGGCCGGCGCCCAGGTCGCCGGTGAGGGTGCGGACGGTGTCGAGCCACCGCACCGGGCCGGTGAGCTGGTCGAGCATGAGGCCCGGCCACCGGTGGGGCTCGTCGTGGGCCCGGCCGTCGACGTTGGCGACCACGGGTGTGACCGCCGGGTGGAACGAGGTCCCGGCCAGGGCGTCGGCCAGCCGCCCACGGGCGGGATCCATGAGCGGGCTGTGGAAGGCTCCGCCGACGGGGATGTCCACCACGCGGACGGCGCCCTCGGCGAGCGCCGCCTCACCGCAGCGGGCGACGCCCTCGGGCGTGCCGGACACCACGGCCTGCCGGGGCGAGTTGAGGTTGGCGACCCAGACGTCGGCGCCCTCCCGCGTGCGCAGCCGGTCGACCAGGTCGCGGACCGCGTCCACGTCCAGGCCCAGGACGACGCCCATGGTTCCGGGAGCCGCCGCGCAGGCCTCGCGCATGGCCCGCCCCCGGGCGGCGACCAGGCGGACGCCGTCCTCGTAGCCGAGCGCGCCGGAGGCGACGAGCGCGGTGTACTCGCCCAGGCTGTGCCCGGCGACGGCCGCCGGGCGGACCCCGGGCAGCGCCGTGCGTACCTCGGCGTGGACGACGCAGGCCAGGACGAACGTGGCGATCTGGGCGTTGTCGGTGCGACGCAGGGTGTCGGCGTCGGCGTGCAGCAGCAGGTCGGCGACGTCGCGGCCGCTCACCCTGGACGCCCGGTCGACCAGGTTCCAGGAGGGGGTGTGCGCCCAGGGGGCGCCCATACCCGGCTCCTGTGAGCCCTGGCCCGGGAACACGTAGGCGATGTGGGACACGGTGGGGCCTTCCTCACGGGGACACGAGGGGCCGGGGCCCGGGGTTCACGGCTCCGGGCCCCGGAGGGGGAGATGCGGTCGGCTCAGGAGGAGACGGGCTCCCCGTCGAGGGTGAAGGGGCGCAGGTCGAGTTCGACGGCGCCGACCTGGAGCATGAGGAACAGGTCCTGGCGGCAGCCCCAGTGCTCGACGACCCTGCCGTCCTCGACCCGGTAGATGTGCATGTGCTCGAAGGCGACCTCGTTGCCGGTGGCCTCGATGCCGAGGAAGTCGTTGACGTGTCGGCCGGTGAAGCGCAGGTGGATGACGGCCTTGTCGCCCTCGGCGAAGCTGTCGATGCGCTCCCACCTGGCGTCGGCGAAGACGTGGTTCATCCACCGGGCGGTGCCCAGGTAGCCGTCGGGGCCTCCGGGGGTGCCGGGGGGCGCCTCGTGGTCGACGAACTCGGGGGCGACGAACTCGTGGGCGACCTCGGCGTTGAGGTCGTTGAAGATCTCGCCCATCCTGTGCGCGATGTCGAGCGTGATCTCGGTCTGGGACTGGTCGGACACGGCTACTCCTCGGTGTCGGTCGGTGCTGGCTGGTGGGGTGCTGGGAGGCTGACGCGCCCGGGGCCTCAGCCGCAGTCGGCTCCACCGCTGACGGGGATGTTGGCGCAGGTGACGTAGGACGCGTCGTCCTGGGCGAGGAAGCGCACCGCGGCGGCGACCTCCTCCACCGTCCCCGTGCGGCGCAGCGGGCTGCGGGCGAGGATCCACTCGCGCCGCTGTTCGGGCAGGTCGGCGATCATGTCGGTCTCGATCAGGCCGGGCGAGACGACGTTGGCGGTGATGTTGCGCCCGCCGACCTCCTGGGCGACCGACCGGGCCAGCCCGATCAGGCCCGCCTTGGACGCCGCGTAGTTGGCCTGGCCGGGCGCGCCGGTCGTGGCGGTCAGGGAGGAAACGTAGATCAGCCGTCCCCAGCGGGCCCGCACCATGTCGGTGAGGACGGCGCGGGTGATCCGCATGGCCCCGACGAGGTTGGTGCTTAGGACCCCGGTGAACTCCTCGTCGCTCATACCGAGGAGGAGCCCGTCCCGGGTGACGCCCGCGTTGGAGACGAGGATCTCGATCGGGCCGTGCTCACGGCGCACGCGCTCGACCGCGGCGTCCACGGACTCGGGGTCGGTGACGTCGCAGCGGACGCCGTCGAGCCCCTCGGGCGGTTCCGCGCCGCGGTGGGTCACCACGACCTCGTACCCGGCCCCGGCGAACGAGCGGGCGACCCCCAGCCCGATCCCCCGGTTCCCACCGGTGACCAGGACCCGGCGGCTCATCGGGCCGCCTCGGCGGGGGAGTCCACGAGCCGGGCGAGCTCGGCGGCGGCCTGGGCGGTGTCGTGGAAGTGGATGGCGTGCCACCCGGCGGCGCGGGCGCCCTCGCAGTTGCGTTCGATGTCGTCCACGAGCAGGCACTGGCCGGGCTCGGCCCCGGCGCGGCGGGCGGCCAGCTCGAACATCCGGGGCTGGGGCTTGCGGGCGGCCACCTCGAAGGACAGGACCACGTCGTCGAAGAGGGCGTCCGCGTCGACCATGCGGCGCCAGTGGGCGTCCCAGGTGGGCACCATGTTGGAGAGCATCCCGACGAACAGGCCCCGGGAGCGCAGCCACTCCAGGCGCTCGACCCAGGCCAGGTTGGTCTCGCGGTCCTTGAACCAGTCGTCGGCCAGGGTGGTGATCCGCCGGTCGACGCCGTGGCGCTCCCTCAGGAGGGCGCCGATGCGGTCCAGCCACTCGGCCTCGGTGACGATCGGGGTGTCGATGGGTTCCATGTAGTCGTCGGTGCCGAAGCTCTCGGTCACCTCGCCGATCACCGTCAGCAGGGCGTGGGCGTCGATACCGGTGCGCGCGCAGAAGTTCTGCATCGTCTCGGCGACGGGCGGTGTCAGGACACCGCCGAAGTCCGTCCACACGGCCGTGACCGGGGATGTGCTCATCGTGGGCTCTCCTGCCTCGTGAGGTCGCTCGTGTCGGTGACCGTCAGGGTGATGTCGGCGATCCGCGCGCCCTCCTGTTCGAGGAGGACCCGCCGTCGCCCGGTCGGGGGCACGTCGGCGGGGGTGGTGGCCCGCACGGGCGAGGTCAGCTCCGCGAACCCGGTGAAGGTCGCGCTGATCCCGGTCACGTGCCGGTGGAGGGCGCCGGGGCCGTCGGTGTCCGGAGCGGCCAGGACGAGCTGGCGCGCCGCCTCGGTGAGGACGGCGGCGGGCAGGTGGTCGTAGGGATGGTCGAACAGGGACGGGTTGTCCCAGCGGGGCCGGATCCGCGCGGTGATCCCGTCCGGCCCGGTCCGCGGCGCGCCGATGACCACGTTGCGCGGGTGGCCGCGGCGGACGGTCGCGGGATCGGTCGGGTTGGGTGCGCTCACCTGCTCGGTGGTCCAGGGGACGGAACCGCCCAGTTGCGTGTGGCGGACGGCCTCGTACTCGCCGGCGGTGAGCAGGACGACGTCCATGGTGTGCGTCCCGGCCCGAACCCCGTCGACGTGCAGGACCTGGTCGACGCGTCCGGCGCGGAGCCGGTTCCGGCGCATGCGCACGGCGGTGAAGTGGTTGTCGATGACCAGTTCCCCGGGCCGGTCGGAGCACAGCAGGGCGGCCGGGTCGGTCCGGATGGTGAACCGGTCCACGATCATCTGCATGCCCTTGCGGACACCCATGTGGGCGTGGGTCCCCGCGATGGCGGCCTGCCGTGCGGCCTCCAGGACCAGGAGGACGTCGTAGACCGCGGGCAGCTGGGTGTGGTCGCTGAAGTAGGCGTGGTTCAGGGGCAGCTGTGCGGCCACCGCCGCGTCCGTCTCGGTCTGCGGGCGCAGGTCGGTCAGGAAGACCTCCGACACCGCGCGCCGGTGGACCAGCGTCCGGTCGAGCGTGGACGTGAAACCGAGGCCGGTCCCTGTGGCGTCTTTTTCCACGACCGGGGTCATGGCACCGCCTCTCATTGAATCGATGGCCTTGGCGGCCATCCTCGCAGTAGCGCATAGAAAGGCGATCAATCCCCGATAAAAGTTGTCCGACTACAACTTTCGATGAAGGGGGAGTAGTACAAAGTCGCAGTTGTGTTGCGCCTTCGTCAGCCGGTCGCCAAGGTGGTGGATGACCGGCCCGAGCAGCGGGTCGACGATCCGAAAGAGGCGATGATGGCCGAGGCCAGAACAGCTGCGGGCGCGGACGTGAATATCGATGCTCTGCGTGAGATCGTCAGTCAGGAACTGGAGCTGGAGGAGGGTGAACTCACCCCCGAAGGGCACTTCGTGGAGGACTATGAGGGGGATTCTCTCTCCCTTATCACGGTGGTCTCCCGTATCGAGAAGGAGATGGGGGTGGTCATTCCCAAGACCGAGCTCCCCGAACTGCTCGACTTCGCCTCGCTGACCGCCGCGGTCCGCAGGTACGCCGAGGTGGCGCATGCGTGAGTCCAGACGCGTCGCGATCACCGGGCTCGGTGCCGTGAGCAGCGTTGGCATCGGCGCCGACGCGTTCGCGGCGGCGATCCGCGAGGGACGCAACGGGACCAGGGAGATCACGTCGTTCGACGCCTCCGGCTTCCCCTTCCGGATCGCGGGCGAGGTCGCCGACTTCGTCCCCGAGGACATCCTGCGCCGGATCCGGACCGACCGGTGGGGCCGCAGCGGCCTGCTGGCCGCGGCCGCCTCCCGGCTGGCGGTGGAGGACTCCGGTCTGGACCCCGACCTCGTCGCCCGGAGCCGGTCCGGGGTCATCATGGGCACGACCAGCGGTGAGGCCACCGTCGCCTCCGTGCTCGGCGAGCAGTGGGTGTCGGGGCGGGCCAAGGAGTTCGAGGCCCGGGTCGTCGCCCAGGCCCCGGCCAGCCAGATCTCCGCGGCGGTCAGCACCGAGCTGTCCCTGAGCGGTGACACGCAGACCATCCCCACCGCGTGCTCGGCCAGCAACTACGCGCTCGGACACGCCTTCGACCTGGTCAGCACGGGCGAGGCCGACCTGATGTTCGCGGGCGGCGCGGACGCGGTGAACCGCTTCACCCACGCCGGGTTCCACGCCCTGGGCGCGCTGGCCCCGGACCGCTGCCGCCCCTTCGACAAGGACAGGGCCGGAATCCTCACGGGTGAGGGCGGTGTGTCCCTGCTGCTGGAGCCGCTGGAGGCGGCCGTGGCGCGCGGTGCCCGGGTGTACGCCGAGATCCTGGGCTACGGGGTCAACTGCGACGCCCGGCACATGGTCCACCCCGACCCCGGGAGCATCTCCTCGTGCATCCGGGACGCCCACGCCTCCGCGGGCATCACCCCCGACCAGGTGGACTACGTGTGCGCGCACGGCACCGGCACGCCCACCAACGACGCCACGGAGGTGCAGGCGGTCCGCGAGGTGTTCGGGGCCGACCTGCCTCCGATCAGCTCCATCAAGTCGATGATCGGCCACACCATGGGCGCGGCCAGCGGCTTCGGCGCCGTCGTCTGCTGCAAGGCGCTGCACGACGGCTTCCTGCCGCCCACCGCCAACGTCACCGAGGTGGACCCGGCCCTGGGCCCGGACGTGGACGTGGTCCCCGGGCGCGGACGCGACGCGCGGCCGCGGATCGTGCAGAACCACGGGTTCGCCTTCGGCGGCAACAACGTCATCACCATCCTCGGGAGGCCGGAGTGAACGCCGTGACCGACACCGCCGCAGTGGCGGCTCCTCCCGCCGTACCGCTCGCCCTCACCTCCGCCGGTGTCGTGACCCCCGCCGGGTACGGCCTGGAGCCGCTGGGCGAGCTGCTCGCCTCGGGGGAACCGGGCCACGCGGCCCCGGAGGGAGACGACGCCGCCGACTACCCGCAGATCGGCATCCGTTCGGTGGCCGGTTTCCGGCTCCGCGACCACGTCGGCCGCAAGGGCACGCGCAACCTCGACCGGCTCACCGGTCTGGGCCTGGTCGCGACCAGGCTCGCCCTGGAGGCCGCCCCGGAGGAGGCCGGCGGCGATCCCGCCCGCACCGGCGTGGTCATCACCACGAGCACCGGCAGCATCCAGAGCCTCAGCGAGCTGGCTGGCGACACCCTGCTCCAGGAGCGCCCCTACCTGGTCAACCCCTCCCGCTTCCCCAACACGGTCCTCAACTGCTGCGCCGGCCAGATCGCCATCTGGAACGGGCTGCGCGGTGCCAACGTCACCCTCGGAGCCGGTCAGGCCTCCGGCGTCAACTCCTTCCGGCACGCCAGGACGGTCCTGGCGCTGGGCCGGGCCGACCGCCTCGTCGTGGGCGGGGTCGAGGAGCTGAGCGCACCGCTCGCGTGGGGCTGGCAGGCCGCCGGTGTGCTCTCGGGCGACACCGCGATCGGTGAGGGCGGCGCGGCCTTCCTGATGAGCACCTCGGAGTCGGCGCGTGCCCGGGGCGCGGCCGTCCTGGCCGAGGTCCTGGGGGCCGAGGTGGGGTTCCACCCGGCCGGGCGCGGGGACCGGGCGCACGCGCTGGCCGGACTCGTCGGGCTGGCACTGTCCCGCAGCGGACTGGAGCCGCGCGACGTCACCGAGGTCTCCCCGGGGGCGACCGGCCTGGTCGGTGTGGAGCACGCCGAACGGCGGGGGATCGGGATCGCCCTGGGCGGGACCCGTCCGGTCCGCGACGTGACCCGCACCGTGGGCCAGTGCTACAGCGCGGCGGGGGCCATGCAGGTGGCCGGGCTGCTGGCCGTGTGGCGGCGCGAGCCCTCCGACCGGCCGCGCGTCGCCCTGGTCACCACCATGGGCCACGACGGCAACACCGGCGCGCTGGTGCTGCGCGAGGGCGGTGGCTCCTGATGGCCCTGGACGCGTCGCTGCTCGGCCGGGTGTACCGGCCGGAGGAGACCTACGAGGTCGGCCGCGAGAAGATCCGCGAGTTCCGGGCCGCCGTGGGCGCCCCGGACGGCACCGAAGCACCCCCGACGTTCCCCATCGTGCTCGCCATGAGGGCACAGGAGGCGGCGGTCCTCGACCCGGCCCTGGGGTTCGACTTCTCCCGGGTCATCCACCGCGACCAGTCCTTCCACCACACGCGTCCCGCACGCGCGGGTGACGTGCTGACCGCCCAGGTGCGCCTCACCCGGGTGGAGACGCTGGGCGCCAACGACCTCGTGGCGCTGCGCAGCGACATCAGCACGACCGCCGGCGAGCACGTGTGCACCGCCACCACCACCCTCATCACCTGGGCGGACCCCTCATGACCACATCCACCGCCGGCACCGTTCCGGCCGAGAACCCCCCGGCCCCGCACGCGCCGCTGACCCCCGACACGGCGGAACCCGGCCGGCCCCTGCCCGAGCGGCGGTTCACCGTCACCCGGGCCGACCTGGTCCGCTACGCGGGCGCCTCGGGGGACCTCAACCCCATCCACTACGACGAGCGCGCCGCCGACGCCGTCGGCCTGCCCGGGGTCATCGCCCACGGCATGCTGACGATGGGCCTGGCCGCGACCGCCGTCACCGGGTGGTGCGGTCCGGGCACGCGGATCGCCGCGTACGAGACCCGGTTCGCCCGTCCCGTCGTCGTCCCCCCGGGCGAGGGCGTCGAGCTGGTCGTGTCCGGCCGGGTGGACGCCGTCCTGGAGCACGGGGTGCGCGTCGCCGTCACCGCCACGTGCGGTGGCGAGCGCGTCCTGGCCCGGGCCCGTGCCGTGGTGGTCGCGGACCGATGAGCGCACGGGCTGTTTCCGAGACGTCGCCCCTGGTCCGCACCAGGAGGGTCGAGGAGCCGGATTTCCGGCTGTTCCTGCTCCACCACGCCGGCGGAGCGCACACCGCCTTCCGCGGGTGGGCGCGGCGGTTCCCCGACGGCTGGGACGTGTGCGCCGTCGAGGCACCCGGGCGCGGACGCCTCCAGCGCGAGCCGTTCGCCGCCGGGATGGACCAGCTGGTGGAGCGCCTGGCGCGGGCGGTCGCCCCGCTGACCGACGTTCCCTTCGGGGTGTTCGGCCACAGCATGGGCGCCGCCGTCGGGTACGAACTGACCCGCGTCCTGGCCGCGGAGGGCACGGCCACGGCCGCCTGGCTCGGGATGTCCGGCTACCCCGCGCCGGGGGTGTCCAGGTCCGAGGACACCTCGCGGATGTCCTCCCGCGAACTGCGCGACCGGATCGGCGGGCTGAGCGGTGTGCCCGAGGAGGTCCTCGCCGACGACGAACTGTGGTTCCTGTTCGAACCCCGCCTGCGGGCCGACCTGGAACTGGTGCGGGCCTGGCGCGACGCCGGCCCGCCCGGGGGGACCCCGGTCCCGCTGACGGTGTTCGCCGGGGAGTCCGACCGGGTGGCCGGTCCCGCGGACGCGGGCGGCTGGTCCGCGCTGGCACCGCGCTACCAGGGCCTCCGTGGTTTCCCGGGGCCGCACTTCTACCTGAACGGCCAGCGCGACGCGGTGATCCGGGCGATCACCGAGGAGGTCGCCCTGGCCCTCGCCGACCACGACGGGAGAGGAGTGACGCTCCGATGACGCGATCGACCGGAGGCGTCGCGGCGATCGTCGCCACGGCCCTGCCGATGTTCATGGTCGCCCTGGACAACCTCATCGTGACGCACGCGCTCCCGCAGATCCGCGCTGAGTTCGGCGGCGGTCAGTCCCAGCTCCAGTGGGTGGTCAACGCCTACGTGCTGGCCTTCGCGGGCCTGCTGATGGCCATGTCGGCGGTGGGCGACCGGTTCGGCCGACGCAGGGTCTTCGCCGTCGCGCTGGCGGTGTTCACGCTGGCCTCGGCGTGGTGCGCCACGGCGTCCTCACTGGGTGAGCTGATGCTGGCCCGCGCCGTCCAGGGCGCCGGGGCCGCCGCCGTCCTGCCGCTGTCACTGACCCTGGTGGCGGCGGCGGTGGACGCGCGGCACCGCAACGCGGCGGTCGGCGCCTGGGGCGGGATCAACGGACTCGGCATCGCCCTGGGGCCGCTGGTCGGCGGTGTGTTCACCGAGTCGCTGGGCTGGCAGTGGGTGTTCTGGATCAACGTCCCGGTCGGCCTGGCGGCGCTGCCCGCCGTGCTGTGGTTCGTCGCCGAGAGCCGGGGCGGGTCCGCGTCCTTCGACGCCCCCGGGGCCGTTCTGGTGACCGGAGCCCTGGTCGCCGCGGTGTGGGGCGTGGTCCGCGCCGCCGAGTCGGGGTGGTCGTCGGTCGCGACCATCGGCGCGCTCGTGGCCGCCGTGGTCCTGATGGCCGCGTTCCTGGTCTGGCAGCGGCGCACGCCGACGCCGCTCGTCCCCTTGGAACTGTTCCGGATCGGCCCCTTCGGGCTCAGCGTCCTGGTGTCCCTGGCGATGTACTTCGGGGTGTTCGGCTCGGTGTTCCTGCTGGCGCAGTTCATGCAGGGACCGATGGGCTACGCGCCCTTCGAGGCGGGGTTGCGGACACTTCCGTGGACGGCGGCACCGATGCTCGTGGTCCCGGTGGCGAGCGTGTTCGTCGACCGGATCGGCGGTGGGCGCATGCAGGCGCTGGGCTGCGCGCTCCAGGCGGGGGCGCTCGGCTGGGTCGCGCTGGGGGCCACGGCCGAGACGGACTACACGGCGATGCTCCCGGCACTGGCGGCGGCGGGCGTGGGCATGGGGCTGGTCTTCGCCGCCAACCCGGTCGTGGTCATCGCGTCCGTGCCCGAGGAGCGGCACGGCACCGCCTCCGGAGTGAACAACACCGTCCGCGAGTTCGGCGGCTCCCTGGGCATCGCCGTGATCAGCACCGTCTTCGTCCTGTTCCACCCCTCCGGCGCCGAGACCGACGCGTCCTTCGTCGCCGCGCTCCGACCGGCCGTCCTGGTCGGCGCCCTGGTCACAGCGGTGGCCGCGGTCGCCGCCCTGTACATCCGCCGCATCCCGCAGTCCCCCCGCAGCGAACATGAGAGTGAGGTCCGCAGATGACGGACAGACCGGTAGCGATCGTCAGCGGAGGCTCCCGCGGCATCGGGCGCGCCGTCGCCCTGCGGCTGGCCGCCGACGGGTACGACATCGCGTTCTGCTACCAGCGCGCGGGCGACGCCGCCGCGACCACGCAGGAGAAGGTCCGCGCCACCGGCGCCGCGTGCTTCAGCGCCGCCTGCGACGTGTCCGACCTGGCCGCGGTGCAGGAGTTCACCGACCGCGCCAAGGCGGAACTCGGCGACCCCGAGGTCCTGGTGAACTCGGCGGGCATCCTGCGCGACGCCCCCGTGGCGATGATGGACGGCGCCGACTGGAGCGCGGTCATCGACACCAACCTCACCGGCACGTTCAACCTCTGCCGTGCCACCGTGTTCGACCTCATCAAGAACAGGCGCGGCAGCGTCGTCAACATCTCCTCCGTCATGGGCGTACACGGCAACGCGGGCCAGGCCAACTACTCCGCCGCCAAGGCCGGGATCAACGGCATGAGCAGGGCGCTGGCCAAGGAGGTGGCGCGTTACGGGATCCGCGTCAACGTGGTCGCCCCCGGCTTCGTCGAGACCGACATGACCCGGTCCCTGCCGGAGAAGGTACGCGCCAGCGCCGTGGACAAGGTGGCGCTGCGCCGCCTCGGCACCGTCGAGGACGTGGCCGGCCTGGTCGCGTTCCTCGTCTCCGACCAGGCCTCCTACATCACCGGACAGGTCGTCCAGGTCGACGGCGGCGTGGTCATCTGACCCGCTCCGCCGCCCCCGGCCCGCCCTCTTCCCACGTCCACCATCAGCACACCGCACACCACCAGAGGAGACACCGCATGTCCGAGACCGCCACCGCCCTCATCGACGAACTGCGCGAGATCGTGGCCGACGTCCTGGAGGTCGAACCCGAGGAGATCACCCCCGACGGCCTCTTCTCCGAGGAGCACGAGGCCGACTCGCTCCAGGCCATCGAGGTCCTCGCGCGCATCGAGAAGGGCCTCGGCGTGGCCATCCCGCAGACCGAGCTGCCCAACATGGGCAGCCTCAACGGCGTCCACGCCGTCGTCACCCGGTACGAGGGGACCAGGGGCTGATGCGCAGGGTCGTCGTGACGGGCCTGGGGCCCGTGTCCAACGTGGGAACGGGGGCGGAGGCGTTCGGCGCGTCGGTGCGCGCCGGGCGCTCGGGGGTCTCCCCCATCTCCTCCTTCGACGCCTCCGGATTCCCCCACCGCAACGCGGGCGAGGTCAGGGACTTCGCCCCCGGGGAGCTGCTGGAGCGGCTCGACCCCGACGAGTGGGGCCGGTCCAGCCTCTTCGCGGCGGCGGCCGCGCGGCTGGCCGTCTCCGACGCCGGCCTTGACCCCTCCGACCTGGCCCGCGCCGAGGCCGGGTCGGTCCTGGGCACCACCAGCGGGGAGTCGCCGACCATCGAGCGGCTCACCGAGCAGGAGGTCGAGCACGGCTGGGAGGGCCAGGACCCGCATCTGTACGCACGGGTGCCGGCGGCCCGGCTGGCCTACGCGGTCAACCGCGAGCTGTCGCTGACCGGTGAGGCCATGACGCTGGCGACCGCCTGCTCCGCGGGCAACTACGCCCTCGGTTACGCCTACGACCTCGTCCGTTTCGGGGAGGCCGACATCATGCTGGCGGGCGGCGCGGACTCGGTGCTGCGCTGGGCGCACGCCGGGTTCTTCCGGTTGGGAGCGGTCGCCGAGGACGTCAGCTCGCCGTTCGACCGCGACCGCTCCGGCATCATCACCGCCGAGGGCGGGGCGGTCCTGGTCCTGGAGACGCTGGACGGGGCCCGCGCCCGCGGCGCCCGCGTGTACGCGGAGGTCCTGGGGTACGGGCTCAACTGCGACGCCGACCACATGGTCTCCCCCAACCCCGCCGGGATCGCCGAGTGCATGCGCCGCGCGCACGCCAACGCGGGCGTCAAGCCCAAGGACGTGGACTACGTGTGCGCCCACGGCACGGGCACCCCCGCCAACGACCTCGCCGAGGCGACGGCGCACCGGGAGGTCTTCGGACCGGACGCGCCGCCGATCAGTTCGGTCAAGTCGATGCTGGGCCACACCATGGGCGCCTCCAGCGCGTTCGGCGCCATCGCCTCGCTCATCGGGATGCGGGACGGGTTCCTGCCGCCCACGATCAACTTCGCCAACCACGACCCGGCGCTGGGCGGGGTCGACCCGGTGCCCAACCGGGCGCGTCCGGCCGACCTGAACGTGGTGCAGAACAACGGGTTCGCCTTCGGCGGCAACAACGCCATCACCGTCTTCGGGAGGGTTTCGTGAGCGTGACGAGGACGGCCCGTCCGGTGCTGTCGATCACCGGCTGGTCGGCGGTGTCGCCGATCGGTACGGGCGCGGAGGAGTTCACCGAGGCGGTCCGTGAGGGCCGCTCCGGACAGGTGGGCGCCGAGGACGCGGCGGCGATGTTCGACGCGCCGCTGCCGCCCGGGAGGACACACGCCATCCCGGGCTTCCGGGCCGCCGACCACGTGGGCCGCAAGGGAACCCGGCACCTGGACCGCAGCACCGCGCTGGCGGTGGTGGCGACCGGGCTGGCCCTCGACGCGACCGACACGGTGGTGGACGAGGAGACCGACGGGCGCGTGGGGATCGTGCTGGGGACGACCGCCGGAAGCGTCCGCACCACCAGCGAGTTCAGCCGGGACACCCTCGTCCAGGAGCGCCCCTACCTGGTCAACCCGGTGATGTTCCCCAGCGCGACGATCAACTGCCCCGCCGGGCGCAGCGCGATCTGGCACGGGCTGCGCGGAGTCAACGCCACGGTGGCGGGCGGCCAGCTCTCCGGGCTCAACGTGCTGCGCTACGGCGCCACGCTCATCGCGGGCGGGCACGCCGACGTCCTGCTGGCCGGAGCCGTCGAGGAGTTCAGCCCGCACACCGCCTGGAGCCACCGGGCGCGGACCGCCGGGCACGACGTGCCGGTGGGCGAGGGCGCGGCGGTGTTCGCGGTGGAGGACGCCGAGCGGGTGCGGGCCCGGGGCCGGACTCCGGAGGCCGAGGTCCTGGCGTCCGCGTTCGGCACCGGTGCCCCCGGGGACACCGCGCGGACCCTGGAGTCGTGCCTGGTCCGCGCACTGCGTCTGGCAGACGTGGCGCCGGGGCGGGTGTGGGGTGCGGCCACCGGCGAGCACGGTGTGCCGGAACTCGACGCGGCCGAGGACGCCGGAGTGCGCGCGGTGCTCGGCGACCTGCCGACCCGGGTCCGGATCAAGCCCCTGGTCGGCGAGTGCGAGAGCGCCTCGGGCCCGTTCCAGTTGGCGGCGCTGCTGGCCCACCACCGTGCCGACCCGTCCCTGGACGGCCGGGTGGGTGTGCTGACCTCGGTCTCCGCGGAGGGGGCGGTGGGAGCGGCGGTCGTCCGCGGCTACCACCGGACCGGGGGAGGCGCACGGTGAGGAGGCCGCCGCGGCTGTACTTCGCGTTCCGCAGCCCCTTCTCGTGGATGGCGCTGCGCCGCCTGGAGGAGCTGTACCCGGAGTCGGCCGAGACCGTCGAGTTCCGCCCGTGGTGGGAGCCGGACGAGGACCTGCTGGCGCGGTTGCGCGCCGAGGGCGGGGAGTTCCCCTACACGCCCATGAGCAGGGCCAAGCACCTGTACATCCTCTACGACACCAAGCGGCTGTCGCACCGGTTCGGGTACCCGATGTCCTGGCCGGTGGACGTCGACCCCTGGTGGGAGGTGCCCCATCTGGCCTGGCTGTACGCCCGCCGGGAGGGCAGGGACCGGGAGTTCTACCGCGCGGTCACCGAGGCCCGGTGGGAACGCGGCGCGAACATCTGCGACCCGGCCCTGGTCAAGGACCTGGCGGCCGGGGTCGGGCTGGACGGCGAGGCCGCCGCCTCCGCCGCCTCCGATCCCGGCCTGCGCGAGGAGGGGCTGCGGGCACTGCTCGACCTGTACCACGACGACGCGTTCGGCGTTCCCTACTTCCGGGTCGGCCGCCACCGCTTCTGGGGGTTGGACCGGCTGCACGGGTTCATCGACGCGATGGGCGCGAGCGCGCCGGACGGGCCGGTGGCGGACCTGCCCGTCCCGGAGGCCGCCGCGGACACGGACACGGCGGGCGGCTGCGGCTAGGGCGCGGTCGGCGGGCACCGGAGGGGTTCCGCGTGGAGGGCCCGGCGACGCGTGCCGCACCCGGGTTCCGCCGGCGGCTGACGGACCTCCCGGACCGCACCAGGGTCCGACCGGGGCGGGTTACCAGTGCGGGGGGCGGACGAGGGCGCGGGGCACCCTGGTCCGCCCGTCCCCCCTGGCCGCGTTGAGCTGGACCTGCGTGACGAAGAGGCTGTCGGACAGGTCGGCCCCGCGGATGTCGGCGTCCCTCAGGTCCGCCCCGGTCAGGTCCGCCGTCCTCAGGTCGGCGTCGCGCAGGTCGGCGGCGATGAGCAGGGCTCCGCGCAGGTTCGCCCCCCGCAACCCCGCCCCTCCCAGCCGCGCGCCCATGAGATCGGCGCCCCGGTGGTTCCTCCCGGGGCCGGGAACCCCCTTCCGGACCAGCTCGCTCGCGCGTTGCAGGAGGGGGTTGACCTCCTCGCGCACCCGGTCCACGTCCGTCTTCGCGAGGACCGCGGCACTCCCGAGGGTGAGCCGTTCGATGTCGTCCGACCAACGACGCAGATCGCCGTGGACGGGACGGGCCCCGGGCATGCGCAGCGCCTCGGACAGGTACCAGAGCAGTTCGTGCAGCCGCCGCATGACCGGGAAGACCTCGAACATCTCGGCGGCGGTGTCGGGGGCCTCCCGCCAGCTCCTGCCGGAGAAGGTCACCCGGGAGACCTTCTGCCCCGCTCCGAAGCAGTCGAAGACGGTGCACCCGGAGAAGCCGCGCTCCCGCAGGTGCGCGTGGATACCGCAGCTGAAGTCCTCGCGCAGGTTCCCGCAGGGGTCCCCGGCCTTCTTGTCGACCGCGAAGTCCGCGGACGCCGCGAACGGGAGGGCGGTACAGCACAGGCCGAAGCAGTTCGCGCAGTCCGCTCGCAGGGCGGGCCGGGCACCGTCCGCGACGGAGGGCCCGTGGTCCTGGGACAAGGCGTGCGTCCTTTCTGCACCGGTCAGGGGAGGGGCGCCGACACCGCGCCGACAGGGCATCCTCTCACGCGGGCACGGAGCCCGTTCCAGGTCGCCCGGAAGAGAAAACGCGCTGTTGGGACGGGAGGAGAACCGTTCCTTGGGGTCGTGTGCTGCCACCGGGGGCGGCACGGTGCCACTCGGTCTCGGCCGCGCTCAGGAGGCGGGTGAGGGCATGGGCGTCACCCGTGATCTCCAGAGCCTCCGGGCCGGTCCGTCGCCACCTCGTCGGACCAACTCCCGTGCCTCCGGTGAGGGCAGGTCGGGTCGGGGCACCAGAGCCTCGCGCTCCCTCCGACCGGAGGCCGGGGCGTTCCGGACCTGCTCGTCGAGCGTGGTGGACCCCCTCCCGCCAGCCCGCCGCGCACGCGGTCCAGGAGGGCTCCGAAGCCGGGATCCCCGGACACGTCCAGGGACAGCGAGACCGGCTCCCCGTCGGCGCGGGCGGTGCGTCGGCCCCGTTCTCGTTCGGCGCGCTCCCACATCCACGGCGCGGGCCGGGTGTTCGGCAGCGCCGCCACCCACGACCGGCTGCTCCTGGAGCCGTCACCCGCGGGTCAGACGGGGCCGAGCCCGATCTCGGCGCAGGCGCGGCGGAACGTCTCCAGTCCGAAGGCGTCGACGGGTCCGACGACCCCGGCCGCCGAGGCGGGGCCGGTGGCGAGGCGGTGCGCGGCCCAGGCGATGAGTTCGCCGGTCAGGCTGTAGGGGTTGGGTCCTTCGAGGTGGACCTCGGCGAGCGGGGCGCCGCCCGGGGCGCCGGTCGAGGCGACGGCGACGACGTGGCTGCGGGTACGCGCGCGTTCGGCGGTGTCGGGGCCGCCGGGTGCCCCGCCGGCGAGCGGCCGGGTCAGGACCCGGGTCAGCTCGCGGCCGCGGGGCAGGCGTTCCACCGCGTGGGTGAGGGCCGACAGCAGGGAGATCGGTCGGCTGAGGGCGGGGAACCAGCCGTTGTACACGGTGATGTCGCGGAGTTCGGGAAAGGTGTCGGGCAGGAACAGCACCTCGGTGCCGGAGACCAGGAAGGCGGATCTGCGGCGGCCGTGGACGGTGAAACCGCGGACGCGGGAGGCGGTGCGCTCCTCGACCAGCCGGTGCCGGCGCCGACGCGGCGACGGAAGGGTCAGGCCGTCGCGCATGGTGGTGCGGGTGCCCTGGCTGATGCCGTTCCTCAGCGGGCCGGTGGCGAAGTAGCCGATGTCGAGTACGCGGGCGGCGTCGCCCGCCTGGAGGGCGGCGAGGGTTCCGGCCAGGACGCCGGGGACGTAGTCGTAGCCCAAGGCGGGGAGCATCACCGATCCGGTGTCGCGGGCGCGCTGGTGGTGCCGGTCGTGCAGGGCACGGACGAAGCCGACCTCGCCGGTGGAGTCGATGTAGTGGGCGCCGATGTCGGCGGCGGCCCGCGCGACGGGGTGCCCGTAGCGTTCGAAGGGACCGACGGTGGTGATGAGGACGTCACCGTGTCGCAGCCGTGCGCGCAGGCCCGTGGGTTCGTTGGCGTCGACGACCGCGTGGTCGAGTCCGCCTGACCGCTCGGCCAGGGCGGTCAGGGCGGCGGCGTCGCGTCCGGCCACGACGGGTCGAACGCCGCGCCTCAGGAGGGCGTCGAGGACGAGGCCGCCGGTGTAGCCGGTGGCGCCGAGCAGGAGGATGCGGCCGGTCATGGGTTCTGTTCTCCTTCGTGCGGTCTCACGCGGATGCGGCGGTGGGGGAGGTCGCACCGTCCGGTGCGGACGGTGCGACCTCCCCCATGGTGGCCGGTGGCACCCTGGTGCGGTCGGGGTGACCGCACCTAGTCGTTCACCAGCAGGATCTTGCCGACGTGTCCGCCGACCTCCAGGCGTCGGTGCGCCTCGGCGGCCTCGGGCATGGGCAGGACCCGGTCGATGATCGGCCTGACGGCTCCGCTGCCGATCAGCGGCCAGACCTCCTTCCGGACCCCGGCCACGATGGCGGCCTTCTGCTCCGGGGAGCGCGAGCGCAGGGTGGTCCCGTGCACCGAGAGGCGCCTGAACACCAGGTCGGCGAGGTTGAGCGGCGCCTCCAGGCCGTTCTGGAGGCCGATGATGACCAGGCGCCCGTCGGTGGCCAGCGAGCGGATGTTGCGCTCGAAGTAGCCGCCGCCGATGATGTCGAGGATCACGTCGTAGGGGCCGTGCTCGGCGAAGTCCTCGGTGCGGTAGTCGATCACCAGGTCGGCGCCCAGTTCCCGTGCCCGGGCGGCCTGTTCGGGGCCGCCGACGGTGGTGACGACGCGGGCGCCGCGTGCCTTGGCGATCTGGATCGCCATGGTGCCGATGCCTCCGGCCCCGCCGTGCACGAGGAAGGTCTCCCCCTCGCTCAGCCGCGCGGTCATGAAGACGTTGGACCACACGGTGGCGGTCGCCTCGGGCAGGGACGCGGCCTCGACCAGGCCCACCCCCTCGGGGATCGTGAGCAGTTGGCCCGCGGGAACGGCGACCCTCTGCGCGTAGCCGCCCCCGGTGAGCAGTGCGGCGACCTCGTCGCCGACCTTCCAGCCGGTCACGCCCGCGCCGAGCGCGCTGATGCGGCCGGAGACCTCCAGCCCCGGGTAGGGGGAGGCGCCCTCGGGCACGGGGTAGAGGCCGATCCGTTGGACGGCGTCGGCCCGGTTGAGGGCGGTGGCCGCCACGTCGACGACGACCTCTCCGGCGGCGGGCGCCGGGTCCTGGACCTCGGTCCACTCCAGGACCTCGGGGCCGCCGAACTCCTTGATCGTGATCGCCTTCATGACACTCCGTTCACAGGGTTGACGGGCTTGTCCGTGATCGGACGTGGGCTCAGGTGCCGGTGGGTGGATCATGGAGAAGCCCGATGTGTACACTGCTCACATTAGGGAGTGAAAGTGTGCGGCGTCAACATTCAGTGGTGGCCATCGCCCATGACCTGCGTCACCGCGCGGATTCACCCGTTTCCCCGGCGTCCCACCGTCAGGAGGTCCCTGACGCCCGGTGGCGCGCCCGCCCGGGGCGGTTCACCGTGCTGGAGCCCTGTGCGGTGGGCAGCCAGGCGCGGTAGCGGCGCAGGGCGCGTCGCCGGTGGAGCTGTTCGGAGACCAGGGCGTAGGCCGGGTGGGTGCCGGGCCTGGGGGACCGTCCGCGGGAGACGCGCCGCATCTGGTGACGGACCAGAGCCATGCTGGCGGCCGAGGCCAGGGCCTTGTCCGACCAGGTCACCGGCCGTAGCCCCCGGTCGGCCTCACGGCGGTCCCGCCAGCGGAGGGGCAGGTCCGGGGTGACGGCCAGAGCGGTGCCCATCCCGACGAGGTCCACGCCGTTGGCGAGGACCCTGTCGGCGGTGGCGCGCCGGGTGATGCCTCCGGTGAGCATCAGCGGCAGGGGGCTGGTCTCGACCAGGTCCCTGGCCAGGTCCAGGAAGTAGGCCTCGCGGGCCTGGGTACGCGTGTCGGCGGGGCGGCCGGTCATCGCCGGGCTCTCGTAGCTGCCGCCGGACAGTTCGACCAGGTCGACGCCGAGCGGTTCGAGCATCGCGATCACCTGCCGTGCGTCGTCCGCGTCGAACCCGCCGCGCTGGAAGTCGGCGGAGTTGAGTTTCACCGCGACCGCGAAGGACGGTGAGACGGCGGCGCGGACGGCGCGGACGACCTCCAGCAGCATCCGGGCCCGGTTCTCCAGGGGTCCGCCCCACAGGTCGGTGCGCTTGTTGACCAGTGGGGACAGGAACTGCGACAGCAGGTAGCCGTGCGCGGCGTGGACCTCCACGCCGTCGAACCCCGCCTGCTCGGCGCGCACGGCCGTGACCGCGAACCGGGCCACGGTGGCCTCGATCTGCGCGGCGGTCATGGCGGTGGGGCTGCCGAAGCTCTTGCTGCGCCGTCCCAGGTCGACGCCCACCGCGGAGGGGCCCCACACGACGCCGGGCATGTCGGCCTGGACCTGGCGGCCGGGGTGGTTGATCTGCATCCACATCGCCCCGCCGCCGGACCTGCCCGCCTCGGCCCACGCGGTGAACGGCTCCAGCGGTGCGGCGTCGTCGAGCACGACACCGGCGGGGCCGGTCAGCGCCTCGGCGTGGACCATGACGTTGCCGGTGATCAGCAGTCCGGCGCCGCCGGCGGCCCAGCGCCGGTACAGCGACAGCAGCTCGTGGTCGGGCAGTTGGCCGTCGCCGGCCATGTTCTCCTCCATGGCGGCCTTCGCGATCCGGTTGCCCAGGACCGCCCCGGAGCGCAGGTGCAGTGGTGAGTACAGTTCGCCGGTCATCCGGTTCTCCCTTGTTCGTCCTCATCGCGTATGATGTGTGCAATGCTCACATTAGAAGATGATGTGAGCGCCGCAAACATCTGGGAGCGTGATCCGTGTCGCAAGCGAGTAGCAAGTACCACCACGGCGACCTGCGCGCCGCCTGCCTGCGCGCGGCCCGGGAGCTGTTGGAGGAGGACGGCAGCTCCGCGCTGTCCATGCGTGCGGTGGCGCGGCGCGCCGGCGTGTCGGCGACGGCCCCGTACCGCCACTACGAGGACCGCGACACGCTCGTCTCGGCGGTCGCGGCTCAGGGCTACCGCGAGCTCGCCGGCCACCTGACCGCGGCGCACCCCTCGCCCGCGACCCCCGACGAGCTCGCCGACGTCGCCATCGCCTACGTCCGCTTCGCGCTCGACCACCCGGCCCTGTTCCGGGCGATGTTCGCCGAGCCGTGTGATCCGGACAACGAGGAGCGGGTCGCCGCGACCGCCGCCATCTGGGAGTACGTCGGCGGCATCGTCCACGGGGTCTTCCCCGACGCCGACGCCGAGGCGCTCTCCACCGCGGTGTGGGCCCTCGTCCACGGACTGGCCTTCCTGTACCTGGACGGAAAACTCGACGCCTCCGACCCCGAGGCGCTCGCCGACCGGGTCCGCGCCACCTCCCACGCGCTGTTCGCCGCCTCCCCCGCGACGGCGTAGGCGGCGGCCCCGTTCGGCGGGGCACGACGGGGGCGGCACCGGCCCGGTGCCGCCCCCGTCGCCTCCGGGCAGACCCGGGGCCCGGGTGGAACCGCGTCCGCCCGGGCCCCGGGTCTGGGTCGGCGTCGGGCCTCAGCGCATGCCCGCCCCCTTCATGGCCTTCAGCGCGATGGTCAGGGCCTGCGCCCAGGTCCGGTACGACACCCCCGCGGGCGGGGTGAACCCCACCAGGCGCTGGTGGGCGACCGTCTGCGGCTCGGTGTACTTGAGGAGGCCGTCGGCGCCGTGGCGGCGGCCGAGCCCCGAGTCGCCCATGCCGCCCATCGGCGCGTCGATGCTGCCCCACGCGGCGGCGAAGGCCTCGTTGACGTTGACCGTCCCGGCGTGCAGTCGGGCGGCCACCGCCCGCCCCCGGGCGCCGTCGCGGCTCCAGACACTGGCGTTGAGCCCGTACGGGGTGGCGTTGGCCCGCGCGACCGCCTCGTCGACGTCCCGGTACCGGTAGACCGACACGACCGGCCCGAAGGTCTCGTGGTCGTACAACGTCATGTCCGGGGTGACGTCGGTGAGGATGGTCGGCTCGTGGAACAGCGGCCCCAGGTCCGGCCTCGCCCTGCCGCCCGCCAGAACGGTCGCCCCCTTGGCGACGGCGTCCTTCACATGCGCGGTGACCGTTTCCAACTGGGCCGGGTTGGTGAGGCTGCCGACGTCGTAGCCGAAGTCGTACCCGGCCCCCACCCGCAATGCCCTGGTACGGGCGGAGAACTCCTCGACGAACCGGTCGTGGATCGCGTCGGCCACGTACATGCGCTCGACGGAGACGCAGAGCTGCCCGGCCGAGGGGAAGCTCGCGGCGATCGCGCCGTCCACGGCACGGTCGATGTCGACGTCGTCCAGGACGACCATGGCGTTCTTGCCGCCCAGCTCCAGGGAGGCGCCGATCAGGCGCTCACCCGCGTCGCGGGCGATCCGGCGCCCGCTCGCGGTGGATCCGGTGAACATCACGTAGTCGGCGTTGTCCATGAGCGCCCCGCCGATCGAGCTTCCCCGGCCGACCACCATCTGCCACACGCCGGCCGGCAGACCCGCCTCGTGCATCAGGTCCAGGGCCCACAGCGCGGTGACCGCGGTCTGGGTGTCGGGCTTCTGGACGACGGCGTTGCCCGCCATGAGCGCCGGGATGGCGTCGCCCGCGGCCATGCTCAGCGGGTAGTTCCACGGCGAGATGACGGCGACGACCCCCTTGGGGTGACGCAGCTCCGTGGTGTGGGTCAGCAGCGGCATCGCTCCGCGCCGACGTCGGGGTGCCAGGAGTCCGGCGGCGCTGCGCGCGTAGTACCGGGAGGTCAGCGCGATGTCGGTGACCTCGAGGAAGGCGTCGCGGCGGGTCTTGCCGTTCTCGGCCTGCATCAGGTCCAGCGCCTCGTCGCGGCGTTCGAGGACCAGGTCGTGGAAGCGCAGCATGACGCGCCTGCGCTCCCGCAGGGGTGTGGCGGCCCAGGCCTCCTGGGCGGTGCGGGCTCGCGCGAACGCCGCGTCGACGTCCGCGGGCGTCGAGACCGGCAGCTCGGCCAGCGGGCCGCCGGTGTACGGGGTGCGGGTGGTCACCCGTGTGGCGTCCGCCGCGGCCGCGACCCGCGCGGTCAGCCGTTCGAGCAGGGCCGGGGTCAGCGACGGCGGCAGGCCGGGGTCGCTGACGGGGGCGGCGGGGGCGGTGGTCATGACGTGGCTCCGAGGCGTCCTCCCGGACGGCGGGCCGTCCGCGGCCTTCGCGGGTGCGGTCGGCGTGGTCCCGGTCGTCGGCTTGGTGTCGGTCATCGCTGTCTCCTTCGGTTCCCGCGCTAGCGCCTGTGGACCGAGACCGGCACCGGCATGTGCAGCGCGGCCTGGCTCTCGGTCGTGACGTCGAGCTGGATGGTTCTGATCGGGTCGATCGATCGCAGGTCGTCGGTCAGGCGACCGCTCCCGGCCTTGAGGACCAGGTCGCGCGGTGAGCGCGTGCCTCCCGTCGAGAGCACGTTGGTCTGGTTCAGGGTCGAGTGCCAGGCGCCCTCGATCGAGGTGTACGAGGTGAGCGTCGAGACCCGTTCCCCGGACGGGTACGCGGTCTGGGCGGGTGTGGTCACCGACAGGGACAGGTCCGTTCCGCCGGAGTCGTTGGCCACGCGTGCGGTGGTCCGGTTCGCGTCGATGTCGACGTCGAGCCCGGTGACCCACTTGGGGAAGCCGTAGCCGTCGTGCCCGCGGACCTGGGCGATGTCGGTGTTGACCGGCAGGGACAGCACGTAGGCGTGGAGGTGGTCGTTCTTGAGCCCGGAGACGAGGTCGACGAACCCGAGCCGGCCGTGCCGTACCGGACGGACCGGGATCGCGACGGCGGCCTCGGTGTAGAAGTCGATGTCGCACACCTCGTAGCGGAAGAACATGACCGAGGCCAGTCCCAGGCCGGGCGCGACCTCCAGCGGGTCCAGCTCCCGGGGCAGGCGGGAGCGGAGCGCGCGGGACCGGGCGAGCATCGTGACCCGGGCGGTCGACATCCGGTAGTAGAAGTTCGGTGTGAGCGTCGGGCCGATCGGCGACTCGACCCTGGTCTTGGGCAGTCGGCGGAAGAAGTCGACGCCGCTGACGCGGGGATCGCGGGCGACCTCGTCGAGATCGGTGTCCATCCGGTAGCGGTCGTACAGGCCGCCCTTGGGGACCGCGACCCTGCGGTCGCCCAGGTCGACCTCGACCGTGTCCTGGTGGGTCGATGGCATCGGTGTCTCCCTCGCTAAATGTGTGCGGTGCTTACATGAGAGTAGATCGAGGTGTAAGCACTGTCAACAATGAGCGTCGTCACACACGGCGGGTGGTGTGCCGGGGTTCGCGGGGGATGTCCGGGGCGGTCGACGGACGTGTCGTGCCGTGTCTGAGCGGGGCGGGGCGGTGTCCGCGTGGCTCACGCGAGATCCGGCTCCGGCTGGGCCCGGGCGAGGGGATGGCGGCCTCTCGGCCGATCCGGGCGGCCCCGGGCGACGGGGGCGGTGTCCCCGGCGGGATCCCGTGCCGAGAAGGCCCGAAAAAGAGGCCGGGGGCCTTCCGTCATGCGGAAGGCCCCCGGCCGGAGCGCGGAGGATCGGGGATTTGAACCCCGGAAGGTGTTGCCACCTAACCGCATTAGCAGTGCGGCGCCATAGACCTGACTAGGCGAATCCTCCTGGCTGTGACAAGGGTACAGACCCCATGGGGTGCTGCGCAAAACGAATCCCGACTCCCCGGCGGCCGTCAGCCGATGGCCCGCTCGATGATGAGGTCGGCGTCGCGGCGCAGCTTCTCCACCGCCCGGGACAGGGTGCTCTTGACCGTGCCGAGCGTCACCCCCATCCGCTGGGCGATCTGCGCTTCCGTCAGGTCGTCGTAGTACCTGAGCACGACCGTCGTGCGCTGGCGGTCGGGCAGCTTCTCGATGGCCCGCTCCACGACGTCGGCGAGGTCGCTGCGCCACGTCGGGTCGTCGACCCTCTGCTCGGGGATGTCGTCGGTCGGGTACACGTCCAGGTGGCTGCGGCGCCATTCGGAGATCTGCGTGTTGACCATCGCCCGGCGCACGTAGCCGTCCCGGGCCCTCGGGTTCGCGATGCGGTCCCAGGCCAGGAAGGTCTTGACGAGCGCCGCCTGCAACAGGTCCTCGGCGTCGGCGTGGCTGTTGGTCAGCGACCTGGCCATCCGCAGCAGCGCGGGACCGCGTTCCTCCACGTAGCGGCTGAACTCGTCGTACCGGGGCGTCCTGGTCGTTCCCCCCACACCGACCACCGACTTTCAGGCGCGCTCGTGAGCTCGGTCACTTTTCTTCCTCTCACTCTCACACAGCCAACGCAAACATCCGGGAACTTCCACGCCATGTGCTGACAAACCGCATATATAGGGCAATCTGCCACATCGGCCGCCGGAGCCCGCGTCAGGTGGAACCCTGTTGCCACGGCCGCCCCACGGCCCGGGGCCGGGGCAATGCCCGGGACATGTCACCGGCACGAACCGGTGCGGGTCGGCGTGTGAACGCCCGCACGGGGCCGTGAGCAGGACAATGGGCACTGAGTGACGAGTCGGGTGACAAGGGGGCGCGGACGACATGTCAGTGATGACTGGAAGGGGGAGCGACCGCAGGCGGTTCACCGCGGCGGTCCTCGGCCCCGACGCCGTTCCCGAGCCCCTCCCGCTCAGCGACCGCGTCGCCCGCGGCGTCGTCGTCGACGCCACCCCCTACATGCTGTGCCTGGCCACCACGCGGGGGGAGGAGCGCTTCCTCTTCGAGCGCGTGACCTCCTTCTGGAAGGGCGACGAGGTCGACCCCGCCGACCTGAGCCCCGGTGACGACGCGGTCGTCCTGTGCTCGCACGACGGCCGCCTGGTCGCCGAGCGGGTGTGGGCCCAGCCCGCCCGCGCCACCGGGGTCATCGTCGGCCGCGACGGCGAGGAGCTGGAGATCGACCCGGGCCACGGCCGTCCGCGCGTGCCCGTGGTTCTCCCCTACCGCTCCTCCGGCCGGATCGGGGTCCGCCACCCCCGCCTGGAGGCGGGCTACGTCTTCGACGCGATCGGCGTGTGGCGCGACGGCGCGGTCTGGGCGACGCGTCCCGCGACCACCCAGCCCCCGTATCCGCTCCACGCCACGCCGCACCGGCCGCCCACCCGCGAGTACTCCGGTACCGTCAGCGGGATCGCCACGTGGTACGACCCCGTCCTCGGGCGCTCGTCCCACCTGGACCCCCGAGCCCTGGCCAACGCCGCCGCCTACCCGGCGATCGACCCGCTCGGGCACGGCGGGGGGTGCGACCGGCGCACCCCGTGCGCGCCCCTGCCGCTGCTGTCCACCGGCGCCACCCTGCGCCTGCGCAACGACTGCACGCGCGACACCACGGTGGTGCCCGTGACCGACTGCGCCGCCGCCGACAGCTGGATCTGCGACCTGTGCCCGACC
Source organism: Nocardiopsis sp. KDC1DS13DA1 (assembly GCF_055632325.1). Taxonomy (NCBI): domain Bacteria; kingdom Bacillati; phylum Actinomycetota; class Actinomycetes; order Streptosporangiales; family Nocardiopsidaceae; genus Nocardiopsis; species Nocardiopsis sp. KDC1DS13DA1. The sequence continues at coordinate 99,387 of NZ_JBVMUY010000027.1, forward strand.
TGCGGCGGCCAGGGCGCGGGCCGGATCGCCTCCCTCACCATGACCGCGTTCGTCGCCCTCGGCGGGCGGCTGGAGGACGGCTGCTTCAACGCCACCGCGACCGTCGCCCAGGGGGAGGGATGACCATGCTGCCCGAGATCGTCGACGTGGTCCGCGAGGTCCAGCTGCCACTGCTGGCGGTGCTGCTGCTGTGCGGCGCCGCGGCCAAGACCACCACCGGGGCCGCCTCGTCCGGCCTGGCCGTCCTGCTGAACGTACGCCTGCGCCGCCCGGTCACGGTGGTGTCCGGACTACTGGAGGCCGTCCTCGCGGTCGGTCTCCTGGGTTTGGCGGGCACGCCGGGCGGGCTGGCGCGGGCCGGTGCGGCGGCCCTGTTCGCCGTGTCGGTCGGCGTCCTGCTCCTCGCGCGCCGACGCGACCCGGAGGCGGGCTGCGGGTGTTTCGGCGGCCTGAGCCGTGCCCCGATCGGCTGGCGTACGCTGACCCGCGCCGGGCTGCTCTCGGTCGCCGCCCTGTCCACTCTCGGCCTCGCACCGACGGGATGGGGGGTCCTCACCCACCTCACCGCGACGCACGCCGTGGTCCTGGGCGTGGAGCTGGCCGTGCTGGCGGTGCTCAGCCCCGAACTCCGGGAACTGGCGGCGCGCCTGACCAACCGGGAGCCCTGCGCCCTGCGCCCGGTCTCGCTGCGCAGGACCATGGTGCGGTTGCGCTCCAGCGACGTCTGGCGCACCAACCGGCCCGTGCTGCGCGGGACCGACCCGGAGGACGTGTGGCGGCACGGATGCTGGCGCTTCCTCCGCTACGACGGTATGCGGCAGGGCCGCCGTGTGGACGTGGTCTTCGCCGTCCGGATCGGCGGGCGCGGGCGGACCGCCGTGCGGGCGGTGCTGGTGGACCGGGCGAGCGGTGCCGTGGCCGCCTCCTTCGGTGCCGTGACCACCCGTGAGCTCCAGGGCCCTCCACGTAAGCTCCCGCGCCCGCGTGTGGCGGCCAGGAGGGACGAGGCGGTCCGCGACACCGACCGGCAGGCCCGGGCGCTGCGGGCGGCGCGGGAGCACCCCGCCGCGCGACCGGCCAGGGAGAGGGACGCCGACACGGGCCAGCCCGCCTGAGCGCCCTCAGGGCCGCGCCGCCCGGAGTCAGCCGAGCATCTGGTCCTGCCGTTCGATGGCGGCCTCGGTGAACGCCGTCAGCATCTCCTCGTAGTCCGCCTCGTCACCGCCGCCGAGGATGGAGGTCATGCCCAGGAGCGCGCCGTTGCGGTACATGACGCTGAGCATGTGGCTCGCCTCCGCGCCGGTGCGCACCTCGATCAGGAACGCGCGCGACCCGTCGCCCATCGCGGGCATGTCGAGGCCGCGCACCCCGTACTCCGAGGACGTACCGTCGGCGTAGGTGGCGTTGTAGGACTCGCAGGACGTCGGCGGCTCGATCGCCATCGCCTCGGCGGCGGTCTCCTCGTCGACCTCGACCAGCATGCTGGACACCGAGCCCTCGGGCCACTCGTAGGCGGCCACCGACGCGGGTGCGTCGCGTACGCCGTCGAGGTCGCCCCACCGGTTGGCGGCGTCCACGCACTCGGGCTTGTCGATCTCGGTGGACTCGCGGACCTGCTCGCTGTACTGCACGGTGGCGAGCTCGGAGTAGGTGCCGCTCTCGCTGCCCTCGGGCAGCAGGGTGGCGTCGCGGACGGACGTGGGCTGGGCCTCCTGGAGTCGGATGGCGGCCTCGGCGTTGGGGTCGGCCGCGGCCTGCCCCTCCTCCTCGGCGGAGCCGCACGAGGTGACCGCGAGGCCGATGGATAGGGTCATGGGGAGGACCAGTGAGCGGATGAATCGCCGACTCTTGCGCGCACCGGTGGCCTGACCTGCCAAGATCCGAACGGAATCGGCGGGGCGATGACGCGAAAGCATGGTGCTATCTCCTCGTTTGTGCGATATTTCCGCTTGGGAGCGGTGATCGATCCGGGCGCGATATCGCTGATCGTGTCGCGGGGATAACACAAAGTATTGAGGAAGGACAATGGTGTCGGAGCCGAAATCGCCATATCTGCGGTCGGTGCTGGAGAGCATCCCCGCCTACAAGCCCGGCAGGAAGGTCGTCGGGCCCGACGGGCGGTCCATCAAACTGTCCTCCAACGAGAGCCCCCTGGGGCCGCTCCCGTCCGTGCGCGAGGCCGTCGCCCGGGCCTCCGCGGAGCTGAACCGCTACCCCGACCCCGGCGCCACCGAGCTCGTGGGCGCGCTCGCCCGCTTCCTGGAGGTCCCCGAGGACCACGTGGCGCTGGGCGCCGGTTCGGTCGGCCTGCTCCAGCAGCTGCTGGAGGCCGTGGGCGAACCGGGCGCCGAGGTCGTCTACGCCTGGCGCTCCTTCGAGGCCTACCCGCTCCTGGCCGAGCTGGCCGGGGTGACCTCGGTGCGCGTCCCCCTCCGCGACGAGACCCACGACCTCGACGCGATCGCCGACGCCGTCACCGAGAACACCCGCATGGTGCTGGTGTGCAACCCCAACAACCCGACCGGCACGACCGTGCCCGAGGACGAGCTGACGGCCTTCCTCGACCGGGTCCCCGAACACGTCCTGGTCATCCTCGACGAGGCCTACCACGAGTACGTGCGCGACCCGCGGGTGCCGGACGGCGTCCGGCTGTACCGGGACCGGCCCAACGTCGCCGTGCTGCGGACGTTCTCCAAGGCCTACGGTCTGGCCGCGGTGCGCCTGGGCTACCTGGTCGCCCACCCGCACGTCGCCGCGGCCGTGCGCAAGACCCTGGTGCCGTTCGCCGTCAACCACCTCGCGCAGGCCGCCGGGATCGCCTCCCTGGCCGCGCGCGACGAGCTCATGGAGCGCGTCGAGGCCACGGTCGAGGAGCGCACCCGGGTGCGTGAGACCCTGATCGCCGCCGGGTGGACGGTCCCGCCGACCGAGGCCAACTTCGTGTGGCTGCGGCTCGGGGAGGACACGCTCGACTTCGCCGCCGAGTGCGCGAAGGTCGGTGTCTCGGTCCGTCCCTTCGACGGTGAGGGGGCGCGCGTCAGCCTCGGCACACCCGAGGAGAACGACGTGTTCCTGTCCGTGGCCACCGCCTACGCCAAGCGTCGGTAGCCGACCGCCGGCGGAACGCCGTCCGGGGTGACCGGGGCACCGCGGGTGCTCCGGTCACCGCTCAGGCGACCGGGGCGACCCGGGCGTCGACGTCGACGCGGTGGTCGAAGACCCACGAGTGCCCCTCCGTCCTGGCCACCTTGCGGAAGACCAGCGGAAGCAGAACCCTGTCGCGCAGGAACACCCCCACCGGGTTGGTGATCCTCTTGAGGTCCCCCCGTTGGGTGCCCTCGGTGATGATCCGCTCCACGCGGGGGCGGCGCAGCCGTTCGTAGGTGGTCAGGGCCGCCGCCGGGTCGGAGATGTCGCGCAGGCACGGGGCCAGTGTGGCGGCGTCCTCGATCGCCATGGACGCGCCCTGCCCGCTGGAGTTGGGCAGCGCGTGCCCGGCGTCGCCGAGCAGACCCACCCTGCCGCGGACCCAGCGTGCCAGCTTCGGAACGGTGTGGACGGCCCGCGGCGCGAACCAGTGCTCCTCGCTCGCCTCCAGGACCGCGGTGATCTCGGGCATCTGGTCGGAGAAGAGTTCCAGCGTGCGCTGCTTCCACCACGCGGCGTCCCGGCTCCGGAGCGCGGCCTCGTCGGGGTCGTCGTGCGGTGTGTTGACGAACCAGTACACGGTGCCGTCGGGGGCGCTCTGGTAGCCGAAGAAGGCGCGGCGGCCCCACACGAGCCGACTGGTGGACGGCGGCGTCGTCGGCAGACCGGGGGCGCTCGTCCACCCGCCCTGGTCGAGCAGGCCGGTGTAGACGGGGGCGGGCGCGGAGGGGTCCAGCCCGCGGCGGACGCGGGAGTGGATGCCGTCGGCGCCGATGAGGACGTCGGCCTCCCGCGTGGTGCCGTCCTCGAACTCGGCGACGACGGAGGATCCGGTGTCGGTGTGGCGGACGAACCTTCGGCCGTACTCGACGTCGACGCCGTGGTCGGCGGCGGCGCGGGCGAGCGCGGTCTGGAGTTCGCCGCGCCGGACGCTGACGGACCGGAGCCCCTCCTCCAGTGCGGTGGAGCCGTCGTCGATCACGCCGAGGGGGCGCCCGGTGCCGGAACGGAAGTCGATCGTGGAGTTGGGGATGGTGCCGGGGGCGGACAGGACGGCGTCGAGCAGCCCGAGGGAGCGCAGCACGGCCAGGCCGTTGGGCGCGAGGTTGAGCTGGGCGCCGAGGGTGGTCCCGGGGCCCGGGTGGGCTTCGTGGACGGAGACGTCGATCCCGGCACGGCGCAGCGCCGCGGCCGCGACCGGCCCCCCGATGCCGGATCCGATGATGATGGCGCGCATGTCACTCCTGGGGTAGGTTGGTGCCGAGACATTTATTTCTTTCGCTCGAACGAAATATATGAAGGAGGTCCAGCGATGTCAAGGGACTCTGGCGGAGGGGACGCGAACGGGGCGGCCGACGCGCGTCGGGCCGACCTGCTCGACGCGTTCCGCACGGCGGGGCGCCGGTCGAGCGACGCGGCCGTCATGTACCACACCGTGCTCGGGGAACGGCTCGGGATCGGTCCCAGCGACTGGAAGACCCTCGGGTTGCTGGAGCAGAACGGGCCGATGACGGCGGGGGAGATCGTGCGCCGCTCGGGGCTGGCCCCCGCCTCGGTCACGGGCATCGTCACCCGCCTGGAGAAACGGGGCTACGTCCGCCGCCGCAAGGATGAGCGGGACGGGCGGCGCGTGGTGGTCGAGATGGCGGAGGGGCTCTCCCGCGGGGCCGGGGAGCTGTTCGCGGACTACACCCGCGCGCTCGACCGGCTCGTGGAGGACTACGGGGACGAGGAGATCGCCCTGATCACCCGCTTCCTGACGGACAACGCCCGGATCCAGGGGGAGGCCGCCGCGAGGATGAGCTGGACGGCGGGCCGTTCGTAGCCGGCGGCCGGACAGCGGACGTGCGTGGCCGGACGCCCCGCGAGCCCGAGGGCGGGGGCCCGTGGAACGGGGAAGGGGCGCCCCTGCCGGAGGGCGCCCCGGGGGCCGGGACGGACCGCGCGGTTACTTGCCCGCGGCGTCCTTGTCGAGTTTCTCCACGATCAGCCGGTACAGCTGGCGGGGTCGGCCGGGTTGGAGGGTGCGGTTGGGCGGCAGCGGCCACGCCAGCCCCTCCTCCACGAGCGTCCGCAGCAGTCGGCGTGCGGTCCGGGAGGTGACGCCGAGCATCCGGCCCGCGTTCTCCGCGTCGACGACCAGGGGGCCCTCCTCCTCGGCGATCTTCTCCGACAGCCGGATCAGCGTCTCGCGGCCCTTGGTCCGCAGCGGTTCGGAGGACTGCCGTGCGGGTGCGCGCTGGGCGGGGACCAGGGAACGACCCTCGCGGTCCACCGCGAAGCTCTGACGCGACGCCTGGGCGCGGTTCAGGGCCGCGCGGGCGTGGGCCTCCGCGTCCTGGGTGGTGCGCCCCATGCCGATCCCGACCTCGATCGCGATCCCCAGCTCCGCCTTGATCCGCTCCACGAACGGCGGCTGCCGGAACCCCTCGGTCGCGGTGACCAGGGAGCCGCGGGTCGCGGTGATCATGAACGAGTGGTCGTCCAACCGGTGCGCCGTCGCGTTGATCCGGTGGGCCTCCTGGAGCAGCAGCCGGTGCAGGGACAGGCGCAGCTCCTCCCGCCAGTAGCGGGGGGTGGACCGCCGCGAGGAGTCGCGCAGCGTGGGCACGTCCACCACGACCACGCCCAACTGGGCCTCCTCCAGCCGGTGGTGCGCTCCCAGCAGACCGGCGGTCTGGAGGGCGCTGCGCACACCCGCGTTGGTGGGCCGCAGCCGAACGACGGGGACGCCGATCGCCTCCAGCCGCTCGGCCACGCCGCGCACGCAGGTGATCGCCATCCTGGTGGCCTTGCGCCGCCACAGCCCCTCGTGGAAGGAGGTCAGCTGCGCGGTGTTGGTGAGCTCCTCGTGCACGTGGATCCCGTCCACGGGGAGGTCGACCTCGGAGTAGGCCTCCACGACGTCGGCGCGGCTGAGCACGTCCAGGCTGGCTCTGGTCGGGTCGTAGCGTTCGTCGAGTGTCGCTCGGAGCAGGGCCTCGTGCAGGCTCGCCCCGCCGAGCGGCACGAAGGTGGCGGGCATCGTCAGGACCCCGGCCTTACGTGCGAACTCGTAGGGGACAGGGCTGGCGAACAGATAGGCGTCGATCGCCGAACCCAGCCTGACGACCTTGTCCGTCGCCTCTTGCTCATCTCGGTACGCGGCGGCGATGAGTCTGGCGTTGAGGGGCCCAGTGGACCCCGGTCCCATGAGCATGACCCGTTCGACCACCTCATGGGGCCCTATGACGCCGATCGTCAAATCGCCAGTACGCTGGGCACTCACCTCGGGTTGCTCCCCGCTACCATTCCACGCTCTTCACTATGTGCGCCCACTGGTTTCCCGACCCGATCTCTGTCACGGCATGATTGCCGAGATCGTACCCATTGTGCGGGGCCAAAGAAGATCGTTTTCCATATCAACGCCGAAAGCCCGGGTGGGGGGCGACCCCCCACCCCGGCTTGCACTGCGCCTTCGGCTCCTACGAGACGGTGACGCGCTCCACGTCGCCACCGAGCGCGGCAAGCCGCGTCGCGAACTGGGAGTGACCGCGGTCCACCAGATATCCAGGCGCCACGATTGTCTCACCTTCGGCGACCAGTCCGGCGAGGACCAGAGCCGCACCGGTGCGGAGGTCGTGGGCGATGACCTCGGCACCGCGCAGGCGGGTGGACCCGTGCACGATCGCGCGGGTGCCCTCCACCTCGATCTTGGCGCCCATCTTGTTGAGCTCGTCGGCCAGGGCGAAACGGCCGTCGTAGATGGCCTCGTGGATGTAGCTCTCACCCTCGGCCAGTGTCGCCAGGGCCATCAGCGGCGACTGGAGGTCGGTCGCGAAGCCGGGGAACGGCGAGGTCACAGCGTTGATCGGGCGGAGCGGGACCGAGGGGTCCCGCTGGACGTGCAGGACGGCGCCCTCCTGGGAGAAGCCGACCCCCATCTGCTCGAGTTTCCAGCGGGCCACGCCGAGGTGGTCCAGCTGGGCGCCGACCAGGCTGACCTCGCCACCGGTGGCGGCGACGGTCATCGCGAAGACACCGGCGTCGATGCGGTCGGACATGATCGTGTGCTCGACGGCGGTGAGCTCCTCGACGCCCTCGACCGTGATCAGTCCGGTGCCGCCGCCGGTGATCCTCGCGCCCATGGCGCTCAGGAACGCGATGACGTCCAGGACCTCGGGCTCCAGGGCCGCGTGCTCGATCACCGTGGTGCCGGGTGCCAGCACCGCGGCCATGATCAGGTTCTCGGTGCCCGTGTGCGACGGGGTGTCGAGGTAGAGGCGGCCGCCGCGGAGGTTGCTGGCCTCGACGTTGATGTGGTTGCGCTCGGGGTCCTCGGTGACCTCGGCGCCCAGGCGCGCGAAGCCCCGGTAGTGGAAGTCCAGGTTGCGGCTGCCCAGGTTGCAACCGCCGACGCCCTCGATACGGGCGCGGCCGGTGCGGTGCATCAGCGCCGGGACGAAGAGCACGGAGCCGCGGAAGCGGGCCGCGATCTCGGCGGGCAGGACGGCCTGCTCGGGGTCGTTCAGACCGGAGGCGTCGATGACGACGGTCCGTTCGGCCTCATGGAACTCGACCTTGGCGCCCACGTGTTCGGCGAGCTCCAGCGCCCGGTAGACATCCTCGATGACCGGGACGTTGCGCAGCACCGTACGGCCCTTCGCCGCGAGAAGGGCGGCGCCGATCATCGGCAGGACGGCGTTCTTCGCGCCCTGGATGAACGCCGTTCCGCTGAGGGGGCGTCCGCCGCGGACGCGGTAACGAACCTCCTGGCCCATGCTCTTGTGCTCCTTTGTGAGGCAGATGTGAAAAAGGGTCACCCTCGTCGGGCTTCGCTTGTATGCGGTTGGGACGCGGGCGGCCCCTGGAACGTTGCGACCGTCTTGCGCGTGACCTGCGTGGCCAGTGAACCGATGGTTCGCGACGACTCTATAGCACCCACCCGCGTGTACCGGTCCAGATCGTGGTATACCCGCAGATCGCGGATAGAGTCCCGGCAAAAGACCAAAGTGGCATAAGTCTGACAGGAGAGGTCGGGGCGGGGGCAGCGTCCCGGACGATGTTCCGGTGCCCGGACACGACCTCACCACCATACGTGCTCCGAGGGGCGGAAGCGGCGGCGCGTGCGCCGAATCACGCACGCGCCGCGCGTCACAGCTCGGGTTTGGTGCCGGTCAGCCGCTCGTGGATCTCGACGTAGCGGCCCAGGGTGCGCTCGACCACCTCAGCCGGAAGCTCCGGCGGCGGGGTGTCCGACGCCCGGTCCCAACCGGAGGCGGGCGAGGTGAGCCAGTCGCGCAGGATCTGCTTGTCGAAGGAGGGCTGCGGACCGCCCGGGGACCACGCGTCGGCGGGCCAGTACCGGGAGGAGTCGGGGGTGAAGACCTCGTCCGCCAGCACCAGACGACCGCCGGAGTCCCGGCCGAACTCGAACTTGGTGTCGGCGAGGATGACGCCGCGCCCGCGAGCGACCTCGCGACCCCGCCGGTACACCGCGAGGGTGAGGTCGCGCAGCTCGGCGGCGAGTTCCGCCCCGTGCCGCGCCGCCACGACCTCGAACGAGACGTTCTCGTCGTGGTCGCCGACCTCGGCCTTGGTGGCGGGGGTGAAGATCGGCTCGGGGAGCTCCGAGCCGTCCGTCAGCCCCTCGGGGAGGGGTACGCCGCAGACGGTGCGGTCGGCGCGGTACTCGGCCAGGCCGGAGCCGGCCAGGTAGCCGCGCGCCACGCACTCGACCGGCACCATGTCCAGCCGTTCGCACACGAGGGTCCGCCCGGCCCAGGACGCGGGCGCGCCCTCGGGCGGGACGTCGGAGACGACGTGGTTCGGGACCAGGTCCGCCAGCCGGTCGAACCACCAGAGGGACAGCTGCGTGAGCAGGCGTCCCTTGCCGGGGATCTCCGTGGGCAGGACCCAGTCGTAGGCCGAGACCCGGTCGCTGGCGACCATCACGAGCCGGTTGTCGGCGGTCGCGTACAGGTCGCGGACCTTGCCGGTGTGCAGGTGGGTCAGCCCCTCCACCTCGACGTGCGGGGGCCGGACGACGAAGCCGCTCATCGGACGCCCCCTACAGCTGCGCCGCGGCGCGTTCGGCGATGTCGGTCCGGTGGAACGAGCCGCGCAGTTCGATCCGGCTCACCGCCTCGTACGCCCGCTCGCGGGCCTGCCGCAGGTCGGCACCGGTGCCGACCACGTTGAGGACGCGGCCGCCGTTGGACTTCACGTCGCGGGCCCCGTCCCAGGCGGTGCCCGCGTGCAGGACGTAGGCGCCGTCCAGGGCGTCCGCGGCGTCCAGTCCGCCGATGAGGTCGCCCCTGACCGGGTCGGCGGGGTAGTTCTCGGCCGCCACGACCACCGTGACCGCCGCACCGGGCTTCCACTGGAGCGAGCCGATGGAGCCCAGGCCGCCCGTGTCGGTGGCCTGGAGGACCGCGCCGATCGGCGTCGCCAGGCGGTCCAGCACGACCTGGGTCTCCGGGTCGCCGAAGCGCGCGTTGAACTCCACCACGCGCGGACCGCGCGAGGTGAGGGCCAGGCCCACGTACAGCAGGCCCTGGTAGCGCGTTCCGCGCCGGTTCATCTCCATGAGGGTCGGCCGGACGACCGACTCCATGACCTCGTCCACCAGCCCCGTCGGCGCCCAGGGCAGCGGCGCGTAGGCGCCCATCCCGCCGGTGTTGGGTCCCTGGTCGCCGTCGTAGGCGCGCTTGAAGTCCTGGGCGGGCAGCAGCGGGAGCGCGTGGGCGCCGTCGCTGAGCACGAACAGCGACACCTCGGGGCCGTCGAGGAACTCCTCGATGACCACGCGGCCGCACTCGCGCGCGTGCTGCTCGGCGGCGGCGCGGTCCTCGGTGACGACGACACCCTTGCCCGCGGCCAGGCCGTCGTTCTTGACGACGTAGGGGGCCCCGAACTCGTCGAGGGCCTCCGAGACCTGGCTCGCGTTCCGGCACACCCGGGCCCGCGCGGTCGGCACGCCGGCGGCCTCCATGACCTCCTTGGCGAACGCCTTGGAGCCCTCCAGCCGCGCGGCCTCCTGGTCGGGGCCGAACACCGGGATCCCGCGGTCGCGCAGTGCGTCCGCCACCCCGGCCACCAGCGGCGCCTCGGGGCCGATGACGACCAGCTCGGCGCGGATGCGCGCGGCCAGCTCGGTCACGGCCAGGCCGTCGGTCACGTTGATCACGTGGTTCTCGGCCAGGTCCGAGATACCGGGGTTGCCCGGCGCGCAGTGGATACTGGTGACACCCGGGTCAAGGGACAGAGCGCGGACGAGTGCGTGCTCGCGGCCTCCGCCGCCGAGAACGAGGGCTTTCACTACTGGGGCCTCTTCGGGTTGAAGGCGGACTGACGGTGCGGTGCCGGATCAGACGAGGGAGCGCAGTTCCAGCGTCTCGTCGCGGCCCGGGCCGACACCGATGGCGGAGACGGGCGCTCCGGCCATCTCCTCAAGGGTACGCACGTACCGCTGGGCGTTCTTGGGCAGATCCTCGAAACTGCGGGCCCCCGTGATGTCCTCGGTCCAGCCGTCGAGGTACTCGTACACCGGGGTGGCGTGGTGGAAGTCGGTCTGGGTCATCGGGATCTCGTCGTGGCGCACGCCGTCGACGTCGTAGGCGACGCAGACCGGGATGCGGTCGAGGCCGGTGAGGACGTCCAGCTTGGTGAGGAAGAAGTCCGTGACGCCGTTGATCCGGGTGGCGTAGCGGGCGATCGGCGCGTCGAACCAGCCGCAGCGCCGGTCGCGGCCGGTGGTGACGCCGTACTCGCCGCCCTGGGTGCGCAGCCACTGGCCCTGCTCGTCGTGGAGCTCGGTGGGGAAGGGGCCGGAGCCGACGCGGGTGGTGTAGGCCTTGAGGATGCCGACCACCTTGGTGATGCGGGTCGGGCCGATGCCCGCACCCGCGGCCGCGCCGCCCGCGGTGGGGGAGGACGAGGTCACGAACGGGTAGGTGCCGTGGTCGATGTCCAGGAGCGTGCCCTGGGACCCCTCCAGGTAGACCGTCTTGCCCTCGTCCAGCGCCCGGTTGAGGATCAGCGAGGTGTCGGCGACGAACGGGCGCAGGCGCTCGGCGTAGCCCAGGTACTCCTCGACGATCGGCTCGACCTCGAGGCCGCGCCGGTTGAACACCTTGGTGAGGAGCTGGTTCTTGTCGTTGAGGGACAGTTCGATCTTCTTGCGCAGGATCTTGGGGTCGAACATGTCCTGCACGCGCACGCCCTGGCGGGAGACCTTGTCGGCGTAGGTCGGGCCGATGCCGCGGCCGGTGGTGCCGATCCGGGCCTTGCCGAGGAAGCGCTCGCTGACCTTGTCGAGGGCCCGGTGGTAGGGCATGATCAGGTGCGCGTTGGCGGAGATGAGCAGCCGGGAGGTGTCCACGCCGCGCTGGTTGAGCCCCTCGAGCTCCTCCAGGAGGACGCCCGGGTCGACGACGACGCCGTTGGCGATGACGGGCACCACGTTCGGGGAGAGGATGCCGGACGGCAGGAGGTGCAGGGCGTACTTCTGGTCGCCGATGACCACCGTGTGACCGGCGTTGTTGCCACCCTGGTAGCGCACCACGTAGTCCACGCGGTCGCCGACAAGGTCGGTCGCCTTGCCCTTGCCCTCGTCGCCCCACTGGGCTCCCACGAGCGTGATCGCCGGCATTGTCTCAACCTCTTCGCTCGACGCCTGACCGAGGCTTTCCCACCCCGGACATGGATGAACCCCTGGCGCAAGGCAGCGACAGGGGCCGTTGCGTATTGAGGGTACACGACCAGTGGTTCCGGACTCGGGCGGTGATGTCCACAGGGTGTGGACGGCGCGTTCGGGGAACCGTCCACACCCTGTGGACGCGAGGCCTCAGGCGCCGAGCGCGTCGGCGGCCTCGGCGCTGGACTCGCGCAGGAACGTCGAGCAGCGCTCGGCCTCCTCGGACTCACCGATCTCCCCGGCGGCCGTGGCGAGCGCGTGCAGGGCGCGCAGGAAGCCGCGGTTCGGCTCGTGGTCCCAGGGAATCGGTCCGTGGCCCTTCCAACCCGCGCGGCGCAGCTGGTCCAGGCCCCGGTGGTAGCCCGTCCGCGCGTAGGCGTAGGCGGTCACCGGCTGGCCCTGGGCGAGGGCGTTCTCGGCGAGGAGGGCCCAGGCGGCCGAGTAGGACGGGAACCGGCCCGCGACCGGTGTCGGGTCGTCGGCGGCGGCCAGAGCCTCGCGGGCGTCGGTGTCGTCGGGCAGGCGGGTGGCGGGCGGTTCGCCCAACAGGTTCTGGTGCAGGTTCATGGGCCCATCCTGCCACCGGGCGGGGGCGGCCCGGGCTTCACCGCTCGGCCTCCGCTCCCAGGTGCACGCGGGCGGTGGTGCCCCGCGTCGCGGCGTGGGCGGCCACCGCCGCCAGAGCCGCCGCGACGGCCAGGACGGGCACCGTGCCCGGCGGCAGGAGGTCCGGGGCGACCCACCCGTCTCCGCCCGCGTACGCGTACGGGACCACTTGGTTCAGCCCGGGGACGAGGTTGCAGGCGGCGGCCCCGGCGAACACGCCCGCCAGGACGGCGGCCCCCGCGAACACCGCCCCGAGGAAGGGGGACAGCAGATACACGGCGGAGGCCGCGAACAGGACGTTCGTGACCATCAGTGCCCGGTGCCCGACCGCCCCCGTGGGCAGGACGGCCAGGGCCGCGAGGACGGGGAGCGCCACACCCGCCGCGGCCACCGCCGCCGCACGCAGTCGGGTGCGGGCACCGCCCAGCCGCTCCCAGACCCACAGCCGGGGCCGGTTCCACCACGCCCCCGCCGAAGCGGCGCACAGGCACAACAGCTCGGCGAGGGGGATCCGCTGCTCCTCGTGCGGCCAGCCGACCACCGCCACCGGCACCACGACGCCCGACGCCGCCAGGCCGAGTACCGCGGCGGCCAGGGCGGCGAGAGCGGCTCCGGCCATCGGCAGGAGGCAGGGGCGTGTGATCACGTTCGCCACGGCAGGTCCTCCGGGGCCACGTCACACGCGGACAGGCGTTCGCGGTCGCGTCGGATCCACTCCCGGACCTGGTCGGAGGCGGCCCCGGCGAACACCCCGTCGTCGACCGGGCCGTCGCCGTGGGCACGGCTGACCAGCCAGGCCCGAAGGCCCTCCACCACGGCGGCCCGGCGCGCCTCGGGCGGTGCGTCCTCCTCCAGGCTCGACACGCCGCCGGATCCGCAGCGGAACACGTCGGGTACCAGCCATTCCGCCGCTGCCGCGGGTACCTCCTGCTGCGGCTTCCATCCCGGGTACACGCGCAACCAGAGTGCACCTCGCTGACTCTTCCGCAGCACCTCGCCGTCGCTTCCGGCGAGGCTGAGGTCGCGGACCTCGTCGGGTGCCGCGTCCGCGAGGCCGTACCCGGCGAAGACGGGCGCCGCGAGGTCGGCGATCGTGTCGAGTTCCGCGATGTGTCCGTGATGTACGCAGTACCGGACACTCGCACGCTCCGTGCAGATCTCGGTGCCGTCCTCGGCGTACGCCAGGAGCGGGAACGGCCGCAGGTGGGGCAGGAGCACGGCCACGGCCACGGCGGCGACGGCCAGCGCGTACCCGGCCGAGAGCCGCCGCGGGGTGCGCAGCAGCGCAGCCGTCGTCCACGCGAGCGCCACGGTCAGCAGAAGGAAGAACCCGAGTCGGTAGGGGCCCACGGCTGAACCCTCCCGGGTGCCGAGGGTGGGGGAGACTGGCAGTTGGAGGGAGAGCGCGCTCCAGGCGTCCGCCACCAGGGGCAGGCTGGCCAGGAGGAACACCGATCCGACCGCGACGGGGACGGCGAGCGGCACGTGCAGGGCGGCACCGCACATGTAGCCGAACAGGGTGAGGGCGGTGAAGCCCACCAAGGCGCCCGCGACAGCGGTCGGATCCAGCGACCCCGCCCCCTGCGCGGCGACGGCGAGAGTGAGGGGGAGCAGCCCCACCAGGTAGGCGGCCAGGCACCAGCCCGTCACCACCACGCAGTGCCGCCACGGGACCTCCCGCTCCACGCGCGGCTGCCAGCGCTGGGCGAACACCAGGCCGGGCCGGGTGAACCGGACGGCCACCAGGGCGGCGGCGCCCGCCGCCACCACGACGGGTAGTCGGGCCCGTGCACCCACCTCGGCGGACAGGTACACCCAGTCGAGCGCCCGCCAGGACAGTGCGTCCCAGGTGTCGGCCAGGGTCAGGGCGAGGATGAGGGCCGCCGGAACCAGCGCGAACACCGGTGGCAGCGGCCAGAACAGGACCGAGGCCCGGGCGCGGGTGAGGGTGGGCGTCATGCGCGTTCCCCGATCCGTGCGATCAGCCGGTCGTAGGCCCGCTCGAATCCGGAGCCGTGGGCGCTCCCGGTGGAGGTGTCCTCGATCATCGCCTCCAACTGGGGGAAGGTCCCGTGGAACTCGATCCGGCCTCCCACCAGGACGCCGATGCGCGAGCACAGGTGGGCGACGTCCTCGATGAGGTGCGTGGAGACCAGGACGGTCCGGTCCCGGCCGAGCCGCGCGACGACCTCACGTAGGCGCAGCCGCTGCCCGGGATCGAGCCCCGCCGTGGGCTCGTCCAGGACCAGGACGCGGGGGTCGTGCGCGAGAGCGGCGGCGATGCCGACCCGTTGCCGCTGGCCACCGGACAGGGCGCGGGTCCGGTGGCGGGCGAGGTCGGCGAGATTGACCAGGTCGAGGGCCCGCTGCGCCGCCGCCCCGCAGTCCCGCCGCCCCAGACCGTGCGCCCAGGCGGCGTAGGCGACGGTGTCCGCCACGGTGAGTTCGCCTGCGAGGGAGAAGCGCTGGGGCACGAACCCCAGCACCCTCCGCGCACCCGACCGCCCGGCCGCGGTGGACAGGTCGTGCTCACCGACGAGCAACCGTCCGCCTCTGACCGGGAGCAGCGTCACCAGGAGCGACAACAGGGTGGTCTTTCCCGACCCGTTGGGCCCGAGGAGTCCGGTGACACCGGGCTCGATGGTCCAGGAGAGCCCGTCCAGGACCCTCCTCCCGCGCCGGTACCCGAATTCCAGGTCCTCAGCGGTGACGCGCATGGGCTCGTCCGTTTCCACTCATCGAACTCACGTACTGGTCGGCGGGGGATTTCGGATGGACCTTTCAGGTCGGATTGTTCAGCACCGATTAACGCGTCCGGAGGACAGTTTGTTGCCGGTCGAACTCCGGGTTTCGGTGAAGTACGTTCCGTGGCCCTCACAGTTTCCGCGTGCCGTGAGGTTGCCGGATGAGAAATCACTCCGAGTGGTTTCGGCCACGGCCAGGTCGGGCCACGCTCGACGGTGCTTGCGGACCTCGACGGTGAGGGTCACTGCCCCACCGCACTCGGTGCGGGAACCTGTCCCTGAGATGATGTTGCTGTATTGGTTGGGGGTCTGGGCTCCAAGGCCGCACGCGGCGACCGCACGGTCGGCCACGGTGTCGTCGGTCCCGGCCGACACCGCCGTGGAGGTTCCGACGAGCGCTGCGCCCGCCGCCAGTACGCCGACCGCCACCGTGCGCGCGATGCTGTTCCTGGTCTTCAATTTTCCTCATTCTCTGCCGAGGGGGAGGGGCGTTGAGAAGAATTCCCGGGTACGCATCGCTGAAACAGGGGTGTGGACAACCTTGTTTCTGGTGGGCGATTGGTCATGGTTTGTTGGTTAATGCGGTCCCGACGTGTCGTGAATTCGAGTTCGGGGTTGTGGAAAACCTGTGGAGAACGTGAAGATGCGGGTGCCCGGGTGCCCCCGTGCGCGGTCCGGTCCGGGCACCGGTCCCGCGGCGACGACAACAGAGAGGGGACCCGCGGGCGCGCCCACGGGTCCCCTCGCCGGTCGGTCCTACCTCATCTTGTTGCCGGCGGACTTCAGCTGCTGGGCCGCCTCCACGACGCGCGCGGCCATGCCGACCTCGGCGGCCTTGCCGTAGGCGCGCGGGTCGTAGGCCTTCTTGCTGCCGATCTCACCGTCGATCTTGAGCACACCGTCGTAGTTGCGCATCATGTGGTCGACCACGGGGCGGGTGAAGGCGTACTGCGTGTCGGTGTCGATGTTCATCTTCACCACGCCGTACTCGATGGCCTCGTGGATCTCCTCGAGGGTCGAGCCGGACCCGCCGTGGAACACGAAGTCGAACGGCTTGGCCTTGCCGTACTTCTGGCCCACGGCGTCCTGGGCCTCCTTGAGGACCTCCGGGCGCAGCTTGACGAAGCCCGGCTTGTAGGAGCCGTGCACGTTCCCGAAGGTCAGGGCGGTCATGTAGTAGCCCTTCTCACCCAGGCCCAGGGCCTCGGCGGTACGCAGGGCGTCCTCGGGGGTGGTGTAGAGCTTCTCGTTGATCTCGCCGACGATGCCGTCCTCCTCACCGCCGACGACGCCGACCTCGATCTCCAGGATCGTGTTGGCGGCCTTGGAGGAGGCGAGCAGCTCCTCGGCGATCTGGAGGTTCTCCGCGAGGTCGACGGCCGAGCCGTCCCACATGTGGGACTGGAACAGCGGCTCCTGGCCGCGGGCGACGCGCTCCTTGGAGATCTCCAGGAGCGGACGGACGAAGCCGTCGAGCTTGTTCTTGGGGCAGTGGTCGGTGTGGAGGGCGACGTTCACGGGGTACTTGTCGGCGACCACGCGCGCGAACTCGGCGAAGGCGACGGAGCCCGTGACCATGTCCTTGATCGAGGCCCCGGAGAGGAACTCGGCGCCGCCGGTGGAGATCTGGACGATGCCGTCGGTCTCCGCCTCCGCGAAGCCGCGGAGGGCGGCGTGGAGCGTCTGGCTCGAGGTCACGTTGATCGCCGGGTAGGCGAAGCCCTGGGACTTCGCGCGGCTCAGCATCTCGGTGTAGACCTCGGGGCTGGCGATGGGCATGCTTACTCTCCCTGGAGTCGGCCTTGAGCGAGCGGCCGCCGGTCCTTCGCCCGACGGCACCCCACGTGCGTTGCCCCGGTGGAGGCCGGCCGCCGGGGGGTGGTCCAAGAGGAGGGCCGCGTCCGGGAGTGTCCACCAGGTGTGAAACCAGTATCTCGAATGTGCGGAGCCGTTCAACAGGTCTAGACCAAATTGACCCAGAGCGCACGCGTATGTGCAGTTCGTGGGCTTGGCGCTCGGAAGCCGTTGCCGGTGCGGCCCTCGGATCGTGCGCGATGCGTACGTGAGTGGCCGGATTGGTGATCACGTGAGGTATTCGGGCATCTGCTGTCGCTTTTTGCCGTGATACACGCTACATTCAACGCCGTGGGAAGGCACAGGAATGATCCGCGCGGCGTTGGCCAGGTGATGGCCATCGTCGGAGCCGTCCTGCTCCTGGTCGCTCTGGTGGCCCTCGGGGGCTATTTCCTCTACCGGTCGCTGCCGAGCGACGGCACCAGCGTCAGCGCCAACGCGTCAGGGGCCTCCTCCGAGGTGGAGGAGCCGGAGAACATGGGCGTGCTCTACGTTCGCGTCATCGGTGAGTCCAGCAACGTCTTCGTCCGGGTACCCGGTGGGGACGTCCTGCACGACCAGGTGATCAGGCAGGGCAGCTCCATCACCTACGCCGAGGCACCCGAGGAGGGCCTGGAGGTCACCATCGAGGACCCGGCGTCGGTCGAGGTCTTCGTCAACGGCAACCAGCGCGACATCTCGGACCGCAGCGCGGACTACACCTTCACCATCGACGGCTAGCCGCACACGGGCGCCGACCGGTGCCGACGGCGGGGCCGTCGTCCCGGGTGCCGGGAACGCCCCGCGCCGCAGGCGGGGCCGCGCCCGGTGCGCCGACCCGGTGGCCGGGCCGGCGGAGCCGGTGCCGACACTCAGAGGTCGAGGTCGGCGGCCTCGAACACCGCCCGGTACTCCAGCCCCTCCTCGGTCACGCGCTCGCGCGCACCGCGGTCCATGATCAGCGCGACCGCCACGACCTCGGCCCCGGCCTCCCGGAGCGCCTCCACGGCGGTCAGCACCGAGTTGCCCGTGGTCGAGGTGTCCTCCAGGGCCAGGACGCGCCGCCCCCTCACGTCGGGGCCCTCGATCCGGCGCTGGAGGCCGTGCGCCTTGCCCGCCTTGCGCACCACGAAGGCGTCCAGCCTGCGGCCGCGCGCGTGCGCGGCGTGCAGCATCGCGGCGGCCACCGGGTCGGCGCCCAGGGTCAGTCCGCCCACGGCGTCGAACTCCAGGTCCGCGACGTTGTCCAGCATGACCGAGCCGACCAGCGGCGCGGCCTCCCCGTCCAGGGTCACCCGGCGCAGGTCCACGTAGTAGTCGGCCTCCATCCCGGAGGACAGGGTCACCTTCCCGCGGACGACCGCCTTATCGTTGATCTGACGCAGGAGTTCATCACGTTCGCTCATGACCAGTGAGCCTAGAACACCGGGCGGCGCGGCGCGGACGACGCCGTCCAGGTGAGGAGGGGTGACCGTGCCAGGACCCGAGGACACCGTCCGGGTGGAGACCACCGTCGACAGCCGGGAGGGTGCGGAACGGGTGGCGCGGTCGCTGATCGAGCACCGCCTCGCCGCGTGCGCGCAGGTCGGCGGGCCGATCACCAGCTTCTACCGCTGGGAGGGCGGGGTCCAGTCCGACGAGGAGTGGGTGGTGGTCGCCAAGACCTCCGCCGACCGGGTGGACGATCTCACCGCGCACGTGGTCGAGGCCCACCCCTACGACGTCCCCGAGGTCGTCGCCGTCCCGGTCACCGGGGGCAACGCGGCCTACCTGGCGTGGGTGCGCGACGAGACGCGCGACGGCGGCACCGCGTGATCGCCGTCCTCCTCCCCCCGCCCCTCGGACGTCCCTCGCGCCTCCCCGGGCTCGCGGACGGGCTGGCCGTCCGGGGTGTCACACCCGTCCAGCCGGAGGCGGGAGGGGACGAGACCCCTCCGCACGCGGCCCGCTACGTGGCGCGCGTCAGCATGGAGGTCAACCGCCTGGTGGGTGCGGCGGGCCCGGTCGCGCTGGTCGGCGAGGGAGACGCGGGTCCGCTCGTCGGCGCGGTCGGCGCGGCGCAGCGGGCCGCGCACCGGCCGGTGTTCGGGTACGTCCTGGTGGACGCGCTCCTGCCGCAACCGGGCAGCCCCACCCGCGCGGAACTGGAGCGGGCCCAGAGCCCGGAGGGCGCGGCGGGTGACGGGAAAGGGGCGAGCGACCGGCCGGACGAGCCGCCCGCGTACCGGTCCGAGCACCTGCCGACGGTCGCCGACTGGCCCGACGCCCCGTGCGGCTACCTGCTCACCGATCCGGCCCGCGCGCACGTGGCCCGCCTCTCCCGGATGCGTGGATGGACGGTGCGCGAGGCCGCTCCGGAGGACGCCGCCGAGGCACTGCGGGAGATGCTGACCGAGCTGCGGGGGACGGACTGAGGGCGCTTTCGCGCGGTGACCGGTCCGGTTCGGCCGAGGGCACGAAAACCAGGTGGTGCGTGGGGCGCGCGGGACGGAGAATCGGTGCATGCTGAGCACCTACTTCCCAGCGATGGGACTGCGCCTGACCACTCCTCGCCTCGAACTCCGGCTGCCCGACACGGAGGATCTCGGCGCGTTGGCGCAGACCGCGGCGGGCGGGATCCACGCGCCGGACACGATGCCGTTCACCGAGCCGTGGACCGACGGGACGCCCGCCGAGGTCGCGCTCCGCACCGTGCAGTACAACCTGGCGCAGATGGCCGAGATGGGGCCGCAGAGGTGGAGCCTGAACCTCGTCGTGGTCCATGAGGGCACCGTGCTCGGGATCCAGGACATCGGGGCACGGGACTTCGCGGTCACCCGCCAGGTGAGCACCGGCTCCTGGCTGGGGCTCACCCACCAGGGGCGGGGGTTCGGGACCGAGATGCGCGCGGCCGTGCTGCACCTGGCGTTCGCGGAGCTGGGCGCGCTGGCGGCGGAGACGTCGGTGCTGGAGGGGAACGCGGCCTCGGAGCGGGTGTCGCGCAGACTCGGGTACCGGCCGAACGGCACCTCACGGACGGCGGTGCGCGGTCAGGCCGTGGTCGAACACGGGTACAGGCTGACCAGGGAGGACTGGGAGAGGCACCGCACGGTTCCGGTCACCGTGACGGGGCTGGAGCCGTGCCTGCCGCTCCTCGGCCTGGCGGCGGCGGGGTAGCCGGTGCCGCCTGGTCCGATGCGCTGGCGCCCTCGGTGGCCGCCGGTCAGCCCGGCTCGGCCCGGGCCGAGCAGAGCCGGGCGCGCAGGACGTCCAGCGCCCAGGCCTCCCACTCCTCGTGCGGCCAGCCGCGGTCCCGGACGAGGAGCAGGTACAGCTCGGGGCTGAGCACACCGAACAGCTCGTCGGCGACCTTCGCGGCGTCCAGACCGGTGGCGGCCCCCGGCTTGTCGACCAGCGCCCGTGCGAAGGCGGCCTGGACGACGTGGCGGGGGTCCTCGGCGGAGTCCTCCGCCCAGATCTCGCGCACCGCCGGATCGGTCGCCGACGCGACCCGCAGCATCTCGGTGACACCCGCGACACGGGCCAGGATCCGGCCCACGCCCGGGACGTAGGCACGCAGCGCGTCCTCCGCCCCGTCCTGGTCCCGGGCCGACAGGAACCAGTCGCGTTCCAGGGTGGGCACGGGTTCGTCGTCCCCGGCGATGGACGTGTCCACGACCTGTTTGAGCAGGGCCTTCTTCGTGCCGAACGTGTAGAAGAGGGTCTGCACGGCCACCCCCGCGCGATCGGCGATCGCCTGCATGGGCGTGGCTCCGAACCCCCTCTCGACGAACAGCTCCTCGGCGGCCCCCAGCATGCGCATACGGGTCTGGCGCGCCTTCTCCGCCCGTTTCCCGCCGGTCTTGACGTGGTTCATGGCAGCAGCCTATAACTAGATGCAGTCACTAGTGTCTGGCTCTAGTGAAACTCCCTGGAGGAACCATGACCGAGGTCGCCAACAAGGAGCAGTACGACGCCTGGAACGGCTGGGTGGGTACCCACTGGGCAGAGCACCCCGACCGCTACGACGGCCTCCTGGAGGCCTACAACACCGGCATCCTGGACGCGGCGGAGGTGGAGGCGGCGTCGCGGGTCCTCGACGTCGGCAGCGGGACCGGGCAGTTGACCCGCGCGGCCGGGCTCAGGGCAGCGAAGGGGACGGCCACCGGCGTCGACATCTCGACACCGATGGTCGCTGTCGCCAGGCGGAGGTCGCGGGACCTGGCCAACGTGTCCTTCGTCGAGGCGGACGCGCAGGTCCACGCGTTCCCCGAGGGCGGCTACGACGCCGTCGTCAGCCGCGGCGGCGTGATGTTCTTCGACGATCCCGTCGCCGCCCTCACCAACATCGCCGCGGGTCTGCGCGGGGGCGGGCGGCTGGCCTTCCTCGCCCCGGCGCCCGGTGACCCCGACGGGGACTACGTCCGGGCGACGGCGGCGGTGCGCCGGTACATGACCGAGCCCTCGCCCACCACCCGGCGCATGATGTCGTTCGCGGACCCGGACGTCGTGCTCGGGGTGCTGGGCGAGTCCGGGTTCCGGGACGTCCGGGTGGAGCGCGTCGACGGGGTCGCGAAGCTGGGAGCGGACCCGGCCGAGGCCGCCTCGTTCATCAGCGGTCAGGGCATGGTCAGGTCCTGCCTGGAACGGCTCGACGACGACACGCGCCGGGCGGCCGTGCAGGGTCTGGAGGAGGGGCTGGCGGGGCTCCAGGACGGCGGCGAACTGCGGGTCCGCGACCACGGTTGGCTGGTCACCGCCGTTCGGGGGTGATGCCCGCACCGTCCGCACGGTGACCGGGAGCGGGCCGTCCTCGGTTGATCCCGTGGTCGGGTGACACAGGGGCAGGCGCGCCCGCCTCCCCTTGCGGACGCGCCTCCCGGGGCGCCGCGTGGCGGCGCTCCCCTCACCGGCCGGTTCCGCGGGTCGCCCTCCACCGAGGGCCAGAGGACCCGGGAACCGTTCCGGCTGACCGACCCTCCAGCGCCCCTCCCCTCAACGGGGCGGGGGGTCGGCCGACCGCCCCGTGCCGGGTCCCGCCCCCCTCATGGCGGACCGCGCGGCACCGGGCGGCGTCATGCGGTCATCCGTCCGACCTCCCCAGACCGTTGATCAGGGCCAGTGCCTCCCTGAGGGTGGGCGGCAGCGGCACCGCCCACACACCGGCGCCGTGCTCCCAGCCCGATCCCCCGCGCAGTTCGCCGAGCCGTCCGTCCAGGTCCTCCGCCTCCTGCGCGACCACAGCGATCCGGCCCCGGCTGAGCAGGCACACCGACTCGCCGCGGTCGAAGAAGCGGCGCAGCTCGTAACCGAGCACGATCAGCCGCGCCGTGCGCCGCCACGGATCGATCGTCGGGTCGAGCGTCACCACGACCAGCCGGTGTTTCGCGGCGGGCGCTCCGTCGTCACTGACCGGGTACAGCTCCCCCAGCCGTGTGCGCAGATAGGACCGGGTCGCCAGGCCGGTCAACGCGTCCTGGCAGGTGTCGGCCCCCCTCCCCCCTTCGGCCCATCCCTCGGCCATGGCGCGCACCAACCCCAGCGGGGGGTCGCCCCACCCGACGGCCTCCGTGAACGCGGCCAGGTCCGCCAGGCTCTGACCGACCCCGATCCCCGCACGTGCCCGCGCCGCCCCCAGACGGCCCGAGGCGTCGGTCAGGTCGGAGCCGGTCGCGAAGGCCGCGCAGACCGCGTCCACCGCGGGTGTCCACCAGTCCTCGGCCCGGTCCCACACCGCCTCCCGGCTCCGCCGCCCCCACAGGGCACGGAGTTCCCGGGTTCGGGCCCCGTGGTCGCACGCTCCGGTTCCCCGCTCGTTGTCACCCATGGCACCGCTCCCTCCGGTCGTCCGGACCCTCGGCGCGCGGTCGGGGTCCGCGCCCCCGCGGTGGGCCCCTTCCGCTCGCCTCTGTCTCGGATTACGGAGAACGGTGGCGTCCATGACGCCGATTGGGGATATTTTTTTCGGGGACCTTGTAAGTTCGACGCCGATCCGGCGTTTCTCCCAGCTGGCAGGGGATGTCGAGAAAGGACGCCGGGTGACCGACGCCGACGGCCATCACACAGAGGTACTCACTGGTGACGAAGAATTCATCAGGCGCGTACGAGGTGGCGACACCGCGGCCTACGGCGTGCTCTACGAACGCCACGCGGTCGCCGCGCGTGGTCTCGCGCGCCAACTCCTGCGGGGTGAGGCCGAGGCCGAGGACGCCGTCGCGGAGGCCTTCACCCGCGTGCTCAGTGTCATCCAGCGAGGTCAGGGCCCCACGGACTCCTTCCGTCCGTATCTGCTGACCGCCGTCCGCAACGCCGCCTACGACCGCGGGCGCGGTGAGAAGCGCCAGGTGGTCACGGACGACATGGAGAGCCTCGACCCCGGGCAGCCCTTCGTCGACCCCGCCCTGGCGGGACTCGAACGCTCCCTCATCGCCCGTGCCTTCCTCTCCCTCCCGGAACGCTGGCAGGCGGTGCTGTGGCACACCGAGATCGAGGGGGTCAAACCCTCGGAGGCCGCCCCCATCCTCGGCATGAACGCGAACGGCGTCGCCGCCCTCGCCTACCGTGCCAGGGAGGGCCTGCGGCAGGCCTACCTCCAGATGCACCTGGCGGGCGGGGGCGCCGCCGAGCCGTGCCGCCCCGCCCTCGGTCTGCTCGGTGCCTACGTCCGGGGCGGTCTGGCCAAGCGCGACACGGCCAGGGTCGGCGCGCACCTGGACGAGTGCGCCGACTGCCGCGAGGTGTACGCGGAGCTGATGGACGTCAACATCGGACTGCGCGGGACCATCCTGCCCCTGGTGGCCGGGGCCGGAGCGGCGGGCTACCTCGCCTCCGTCCCGGGCGGCGCCGTCACCGGCGCCTGGTGGGGCAAGATGTCGCGCGGTCAGCAGCAGGCGACAGTCGGCGCCACGGCCGCGGCCGGGGTCGCCGTCGCGGTCGCCTTCGCGCTCGTCGGCGGGCAGGAACCCCTGCCCGATCCGCCGACCGCGGCGCCTCCGGCCCAACCCGCCCCCCAGGACGACCCCCCGCCCGCCGACCCCCCGCCCGCCGAACCGCCGCCGGTGCTCCCGCCGCCCGCCGCCCCGGTCGCCGCCCCGTCCCCGGCCCAGGAGCCCGAGCCGGATCCCGTCCCCGAGGTCGTGCCGCCCGCCGACGTTCCGGAGGCCGAGGTCCCCGGGGCGGAGGCGCCGGAGCCCCGGTTCGCGGCGGGCATCGACCCGGTCGGAGCCCTGGTGCCCGACAGCGACGGGATCATGGTCATGGACGTGCGCAACATCGGAGCGGCCACCGTGGACGAGGTGGTCGCGCTCATCACGCTGCCGCCCGGGGTCGAGATGGTCTCCTCCGGCGGTGCGGGCAACGCCGTCCCCGGAGCGACCGGGCACGGGGACTGGAGCTGCTCGTCGGGCAGCAACGGCGGCCGCTGCGTACACCCGGGTCTGGAGGCCGGACAGGACAGCACGCAGTTCTTCGACGTCCGCGTCGCCGGGGACGCCGACACCGGGGTCCCCGCCACGGTGAGCCTGTCGACCGGCGACGTGTCCGTCACGGCGACGGGAGAGCGGGGAGTGAGCACCGACGGGGTGGCCGCGCGCTACGCGACGGCCGGTCGGGTCCGGACGGAGGCCGTCGGCAACGCCCTGATGACGTGTGTCGAACCGGAGCTCCCCGCAGCCCCGGAGATCCCCTGGCCGTGGCCCTGGCCCGTGCATCCGCACGACCACGGGCACGGGCATGGGCACGGGCACGACGACGACCACGGGCACCCGGGCGGCCACTCCGGCGAAGGCCCGGACGGGAGCGCTCCGGAGCTCCCCGCCCCCTCACCCGAGGCCGACACACGCCGTGCCCCGAGTGACGTTTCACCCGGTCTGGGACTGGAGTTGCCGTCTGGGGACACTGACGTTGTTGGGGATGATGAAGACGAAGGGCACGATGAGCGCTCTGGGGCCCCTGGTGTGACCGAGAGTGATCCTCCTCCGGGGGGCGCGGGGGTCGGCGGCCCGACAGCCGCAGACGCCGGTACCGGCGTCCCGGTCACCCCGGGTGCGTCCGCGCCCCCCGCGCCCCCCGGGGCGACCGAGGCCGTCCGGGGGGCGGGCACCGCGGAGGCTTCGGACCGTCCCGGGGGTGCGGAGAGTCCGGAACCCACGCCGCGCACGGGTGAGGGGACCGCCGGGGACGCCGGGGACGGGCCCTGCGCCCGGGCCCGGGCCCGGGAGGGGTCCCTGCTCGACAACGACCACTGGGAGATGGGTCCGCTCGACCGGGACCGGAACCCCGGCACCACCTCCTCCAGCTCCGCGACCTGGGACCTCCCCGAGGGCGGGAACGTGCGCTGGGCCGGTCTGTACTTCTCCGCGGCCGGGCAGCCGCAGTCGCCGACCGCACGGATCAAGGGTCCCGGGTCGGACGTGTACCGGACCGTCACGGCGGACGAGACCCGCTTCGCCGACCTGCCCGGATACCCCGCCTACCAGGCCTTCGCCGACGTCACCGACATCGTGCGCGCCCAGGGCGGCGGCGAGTGGTGGGTCGCCGACGTCCCCATGGTCCAGGGGCGCGGCGTCCACGCGGGGTGGAGCCTGGTCGTGGTGATGGCGGACCCCGGTGTCGGTTCCTACAACCAGGCGATGGTCCTGGACCACACCGACGTCGTCTTCCAGGGCGGTGAGTCGGGCTTCCCGGTGTCCGGGCTGCTGCCCGCGGCGGTGGCCTCCACCGTGGACGTCGTCGCCTGGGAGGGGGACATGGGGTTGACCGGGGACTCGGTGGCGGTGGACGGAACGGTCCTCGCGCCGTACGGCGCGCACGCGGGAGCGGACAACGCCTTCGCCAGCTCCGCGCGCGGGGCGGTCGGGGACCCCGCGGCGTTCGGGACGGACGTCGTTCGATTCGACGCAGTACTGGGGCGGGAATCGGATGTCCGAATCCGCTCCAGCCAGGACGCCGTGATGGTCGGTGCGGTCGTTCTGACCGCGCCCATGCGGACCTGAACCCCGACCCGGTATGACGTCGCGGTCACGCTGTGTGGAGTGCGCAAAGCCCGGGGCGGCCCGGATCCCCGCCCATGCGTAGCGTGACCGTAACCGTGGGTGTTCGCGGCCGGCACGCAAAACGAGACAGACTTGGCTAGGCTGTGGCCCGGTCATGGGTATGGCCCCAGAATCAACAGGGAAGGGGGCGGTGTCGCGTGGACCGCTGCGCGTTGTTCGTCGACGCGGGATACCTTCTCGCGGACGGCGCGATGGCCGTACACGGAACCCGCAACCGGGACTCCGTCTCCTGGGACTACTCGGGTCTCGTCCAGTTCCTCAACGAGGTCGCGCGGGACCGCACCGGTCTGCCGCTCCTGCGCTGCTACTGGTACGAGGCCGTCGCCGACGACCGGCGCACCCAGGAGCAGGACGGCATCGCCGACATCCCCGGCATCAAGTTCCGCGCGGCCCGCATCCGGCCCGGCCGCCGCGAGGGGGTGGAGAGCTACGTCCAGCGCGATCTCACCACCCTGGCCCGCACCGGTGTGCTGTGCGACGCCGTCCTGGTCAGCGGTGACGAGGACATGGCGTCCGTCGTCGCGGACGTGCAGGACCTGGGTGTCCGCGTCACGGTCGTGCACATCTCCGTCGAGGGCAACTGGACCATCTCCCGTGCCCTGCGCCGCGAGTGCGACGATCTCATCGAGATCGGCGCCGGCCACCTGCGCCCGCACGTCAACCTGCTCACCAGCGGCGGGTCCTCCCAGGAGAACGCGGCCAAGACCACGACGCCGTTCGCGAACGGCCGTGCCCGGTCGGCTCCCGAGGTCCCCCGTCAGCCGGTCGAGGCGCAGCCGGGGGGCAGCCGGGTCGAGCCCGCCGGGACCACCGGCGGCGGCCTGGACGGGATCTTCGCGGGAACCGGGCCCCAGCCCGTCCCGCAGGGCAGCGCCATGGATCAGTTGCGCGCGATGCGGCGGTCCCTCGCCCAACAGCGCGGTGACCACCTCGCCGGTCCGGCCACGGACACCCCGCCAGGTCCGATCGACGCCAACGGCTTCCCCTCGGGAGCCCAGACGCCCCTGAACGGTAACGGCGCCTACCCGGGCACGACACCGTCGGCCAACGGATCCGGCGGGCAGAACGGTCAGGCGGCCTACCACCCCGGCGACCAGCCGTTGCGGGGTGCGGAGCAGAACGGATACGGCCTGCCCAGCAGATCGGCCTCCGGCCAGCCGGGCGCCAACACCCATGCCGCGACCGGTTCCCAGCCGGCGTTCACGGGCGGCACCGGACCGCAGCGTTCGTTCGCCAACGGGACGGGAACCCAGCAGTCCTTCGCGGGCGGGGCCGACGTGCAACAGCCGTTCGCCAACGGGACGGGGCCCCAGCAGTCCTTCGCGGGGGGCACCGGGCCGCAGCGCTCGTTCGCAGCGGACAGTCCCCAGGGTCACGCGCCGCCGCAGAGAAGCGGGCCGCCACCCCAGGTGGACCCGCGGTTCGGGCCGACGGACAACCCAGGCTTCGGGGGTGCGAACGACGCAAACCCTACCTATGGGACCAGTACGGAAACTGACGCCGCGCGCCGCGGCGGGGCGGTTCCCGGATACGGGGCTCCGCCACGTACTGGTCCCGATCACGATGACCGTTTCGATCCTCGGGGGCACCAGGAACCCGGTCCCAGTCCTGGATATCCCCAGCAGACACGCGCCGCCACGCATACCGTTGACGATGCGGTGCATGTCGCACGCAAAGAAGGGAACGACTTCGCGGAGTCGATCGCGCGCGAGGCGCCCGTCCTGTGGGTCGAGGCGGTCCTCGCCCGGAGACCCCGGATGCCCTCCGATCTGGAGGCGCGTCTGCTCCAGGGCTCTTCGCTGCCGATTGACCACCTGTTGAGGGACGAGGTCCGGGACGGACTGCGCCAGGGGTTCTGGCAGGCACTGGAGCGCGCCAGGCCCTGATCGGCGCGCGGGAGTGCGAGTGGGGGATGGGGGCGATGCGGTTGACCCACGTGACGACGGCAGATCTGGACCGTATGGAGTTCCACGCCGTCCGGTCGGGTGAGCACGGCCCCGTCGCCGCCCAGCTGCAGGACCTGGCCAACCGGGTGGACGCCGGGAGCGAGATCACCCGCGCCGAGCTGTTCGTGCGCGCCGGGGAGCAGTGGGAGATCGCCCAGGAGTACGAGCACGCGTGCGCGGCCTACCAGCGGGCGATCGACGACGGCGGCCCCACGGTGATCGACGCGCGTGCCCTGAGTGCGGGCGCGCTGCTGCAACTGGACGAGCCCGAACGGGCCTACGCGCAGCTCAACCGCCTGGAGGGCGAGCCGTCGCTCGGGTTGGCCACCCACGTGCACGTGGCGGAGGTGCTCTACGCCCACGACGACCCCGGGGGCGCCGAACGCTGGGCGACCACCGGGATCCGCGAGTACCTGGACGTCTCCTCCCCGTACGTGCGGGACCTGCTCGACGAACTCCTGCGGATCCGGTTCCGCATCCGCACGGACCTGGGGCTGGAGGAGGACGACCTGGACGGCCTGTTGGACGGCGACTGACCCCGGGGCCGGGCCCTGTGCGGCGGGGCGGGCCCCGTCCCCGTCGGCGGCCTCTGGGGCGCGTCCGGGCGTGCCCCGCGACGCGGTCGTGAGCTTTCTGACGCGCCTGGTGCGTCACACCCCCCGGGGGCCCCTAGGCTGTGTCCGGTCGCGGTGGCGAACACCCCCGGATCGGTGTGCGAAACCCCCGTGAAGCTGATGGTTCGACGCGCCCCATACCACGTCTCGGGTGCGCCCTCAGCCACGGTCGCCGACCCTGGAAAATCGATGACACGCCATCATCTTGCGGTGTTCCAACGTCCCATCCCCTAGATGTAGTATCTCTCCCGCTGGTGGTTCACCCCTCAGGGGTGAGGCAAGAGGGAACCCGGTGTGAATCCGGGGCTGCCCCGCAGCGGTGAGCGGGATCGGACTGCGTCGCACACTGGACTCCCCCGAGTGACCCCCGGGGAGCGACGGTCAGGAGGGCGCCCGCGAGCCCGAGGACCTGCCGCCAGCGCGCACCGGAACGTGCGCCGACGACGGGGCTTCGAGGGCGGGCCACCGCGACCCACCGGTCACGTGACCACGCGCACTCAGCGTGTCGGCCCACCGGTGTGCCGTGGCCGTGTTTCTCGTGTCCCTCCCCGCCGGGACTCTTCTACCGAGGTTGGAGCCGCTGTATGACCCTTGACGTCGAGACCGTGCCCGCATCCGTTCGGCCCGAGCCGACCCACGAGGGCGCGCCCCCCGCCGCCGTCGACCGGATCGAGCACGTCGTAACCGAGGCCTGCGCGCGGCTCACCGGTGTTTCGGCGGACAAGGTCCTCACCGAGGCGCGTCGCGGGTTCTACCCCGGCATCTCGGACGCCGAGGTGGAGCTCGCCCTGGTCATGGCCGCCCGCAGCTTCGTCGAGGTCGACCCGGACTACTCCTACGTCGCCGCCCGCCTGCTGCTGGACAAGCTCCGCAGCGAGGCGCTCAGCTTCGTCGCGGGTACCCCGCAGGCCGCCAGCCAGTCCGAGATGGCCGACCGCTACGCCGCCTACCTGGCCGCCTACGTCGGCCGCGGCATCGACCTCGGCCAGCTCGACCCGGCCCTGGCCACGTTCGACCTGGAGCGACTGGGCGCCGCCCTGCGCCCCGAGCGGGACGAGGACTTCACCTTCCTCGGTATCCAGACCCTCTACGACCGCTACTTCCTGCACAGCGACGAGGTCCGCTACGAGCTGCCGCAGGCGTTCTTCATGCGCGTCGCCATGGGCCTGGCCCTGAACGAGGACGACCGCGACGCCCGCGCCATCGAGTTCTACGAGCTGCTGTCCTCGTTCGACTTCATGGCCTCGACGCCGACCCTGTTCAACTCGGGTACGGTGCGCGCGCAGCTGTCCTCCTGCTTCCTCACCACCGTCGGCGACGACCTCCAGTCGATCTTCCACGGCATCAGCAACAACGCGATGCTGTCCAAGTACTCGGGCGGCCTCGGCAACGACTGGACCCCGGTTCGCGGTCTGGGCTCGCACATCCGCGGCACCAACGGCAAGAGCCAGGGCGTCGTCCCGTTCCTGAAGATCGCCAACGACACCGCCGTCGCGGTCAACCAGGGCGGCAAGCGCAAGGGCGCGGTCTGCGCCTACCTGGAGACCTGGCACATCGACATCGAGGAGTTCCTCGACCTCCGCAAGAACACCGGTGACGAGCGTCGCCGCACCCACGACATGAACACCGCGAACTGGGTTCCGGACCTGTTCATGAAGCGTGTGGAGGAGGGCGGCTCCTGGATGCTGTTCTCGCCGGACGAGGTCCCCGACCTGCACGACAAGTACGGGGCCGAGTTCGCCCGGGCCTACACCCGCTACGAGGCCGCGGCCGAGGCGGGGCAGATCAAGGTCTTCAAGAAGATGCAGGCCGTGGACCTGTGGCGCCGCATGCTCACCATGCTCTTCGAGACCGGCCACCCGTGGATCACGTTCAAGGACCCGTGCAACCTGCGCTCGCCGCAGCAGCACACGGGTGTCGTGCACTCGTCCAACCTGTGCACCGAGATCACGCTGAACACCAGCGCCGACGAGGTCGCCGTCTGCAACCTGGGCTCGGTCAACCTGGCCCAGCACACCGGTCCCGACGGGCTGGACGCCGAGCGCCTGCGCCGCACCGTGCGCACCGCCGTGCGGATGCTCGACAACGTCATCGACGTGAACTTCTACACGATCCCCGAGGCGCGCCGCGCGAACATGCGCCACCGTCCGGTGGGTCTGGGCCTCATGGGCTTCCAGGACGCGCTGTTCAAGCTGCGCACCCCGTTCGCCTCCGAGGGCGCCGTCGACTTCGCCGACGAGAGCATGGAGCTGATCAGCTACTACGCCATCGAGGCGTCCATGGAGCTGGCGGCCGAGCGCGGTTCCTACGAGAGCTTCGACGGCTCGCTGTGGAGCAAGGGCGTCCTGCCGATCGACTCGCTGCGCGCGCTCGCCGAGGCGCGCGGCGGCGACCTGGACGTCGACCGGGGCGAGACCCTGGACTGGGACGCGCTGCGCGAGCGGGTGCGCACCACCGGCATGCGCAACTCCAACGTGATGGCGATCGCCCCGACCGCGACCATCGCCAACATCACCGGTGTGAGCCAGTCGATCGAGCCGGTCTACCGCAACCTGTTCGTCAAGTCGAACATGTCCGGCGACTTCACCGTCGTCAACCCGTACCTGGTCCGCGACCTCAAGGAGCGCGGCCTGTGGGACGACGACATGGTCTCGCAGCTGAAGATGCACGACGGCAGCCTGGGCGCCATCGACCGGGTCCCGGCCGACCTCAAGGCCCTGTACGCCACGGCCTTCGAGGTCGACCCGGACTGGCTGGTCGACGCCGGGTCGCGTCGCCAGAAGTGGATCGACCAGGCCCAGTCGCTGAACCTGTACATGGCCGCTCCGAGCGGTCGCAAGCTCGACGCCCTGTACCGTCGGGCGTGGCGCTCGGGTCTGAAGACCACGTACTACCTGCGTTCGCAGAGCGCCACCCACGTGGAGAAGAGCACGCTCAAGGGAACGGACGGGCGCCTCAACGCCGTGTCCGCCACCCCGGCCCCGGCTCCCGCCCCGGCGCCGAGCCCGTCGCCCTCCCCCTCGCCGAGCCCCAGCCCCGCCCCGAGCCCCGCGCCCACCGTCGCCGGTGAGGACGAGTTCGAGATCGTGGAGGGTCAGGCCTGCTCCATCGACGACCCCGAGTGCGAGGCCTGCCAGTAGGCCCGCCCGCCCGGGAGATCCGTGCCGAGGGGCCGTCCGCGCAGGTCGCGGACGGCCCCGCACCGGGCCTCCCCCAGACACCACGCACCACCAACGTCCGGCCCGGCCCGGAGACACGGAGAGCGACCGCAGCATGACCACAGCAGCCGACAGCAGCGCCAGCGCGACCAGCGGCCTCGGGGAGATCGAGCGCGACGCCGAGCGCGTCAACGTCGACGACAAGGCGATGATCAACGCCCGCGCCGACGTCAACCAGCTGCTCCCGCTCAAGTACACGTGGGCGTGGGAGAAGTACCTGGCGGGCTGCAACAACCACTGGATGCCGACCGAGGTCGCGATGCAGGCCGACATCGCGCTGTGGAAGTCCAAGGACGGCCTGACCGAGGACGAGCGACTGATGCTCAAGCGCAACCTCGGCTTCTTCGCCACCGCCGAGTCGCTGGTGGCCAACAACATCGTCCTGGCCGTGTACCGCCAGCTGACCAACCCGGAGTGCCGCCAGTACCTGCTGCGCCAGGCCTTCGAGGAGGCCGTGCACACGCACACCTTCCAGTACATCTGCGAGAGCCTGGGCCTGGACGAGGGCGAGCTCTTCAACATGTACCGGGAGATCCCGTCGATCACGGCCAAGGACGCCTGGGCGCTCAGGTACACGCAGAACCTGGAGGACCCCGACTTCAGGACCGGTACGCCCGAGGCCGACCAGGCGTTCCTGCGTGACCTGGTCGCGTTCTACGTGATCTTCGAGGGCATGTGGTTCTACACGGGCTTCGCGCAGATCCTGTCGCTGGGCCGCCGCAACAAGATGGTCGGCATCGCCGAGCAGTACCAGTACATCCTGCGCGACGAGTCGATCCACCTGAACTTCGGCATCGACGTGATCAACCAGATCAAGATCGAGAATCCGCACCTGTGGACCGAGGAGTTCCAGGCCGAGGTCCGCACGATGCTCACGGAGGCCTGTGAGCTGGAGGTCGCCTACGGCCGCGAGACCATGCCGCGCGGCGTGCTGGGCCTCAACGCGGAGCTGTGCGAGAAGTACATGCACTTCATCACCGACCGCCGCGCCGAGCAGATCGGGCTGGCGCCCATCTTCGGCGAGACGGAGAACCCGTTCCCGTGGATGTCGGAGATGATGGACCTCCAGAAGGAGAAGAACTTCTTCGAGACCCGGGTCATCGAGTACCAGACCGGCGGCGGCCTGGACTGGGACTGACCCGAACCGCCCGGCCCTCCCTCCCCGTCGGCGGAGGGGGCGGAGGGCCGATGCCGGAGGGGTCCGGCGGGCGCGACCGGACCCCGTCGCCCGACGGGCGGACGCGAGGGTGCCCCACCTCCTCGGAGGCGGGGCACCCTTCGCCGTGCCCGGGACGCCCGGGGCCCGGGATCACCCCGGGTTCGACCAGGTCATCCTGACGTTGAAGGTGGCCTCTCCGCCGCCCTTGACGACCACGGCGTCGGCCTCGGCGCTCACGTTCACCCCGAACTCGACCTCCGTCTGCGCGGGTGCGAAGGGGGACGAGGAGAGTTCCGTCAACTGTGCCGACACCGCCTCCCCGACCTTCCTGATCCGGAGCAGCACCGATTCGAGTTGGCTGTTGCCGAGCATCTTCGCGGGGTCCCTGGCGACGTTCGAGGCCCCCTCGCGTCGGACGGGCGCGGATTCGACGCTGATCACGGTGCCGTCGTCGGTGACGAAGTCGATCACTTTGTTCACGCGGACCTCACGTATTCATCGAGGGGGTATTGGTATTCCTGTCGGCGGGCGCGGAAAGTAAAATGATGGTACATGTCCGGAATAGGAGAGATTCCGCGGCCGTCCGAGCGGAGGAAACGGTGGGACGAACCAGTGAGGACCGGACGAGACAGCGCACCTACCACCTGGCGGGACGGTCGAGACGGCACCGGGTGGCGTAAGTCGTCGTGGTCCGATCGGGGCAATGGCTGTTGTGAGGCGTCCCTGGGGGAACCGGGGTGGGTGCACCTCCGTGACTCCCGGAACCCCGGCGGGTCGGTTCTGCGGGTCGAGGTGGGGGAGTGGCGGTCGTTGCTCCGGTCCCTGCCCTGAGGCCCGGTCGCCCCCGGGGCGGTCCCGGATCACGGACGCTGCGGCTCAGACCCTCATCGAGAGGATGTCGGTGTCCAGTCGGGTGAAGTCCGCCATCGTGGTCACGAAGCGGTGGTCCGGGCCGAACCGGGCCGCGTACAGGTCGCGTAGTCCCTCCCACTCCTCCTGAACGTTCTCCCCCAGTGCCCGACGGCTGATCAGCAGGTTGCGTCGGGCGGTGGTCAGGAAGAGGTGGTGCTCTCCCAGGGCCTCCTGGCACATCTCCACGCTCCTCGCGTCCTGGGCTCGGGCCTCCTTGAGCCGACCCAGCGCGAAGAGGTCGTTGCCCAGGTTCACCTCGATCGCGGCCAGGGTGATGCGCGAGTCCGGGAAGTGGCGGCGGATCCCCTCCCGGGCGGCTCGGTCGAGTTCGTGGGCCTGTTCGTACTTCCCCGCCACGCGGAACACGATCGCGGCGTTGGCTCTGGCGGCCCAGGGGAACAGGTGGTGGTCGGCGAACTCGTCGTCCACACGGGAGAGCAGGTCCTCGGCCAGTTCCCGGGCGGCCTCGACGTGGCCGGCGAAGGCCAGGTTCAGCATGTGGATGCTGTTGATGTGCAGTGTCGGGCGACTGTGCGGCCCGTACCGCGCGACGGTGTCCTCGTGCTCCCCGGCGGTCAGCTCCATGGCCAACTCGTGGTCGCCGAGCCTGCGGTGGATCACCGCGAGCGAGATCGGGATGTCCACGGTGTGGGTGCTGGCGTCCGCCACAGCGGCCTCGAACCGCCGCTGACTGTCCTCCAGGACGTTCTGGGCCTCCTCCAGGTGTCCGAGCGCCATGAGGCTGAGGCCGACGGACATCCGGGTGCGCAGCGTCGGGATGCCGTTCGGACCGAACAGGTACTCGCGCTGGTCAAGGGTACGGCGGTCCAGATCGAGCGCCTCCCGGAACCGGCCCAGACGGCGCAGGTTCACACTGATGTCGTGCGCGATGACCAGGGTCTTCTCGTCCTCCTCGGTGAACCGGGCCGTCCTGATCCGGTGGATCTCCTCGAACATGTCCAGGGCCCGTTGGTAGTGCCCGAGGTTGCTGAGCGCGATGGCCCGGGCCCGCTGGGCGTCCAGGGCCTCCTCGCTCTCCGGGCCCTCCAGCTCCGCCTGTTCGGTGTACATCCGGTCCGCCTCGGCGAACGCGGTCTCGTTCTCGCCCTGGATCCGGAGGATCATCGTGCGCAGCAGTTGGACCTGGAACCGCTGTCCCGTGTCGTCGTACCAGGACGCGATGGCGCGATCCGCCAGGTCCAGCGCGGACCGCTCGTCCCCGGTCTCCACGAGGTAGGTGACCACGTTGCGGACGAGTCCGCGGACCTGCGGGTCGTGGCTGCGCCAGGCCTCCGACGCCCGCACGTGCGTGAACAGCAGCTGGTACTCGTCCCAGTTCTGCGGCAGTTCGGGGCCGAGCGGGTCGCTCTGCGCCAGCAGGCGGTGGGCCAGGTCCCGGTAGCGCACACGCTCCTCGTCGCTGACCGTCCGCTGGACGACGGTCTGGAAGGTGACGTGCATCTGGAACGTGTGCTTGGTCCGGTCGAACTCGGCGAGACTGTGCCTGCTCACGTAGCGCAGCACCTTGGACAGTTCCATCTCGTTGCCCAGGATCCGGGCCAACTGGGGGTTGGAGCTCAGCCCCCGGGCCCGGTGGAAGAGGGTGCGCGACAACGGACGGGGGCCGAAGAACGAACAGAGCTGGACGAACTCGCGCACCATCTGCTTGGTCGCCCGGTCCGGACCCGTGCCGTGCCGGAGATCGTCGAGCTGCATGTTCCACGCCGCCGCGAGCGGGAGCGGGTACAGGTCGTCCGACTCCACGTTGGTGACGAGTTCGTCGAACTTGTCCTGGATCAGGGGGAGGAACTCCTCGACGCTCATCAGGGAGTCGCGAAGGTAGGCGCCGACCTGTGCCAGGGCGAGGGGGACGTGCTCCAGGAGTTCGGCGATGCGCTGCGCGTCCGGGGCGGCCTCCAGGCCGTGCGGGCAGATCTTCCGGAGCAGGGCGATGCTCTCCCGCGGGGTGAGGCTGGGGACGACCGCCCCCTCGCTCCGTCCGCTGGGGATCCAGCTCTGGTCGCGTGAGGTGACGATGATGTCGCCGGGTCCGTTGACGGGGATCTCGGCGCCGTCCAGACGGCCCAGGTCCGCCACGTCGTCCAGGACGAGCAGCCAGCGGCCGACCTCGGGGTCGGTCTCCAGGGCGTCGCGGACCCGCTGGGCCGTCTTCTCCAGGTTGCCGCCGTCCTCGGCCAGTCCGAGGTGCCTGGCCAGGTTGACGTAGGACTGGTGGACGTCGGTGACGCTGTTGGCGGGGATCCACCAGATCAGGTCGTAGCCGTCGCGGTAACGGTGCGCGTACTCGATCGCGATCTGGGTCTTGCCGATCCCTCCGCCACCCGCCAGCAGGTAGATCCGACTCACCGAATCGGACAGCAGGTCGTGGATCCGTCCGAGGATCTCCTCGCGCCCGGTGAAGTTCAGGTTGTGCGGTGGAACCCCGCGGAGCTTGGCGGGCGGGCGTGTCCGGGCACGCCTGTCCCTGGGTCGGTGGACGGCCAGGGGCTCCGAAGGGGTGGGGTCCGTTTCGGAGGTGCGGGTGTCGGTCACGGTCGGACTGGCATCCTCTCGGGGAGTCGCGGGAGGTGGACTGTGGGTGCCCGGATCGCCGGGGAGCTCCCCGAGCGCCGCGCGCAGGTGTTCGGCGAAGCGCCGATACTCCCCGGGCATCTCGGACAGGGCCGGGAGCAGGGCCCGTGCCAGGTCCTCCTCCCCGGCGAGTGCGTCGACCCGGGGCGCTCCGGTCTCGATCCTGGACAGCCACCGGAAGACGCGCGCGGAGTCCTTGAACTCGATGGCGAGCGCGTAGAACACCGAGCGCATGACGCTGAGGTCGCCGAACCGGCCGAGCAGGTTCCTGCGCACGCCGGGGAGGAAGTCCAGCGCGGGGGAGGCGGGGTCGTTCAGGTCACCCAGGGGACGGGTGGGGTCCATCAGATCGCCGCCGAACACCTCGGCGATCTCGGTGACGGCGGTGCGGGCCTCGCGCGGGGCGTGGGGGAGGTTCCGTTGGAGCAGCTCGGCGACCGGGAGGTTGACCGGAGCCTGGGTCAGGCGCACGGCGAGTTCACGCGCCCCGCGCGAGGCATGCGAGAGGAAGCGCGCGACGGGGTCGGGGTCCCAGGGAGCCGTCTCCGGTGGGCGCGTACCGGAGGGCGGCAGGACACCGACGTCCGCCTCCCAACCGGTCTCGGACCGGTTCACCACGGCGGTCCACGACGCGAGGGAGTCGGGTCCGAACTCCAGCATCGGCAGGACCGCGGCGTCCTCCGGGACGGCGCCGCCCCCGGCGTCGTTCGCGGTGTGCCTGGCGGCCCAGGAGGCGGGTGCCGACGGATCGGTCCCCGTCATGTACAGCGGTTGCGGCGCGAGAGGGCCCCGGGCCCAGACGGAGTGGTCGAGCAGGTGCAGGAGAGCGGTCGGCAGCCGGCTGGCGACCGAGGCCACCCAGGCGCGGAAGGGGCGTTGCCGCCAGCCCCGGTCCTGGGTGTCGGTGACGATGACGGCCGCCTCGATCCCGTCGGGCAGCGGATCGGAGAGCGGCCACGCGGCGCCGTGCCCGTCGGAGGTGTGCGCGGTGTGCCCGGCCTGGAACCGCACGACCGGTGATCCGACCCTTCCGGCGTGCTCGACCAGTTCGGCGACGTTGTCCCGGTGCAGGTCCATCAGGGGGGAGGAATCGACGAGAACGACCAGGCGGGACGGGCCGCCCGCCAGACTTGTGAGTGCGCTTTGGTATGTGTTCGACAACGTCGAACTCCTCCTGGAAGTCTCCTCCCATAATCCTGCCACGAGTCACCGACTTCTGCGATACGCCGTGCCCCGACTTGTGGACAGGGCCAGCTCGGGGTCAGCGTCACATTGCGGGATCGGAGTTCGCATTCTCGTTGTGTGCTGCCAAAAACTGTGAAGTATGAGAATTTTGTTGTCTTAAAATATATATGTAGGTTTCTGTTGC
This sequence comes from Nocardiopsis sp. KDC1DS13DA1, assembly GCF_055632325.1. Classification (NCBI taxonomy): domain Bacteria; kingdom Bacillati; phylum Actinomycetota; class Actinomycetes; order Streptosporangiales; family Nocardiopsidaceae; genus Nocardiopsis; species Nocardiopsis sp. KDC1DS13DA1. Next base: position 137,236 of record NZ_JBVMUY010000027.1, read on the forward strand.
TATAAGTCATGTTTGTCTGTTTGTGGGTGGTCATGGTCCTGGACGGCCTGGCGCACGAGCCCGTCCCCGAAGTCGTCGTGGATGATGGCGATGTCGCGGCTCTCCGTGTCCTCCCGGGCCCGGTCGCGCAGGAACCTGGGCAGGCCGGAGATCGGTACACGCAGGTGCGGGTCGCGGTCCAGGAGCGCCTTGGCGAGGTTGCGGAGCGCCTGCCTGGGGCCGCGGATGACGGTGGGGATGCCCTGGTGGAGCGCCGAGTCGTAGACGTGTCGGACGTCCTCGTCGTCCGACTCGGCGACGCAGACGGTGACGTTCGCCTGTCCGAGGTGGTGCACCACCTCGCTCACCTGCGAGTTCCAGGTGAGCAGGACGTTGCGGTCCGTCACCAGCGTGTCCGACCTCTGCAGTTCGCAGTTGCGCCGCCACTTGTTGGGGAGCGCCCCCAGGTAGTGCGGCGACTGGACGCGTTCCCGCACGTGGTAGACGATCTCGTACATCGCCCCCAACCTCGGCGGGTGCTTGAGCAACTCGCGGTGTGTGGCGGCCTGTCCGAGGTTGAGGTGCAGCAGGTCCCTGGGGAGGAGGAAGCGCAACCGCAGCGACTCCTCGTTCGGCGTGACCAGCCTCTGGAGTGCGGCGTCCCCCATGATGTCGCCGATCTCGTCGAGGATGTCGACCCTCCCCACCACCTTCGTGCCCTGGGGCAGCAGCCGGTAGCCGTCCTCGTCCAGGTGGGCGATGCCGTGGGACAGCCGGTAGCCGCCGGTCACCGGTTCCAGGTCGAAGAGCACCGCGGTGTCCGGCTGCGCGGACGCCGCCGACCCGTCGACCGCGGCACCGTCCGGTTTCCTGTGCCTGAGCAGCCGCTGCTCCCGGTTCCGGACGAGGATCTCCTCCCAGTCGCGCCCCAACGGGTGCGCCTCCTGGCGGATCCACGGCCAGACCGTCGGGGGGAGCGGCCGCCGGGTCCGGATCTCCTGGTACACGTGGTGCACCCAGGCGACCCGCGGCGGCGGTTCCCCGGCGGGCGGGACCAGGTCCCACAGGGCGGTGAGGACGCGCCAGGCGGTGCCGCCGGACCCCTGTCGCCTGACCCTGCGCAGCTCCCGGGGGCGAAGGAGTGAGTCGGGCGCGACCTCGTCGGCGGGGACGGAGTCCAGCAGGTCGTGCAGTCTGGCGTACGCCTCCCGCCCGCACAGGGACTCGTCCGCCAGACGCTGCACCGACACACCCCCCTCGTCGCCCCCCTCCCGGAGGAGTTCGACGACCGGGAGGTAGAAGGAGATCCCCGACGTCTCGCCCGGCCCGTCCGACGGGTACTGGTGGTTCTTCTGCATGATCCCCACGAGGTCGCCCGTCTCGGTGCGGACGGCGCATCCGCTGAACCCGCCGGTGATCAGGGCGGACCGCCACTTCGGCGTCTCGACCTGGTGGGTGCTGTCGGTGGGCCCGCCTCTGCCCTGGTAGGTCACCGAGGCCTGGAGGGACCGGCTGCCCGCCGGGTAGCCCGTGATGTGGAGCTCCTGCCCCGCGGGCACGCGGGCGGTGCTCAGCTGGGGGAAATGGGTGTCGGGCAGTCCCGGCCCCGAGAGCCTCAGCGCGGCCAGGTCCCGGCTGTCCCGGCCGGCGGACCACAGCTCGGGGAGGACGACGGCCTCCCACACCCGGTCGTCGAAGGACGCCAGCCGCACCGCGGTCGCCGGTCCGGGGAAGTCCTCCTCGTCCTCGTAGCGGCCGAGCGCCACGTTCACGACGTGCGCGCACGTCACGAGGAGGCTGGGCGACACGAGGATGGCGCCGCCGACGACGTCGTCCGCGAAGTCGAGCATCCGCATCTGCCAGGGCGGTTCGTTGCGTTGCAGACCGCTCGGGGGGTGGGGGCTGGGCACGATCCGGGAACCTCTCTCGCATCCGTTGTGCCCAGAACTGTTCCCCGTCGGGTCGGGGCGAATCGCGGCGGCCCGCGGGGCGGGGAGAGGCGGGCGGAGGGAGGGAGGGGGCGCCGTCCCGGACGGGTGACGACGCGTACACGCTCGGGTGATCCCAAAGATCCCATCACGGGTTGTCGATTATGTTCGACCGGACAAACGCAACCGCCCCAGCGTGGTGAGCGGAACAATCATGCCTGGTCAAAGACTCGGCTAGGTATCAAAGAGGTGATGTTCCACCAACGGGCGTTGTGACTCGTCGAACACGGGGTCATGATCACCCACATACTTCATAAGCAGCGCGTAAGGGTCACGACCGCGCGCGTCTAGGAAAGGAGGGGACGTCTTGAACGGCTCCATGCTCGGTTCGGTGGTGACCTTCGCGGTGTATCTCGCCGTGATGGTGGGCATCGGCCTCTGGGTGTACCGGCGCACCGTCTCCCAGTCCGACTTCGTGCTCGGTGGTCGGCAGCTCAACAGCTGGGTCGCGGGCCTCAGCGCCAACGCCAGCGACTTCAGCGGGTGGCTGCTGCTCGGCCTGCCCGGCGCCATCTACGTCTCCGGTCTGGGCGAAGCCTGGATCGCGGTCGGCCTGGCCTGCGGTTTCGCGGGAAGCTGGATCCTGCTCGCGCCCCGCCTGCGCGTGTACACCGAACGCGTCACCGACGCCCGGACCGGCGGTGAATCCGACTCGCTGACCCTGTCCTCCTTCCTGGAGAACCGGTTCAACGACCCGACCCGTCTGCTGCGCGGTGTCTCGGCGGTGCTGATCGTCGTCTTCTACTTCTTCTACGTCGCCTCCGGCCTGGTCGCCATGTCGGCCCTGTTCGACCAGGTCTTCGGCCTCGACCCCGTTCCCGCCATCGCCATCGGCGTCGGCATCGTCGTCCTCTACACCGTGCTGGGCGGCTTCCTCGCGGTCTCCTACACCGACGTCGTGCAGGCCGTCATGATGTGGCTCGCCCTGCTCATCGTGCCGATCATGGCGATCGTCGCGCTCGGCGGCTTCGGCGGCCTCACCGCCGGCGTGGCCGAGCAGAGCGACGGCCTGCTGTCCGCCGTCGGCGGCACCTCGCTGAACCCGGAGACGCTCGCCTGGGAGAGCACCGACACCCTCGGCTGGGTCGTCATCGTCTCCGGCCTGGCCTGGGGCCTGGGCTACTTCGGCCAGCCGCACATCCTCGCCCGCTTCATGGGCATCCGCTCGGTCAAGGACATCCGCCACGCCGGGATCGTCAGCGTCTCCTGGGCCGTGACCGCCATGGCGCTGGCCCTCGTGGTCGGTTTCGTCGGCATCGCCTACTTCGAGACCCCGCTGGAGAACCCGGAGCAGGTCTTCCCGCAGCTCATCGAGGCCATGACGCACCCGCTGGTCGCGGGCGTCCTGCTGGCGGCGATCCTCGCCGCGGTCATGAGCACCGCCGACTCCCAGCTGCTGGTGGCCGCCTCCGCGCTCACCGAGGACGTCTACCGGGGCTTCGTCTCGCGTGACGCCGACCCGCGTGTCCTGCTGTGGATCAGCCGCGGCACCGTCGTCGCCGTGGCGCTCGCCGCCGCGGGTATCGCCCTCTGGGGCAACAGCTCGGTCATGGACCTGGTCGGCTACGCCTGGGCGGGCTTCGGCGCGGGCTTCGGCCCGGTGCTGCTGCTCGCGGTGTTCTGGAAGCGCATGACCTGGGCGGGTGCGCTCGGCGGCATGGTCGTCGGCGGCGCCACCGCGATCATCTGGGACATCATCGACAGCAACTACCTGGGCACCGGGCTCTACGCGATGGTTCCGGCGGTCATCCTCGCCGTCGCCGCCATCTTCCTGTGCAACGGCCTCGGCCGGGTCACCGGCGCGATGGCGCAGGACTTCGAGCGTATGGAGGCCGAGGTCAAGGGTGCCGCGGTCAGCGGCGACGGCTCCGTGGGCAAGGCCGGCTGACCGGTCGGCGGACGGCCCCTGCACCACCGGACGGCCGTGTCCTGCGCACCACCCGTGATCCGGGCCCGTACCGCGCGTCGGTACGGGCCCGGACCCGTCTGGCGTGGTGACCGCGCGGAACGGTAGAACGGTGACATGTCGTCACTGACGGAACACCCAGCCGCGTGGACCCGGACCGACGTCCCCGAGGGGCTCGGCCTCGGCGCCCTCCTCCCCGAGCCCGACGGCTACCGGCTGGAGGCCGGGGAGGTCGTCGTGGAGGGCGACGAACGCTTCCTCACCCGGTTCACGGTCCGCACCGACCTGGCCTGGACGACGCGGGAGGTCCGTGTCGAGGTGGTCACCGCGCGGGGCGCGGAGTCGGCCGTGCTCACCTCGCAGGGCGGCACCTGGGCCGACGGCGAGGGCAGACCCAGACCCGACCTCGTGGGGTGCCTGGACACGGACGTCGCGGCGACCCCGCTCACCAACACCCTCCCGATCCGGCGTCTGGGCCTGAACCCCGGCGAGTACCGCGACATCGCGGTGGCCTGGATCGACATCCCCTCCCTGCGGATCCGACGCGTCCGGCAGCGGTACACCCGCCACCCGCCCGAGGGCGGTCTGGAGCGCTACACCTACCGCGACCCCCTGCGCGGCGAGTACCGGTTGTCCGTGGACGCCGAGGGGCTGGTCGTCGACTACGAGCGGTTCGCCCGGCGGGTCGGCCCCCAGGTCTGAGCCCCGTACCCCGGGGTGCGCGTCCCGCACCGGACCGGCGATAATCGGCGGGGCACACCCACCACACCCACAGGGGACCGCAGTGACCGAAACCGAGCTGAGCCAGGCCCGCCGCGAGATCATCCGCGACCTCGACGTTCCCGGGCGCTTCGACGTCCACGCCGAGATCGAACGGCGCGTCTCCTTCCTCGCCGAGCGCCTGACCTCCACCGGGGCCGCGGCGCTCGTGCTCGGTATCAGCGGTGGCGTCGACTCGCTCACCACCGGCCGCCTCTGCCGCCTCGCCGTGGACCGCGCCCGCGCCGCCGGGCACACAGCGGAGTACGTGGCCATGCGCCTTCCCTACAAGGTCCAGAAGGACGAGGAGGACGCCACCCGCTCCGTCGGGTTCACCGCCCCCGACCGCTGCCTCACCGTCGACATCGGCCCGGCCAGCGACGCGATGGCGGACTCCCTCACGGCCTCCGGGATGTCCTACGCGAGCGTGTCCGCCGAGGACTTCGTGGTCGGCAACGTCAAGGCCCGCCAGCGCATGATCGCCCAGTACGCGGTCGCGGGCGCTCTCGGCGGCCTCGTCGTCGGCACCGACCACGCGGCCGAGGCGGTCACCGGCTTCTTCACCAAGTACGGCGACGGCGGGGTCGACCTCGTGCCGCTGACCGGTCTGACCAAGCGTCGCGTGCGCGCCGTGGCCGCCGCGCTCGGCGCCCCCGACGACCTGGTGAACAAGGTGCCCACCGCGGACCTGGAGACCCTGTCGCCGGGCAGGCCCGACGAGGAGGCGCTCGGCCTCACCTACGAGCAGATTGACGACTTCCTGGAGGGGCTGCCGGTCGCCGAGCACGTCGAGACGGCGCTCGTCGACCGCTACCGCGCCACCGCGCACAAGCGCGCGCTGCCCACTCCGCCGCCCGCGGCCTGAGCCGCCGCTCCGCCGCCGGTGGTGTCAGCACCACCGGCGGCGGGTGGGCGGACCGCCCGGCGGAGAGTGGAACCAGAGCCATCGCGGCGCACCCCGCCGCGGACCTAGGGTCGTGTCCGACGACGCACCGGCGGGGACGGACCCCCTGCGCCCCAGCCGAGGCCCGTCGGACCACGTGTCGTCGCCCCCTGAGCCCGGTCGGCACGACATCCCCTCCACCGCGCGGCGCCCGCACGCTCCCGCGGTGGACACGACCCGGGAGCGACCGATGGCCATGACCCTCCGACCGAGCACCAGGGGCGGGACGCCGGTCCTGCCGGCGCCCCCGCCCGCACTCCCCGACACCGGACTCCGCCCCGGCGACCCCTCGGCCGGGCACGGCCGGGACCGCTTCCTCGACGTCCTCCGTCTGCTGGTCATGGTGCTGGTCGTCCTCCAGCACTGGTGGTTCCCCGTGCTCGGCGGCGGTCAGGGGGGCCTGTCCACCGACAGCGTGCTCTCCGTGCCCGGCGCGTCCGCCATGACGTGGGTCTCCCAGGTCATGCCGCTGATCTTCTTCGTCGGCGGCGCGGCCAACCTCATCAGCTGGCGCTCGGCCTCCTCCCGTGGCGTCGCGCCCACGACCTGGGTGGCGCGGCGGCTGCGCAGGCTCGCCTGGCCGGTGGTCCCGCTCGTCGCGGTGTGGATCGCCGCCGCCCACCTGCTGGCCCTGGGCGGGGTTCCGGAGCAGCCGTTGTCGGTCGCCGCGGACGCCGCCGGGCTCGTGTTGTGGTTCCTGGCCGTGTACGTCCTGGTGGTCGTGGCGACCCCGGTGCTCCTCCCGCTCCAGGACCGGTTCGGCTGGCGGGTGGCGGCGGGGCTGTTCGCCGGTGCGGCCGTGGTCGACCTGGCCCGTTTCGCGACCGGGACGGACGCGGTCGGCTACGCGAACGTGGTCTTCGTGTGGCTGGGCGTGCACCAGCTCGGTCTCCTGTACGGAGCGGGGGACCTGCGCCCGCGCCGGGCGGGGGCACTGGCGGCGGGCGGCGCGGTCGCGGCGGCGGCCCTGATGCTGACCGGGTGGTACTCGCCGAACATGACGGGTGTGTTCGCCATGGAGGCCTCCAACGCCGGTCCGCCGACCCTGGTCCTGGCCGCGCTCGGTGCCGTGCAGGTCGGGGCGGCGGTTCTGCTCCGCCGACGGATCCGCGCCTGGGCCGACCGCCCCGGTCCCGCGCGTGTCCTGGACGGGGTCTGCCCGAAGCTGATGGCGGTGTACCTGTGGCACATGGTCCCGGTCAGCCTCGTCGCCGGGGTCCAGGTGTACGCCCTCCGGATCGACACCCCCGAGCCGCTGACGGCGGCGTGGCTCGGGTGGGGGCTGGCGGGGACGGCGGCACTGCTGCCGCTGACCGCCGCGCTGGCCTACCTCGCGGCGCGGTTCGAGACGCCCCCGGCACGGCTGTGCGGGGTGCCGGGCCCGCTTCGCGCGCTGTCGGCGGCGGCGCTGGTCGGCGGGGGGGTGGGTGCACTGGTGGCGGCCGGACTCGGTACGGGGTGGACACCCGTGCTCGGCCTGGCGGCCGTGGTGGCCGGTCTGCTGCTCACCCGGGGGCCGCGGCCCGCCTGAGGCGCACTCGGTGTCCGGGCGGTCGGTTCCCCGCGTTCCGGGCACGTCGTGTGGCCCGGAAGGGGCCGGGAGGGGTAGACCGGTGAACATGGATCCCGCACGTATCGCGTTCGAGCGCCGCGGCACCGGGCGCCCGCTGGTCCTGCTGCACGGTCTGGGGGACCGGCGGCAGTGCTGGCGCGCGGTGTCCGCCGCGCTCGCCGGGGAGTACGAGGTGGTCTGTGTCGACCTCCCCGGCTTCGGGGCCTCTCCGGCACCGGAGCCGGGCGCGCCCTACGACGTCGGGACGCTGACCGACGCGGTCCAGGGGTTCTGCGCGTCGCGCGGACTGGAACGGCCCCACCTCGCGGGCAACTCGCTCGGCGGAGCGGTCGCCCTGGAGCTGGGGGTGCGCGGGGCCGCCGCTTCGGTGACCGTGTTCTCGCCCGTCGGGTTCTCCGCCGCGCTCTCCCGGTCGGGGATCCGCGTGCTCGGTGCCGCCGCACGTCTGGCCGCCCGTGTTCCGGCGCCCCTCAAGGAGCGGATCGCCGACAGCGCCCCGGCCCGGGCGCTGGCGCGGGCGGTCCTGCGGGGGAACCCGTCCGCGCCCGAGGCCGGGTCGGTCCGGTTCGGGGCCGACGCCCTGGAGCCGGGGTCGCCCTTCGTCCGGATGATGCCGAGCGTCGCCGGGTACGCGTTCACGCCCCGCCCCCTCGACTGCCCGGTCACCATCGCCTGGGGCGACCGGGACCGGACGCTGCTGCCGTCCAGCGCCGTGTACGCCCACCAGCGGGTGCCGCACGCGCGCATGGTGTCGCTGATCGGCAGCGGGCACATCCCCATGGCCGACGATCCGCGCACGGTCGCCGAGCACATCAGGTGGACCTGCCGTGCCGCCGACCGGGACCGGGTGGTTCCGGGCTGAGCCGGGACCGGGTCCCGCGCCCCGGAACGGTCACCCCCGGGGGCACCGTGCCTCCCGGGCGAACAGAGCTCACGCCCCGGTCGGGGTCTGCGCGCTGTGGACCAGGTGCGCGTCCAGGACGCACCAGGCCCAGTCGTCGCCCGGCTCGGCGGAGAACATGACGGGGTGGCCGAACCCGGTCGCGTGCGCGCTGGCGTGGCGGCCGGGGGAGTCGTCGCAGCAGCCCACGAAGCCGCATCCGGCGCAGATCCGCAGGTGGACCCAGTCGCGCCTGCCCTTACGGAGGCAGTCGGTGCAGCCGGGGCTCTTGGGGAGGACGGGCGGGAGGTCCTCCATGTGCGCGCACGCGGTCTCGGGTTCGGGGAAGAACCGGGTGATCACGGTCGGGTCGGGGTGACCGCGGTGCGTGTGGTCGATGCCGAGGAGGTCCAGGACGGTTCCGCCCAGCGGCTCGGTCGCCGCCCGGTGCGGGTCCACGATCCGTTGGACGTGCGCGTCGTACAGACCCGTGATGTCCGGTGAGTCCGTCGGGCGCACCACGATCGGTACGCCCGGTGCCAGGCCGTTGAGGATGTGGGCGATGTGCGTGGCCTCCTCGGACGCGTTCTCCGCGATGACGATGAGCCGCACGCGGTCCATGTCGATCTCGTGCAGGACGCTGGCCTTGGTGACCTCGCCCCGCACGACGGTGTGGCCGAAGTTCTCCGCCTCGGCCGCCAGGTCGGGGCTGAGCGTGGTCACCGTCGACGGGACACCGTTCGCGTTGAGGTAGGCGCCCAGGTTCCGGGCGACCGGCCCCCATCCGGCGAGCAGGACGCGGTCGCGCGTGTCGCCGGCCTCCTCGACGGGTGCGGCTGCGGGGGCGCCCGCCCTCTCGGGCAGGCGGCGGGAGATCGCCTCGCCGAGCGCACCGAGCGCGGGTGTGAGGGTCATCAGGGCCACGGTGACGGCGACGAGGAGCTGGCCGCCCTCGGCGCCCATTCCGGCCGGGGAGAGCCCGTACTCGGCACCGGAGCGCTGGAGCACGAAGGAGAACTCGCCGATCTGCGCGAGCAGGAAGGCCGACGCGACGGCGGTGCGGGCACCCACCCGCAGCGACGAGACCGCGACGAAGGTGGTCCCCACCTTGACGACCACGACCACGGCCGCGGCGAGCAGGACCATCCACCACAGTTCGGCCAGGACGGACACGTCGAGCAGCATGCCGACCGACACGAAGAAGACGGCGCTGAAGATCATCTGGAGCGGCATGATCTCGCTGAGCGCGTGGGCGCTGTGCCGCGACTCGCTCAGCACCATGCCCGCCAGGAAGGCGCCCAGGGCGTTGCTGACCCCGGCGAGAGAGGTCAGGTAGGCCACGCCGAGGGCGATGGCCACCACCGTCAGCAGGAAGATCTCCGGCGAGCACAGCCGCGCGATGCGCTCCAGCAACGGCGGCATGACCTTGCGCGCGACCACGATGACGGCGGTGAGCACCAGGGCCGCCGTTCCGAGGGCCCGGGCGATGCCCCAGGCCCCGCCGCCCTCGCCGCCCAGGATCGGGATGAGCATGACCATGACGATGATGGCCAGGTCCTGGAGGATGAGGGTGCCCACGGACGCCTGGCCGACGGGACGCTGCGTGATCCCCTTCGCGGCGATCACCTTGAGCACGATCGCCGTGGAGGAGAGCGAGACCAGGAACCCGGTGAAGACGCCGACGCGCCAGTCCAGGCCGAACAGCAGGCAGATCCCGGTCACGACCGCGGTGGCCAGCAGGACCTGGAGCGTTCCGCCGCCCAGGACGAACCGCTTGATCCGGGCCAGGCGTTCGATGGAGAACTCCACCCCGATGGTGAACAGCAGCAGCATCACGCCGATGTCGGCGGCGGCCTCCACCTGGGCCTCGTCGGCGACCACCCCGAGTTGGTGCGGGCCGATGAGGACGCCCGCGAGGAGGAAGCCCACGATCGGGACGACCTTCAGCCGGACGAAGAGCGCGCCGATCAGCCCCGCCGCGATCAGCAGCGTGACGATCGGTCCGAGATAGACGGGGGTCTCCCCCGCGGCGAGCATCATCAAGCGCCTCCTTCACCCTGCCTGGTCCCGGTACGCCGGGCGGCCGCCGCCCGACCGGTGCCGACGCGCCCGCGTCCCGGCGGTGCCCACTCGGAGCGTACCGATGAGGGTTCCCACGCGTCCCGGTGGCCTCGCCGGTCGCAGCGGGTGACAGGGGAATCGTTGCTTCGCCGGGGGCGGACGACGAGGGGTGCCGGGGCCCGGTTCGGAGCGGCCGTCCACAGGGGCCGACCGCTTCTTCCCGCGGCGGGGCGGTGCGGATATCGTGAACCGCGTACCCGAACGCCGAGGAGGCAGTGGACTGATGGCACCAGGACATCCCGTGCCGGGACACCCGGACTGGTTGCGCACGGAGGAGCGGCGCCTGTATCCGTTCGCGGCGGGTTCGGCCGTGGCCGACGGCTTCGGCTGGCTGGACGCGCTCGGGCGGGTGGAGCCCGACCGGCCCACCGCGACCTGGATCACCGCACGCATGACGCACGTGTTCTCCCTGGCGTACCTGCGTGGGGAGGAGGACGCGGGGCGCCTGGCGGACCATGGTCTGGCGGCGCTCGCCGGCCCCCTGCGCGACTCCGAGCAGGGCGGGTGGTTCGAGGAGGCCCCGGCCGCGTCCGCGTTGTGGGAGCGCTCCCACAACGCGGACGCCGCGGTCTCCGGCGGCCTCCGCAAGTCCGCCTACACGCACGCCTTCGTCGTCCTCGCCGCGTCGAGCGCCGTCCTGGCCGGCCGCCCCGGGGCGCGCGACCTGCTGGACGAGGCGCTCCGGGTGGTCGACACCCGGTTCTGGGAGGAGCACGCGGGCGCCGTCCGGGAGAGCTGGGACCGGGAATGGGCCGGGACCGAGGACTACCGGGGCGCCAACAGCAACATGCACTGCGTGGAGGCGTTCCTGGCCGCGGCCGACGCGACCGGCGACCGCCGATGGACGCGCAGGGCGCTGGCCATCGCCGAGCGGCTCGCGCACGGGGTGGCCGCGGAGTACGACTGGCGGCTGCCCGAGCACTTCACCGCCGACTGGCGCGCCCTGCCCGAGCACAACCGGGACCGGCCGGACGACCCGTTCCGGCCCTTCGGCAGCACCACCGGCCACCTTCTGGAGTGGTCGCGGCTGCTGCTCCACCTGGAGGCGTCCCTGAGGGGCGCGGGGGAGCCCGTGCCCCCCTGGCTGCACGGGGACGCCGCCCGGCTCTTCGACCACGCTGTCCGCCGGGGCTGGTCGGTGGACGGGGCGGACGGGTTCGTCTACACGCTGGACTGGGCGGACGTCCCCGTCGTGCGCGAACGCATGCACTGGGTGGTCGCCGAGGCCACGATGGCCGCGTGGGCACTCGGCGCGCGGACCGGGGAGGACGGGTACATGCGCCACTACGACCGCTGGTGGGCCTACGCCGACCGCCACCACCTCGACCGCGAACACGGGAGCTGGCACCACGAACTCGACCCGGCGGGTCACCCGTCGCGCACGGTGTGGCCGGGCAAGCCGGACGTCTACCACGCCTACCAGGCGAGCCTCCTGCCCCAGGCCGGTCTGGCCGGCTCCCTGGCCGCCGCGCTCCGCGAGGGGCGCGTGAGCACGGACGGAGGGACGGCGTGAGTGCTCCGAGCGCCCGGCTGGTGGTGGTCGGGGAGAACGTCATGGACCTGCTGCCCACACCCCACGGGACCGACGTCCTGCGTGCCGTCCCGGGCGGAGGACCGGCCAACACGGCGGTGGCCGCCGCCCGTCTGGGCACACCGACCCGTCTGCTGGCGAGGATCGGAGCCGACGGTTTCGGTGAACGCATCCGCGAGCGGCTCCTCCGGGAGGGGCTCGACCCGGCCGGTCTGGTCGCCGCCGACGAGCCGTCCGCTCTGGCGGTGGCCACGGTCGGCCCGGACGGGGCCGCCCGCTACGACTTCCGGATGGACGACGCGGCCGACTGGCGGTGGCGTCCGGGTGAGTTGCCCGAAGCTCTGGAACCTGAGGTCAGGGCCGTGCACGCCGCCTCGGTGGCCCTGTTCCGGGAACCGGGGGCCGCGCGGATCGAGGCACTGCTGCGGCGCGAGCACGGGAGGGACCGGGTCACCGTCACTCTCGACCCCAACATCCGGCCCGACGTGATCGGTGACCCGGCCGAGGCCCGCGCACTGGCGCTGCGCCACGCCGCGCAGGCACACGTGGTCAAGGCGAGCGACGAGGACCTGGCCTTCCTCCACCCCGGTCTGTCCCCGCTGCGGGCCGCCCGCGAGATCGCCGGGTCGGGCCCGGCGCTGGTCGTGGTCACCCTGGGGGCGGAGGGCGCGGTGGCGCTCTCGGGCGGGACCGAGGTGCGGGTACCGGCGCCGAGCGTCGGGGTGGTCGACACCGTCGGTGCCGGGGACACGCTCATGGGCGCCCTCCTGCACTGGCTGGACGCCGCCGGGCGGTTGGGCGACCGCCCGCGTACCCGGCTGGCCGGTCTGGACGCCGCCGACCTCCGCGAGATGCTGACCGTCGCGACCACGGCAGCCGCGTGCGTGGTCACGCGGGAGGGCGCCGATCCGCCCGGGGCGGACGAACTCGCCGCCGCGCTGAGGGAGGTGGCCGCGGGGGACACCGCCGGCTGACACGAGTAGGGTGGGCGCCGCGAGCGGGGAACGAGCGGCAGGCGCGGCCGGGGAGGAGGAATCCCTGTCGTCGGGGCGCCCGGACCCGGTCCGAAGCCAGGCGGAGGACCCGAAGAGCACAGCCTAGGGCAGCCCCTCCCCGGCCTGGGCGGCCAGGTGGTCCACGACGTCGGTGATGCGGCCCCGCCGCTCCAGGTAGGCGCGCTGGCGGGCGGCGCCCGACCCGGCGGCGCGCACCCGGTCCAGCAGCCCGACCACGAGGTCGGCGTCCCCGTTCGCCTCCAACCCGGGGAGGGCCGCGCCGAGCATCCGGTCCATGGCGAGGAAGCCCGGCAGGGACTCGCCGGTCAGCGGGTCGGGGACGCGGCCCTCCAGGCCGTCACGGGCGGCCCGCCAGACGGCCGCGCGCAGTGCGGGGGCGTCGACCTCCGGGGCGGGCACCCCGTCACGGACGTCGGTGAGCGCCCGGGCGGCCAGCCCCCGGGTCAGCACGGCGAAGAGCAGTGCCTCGTCGGCCGTCGCGGCGACGTCGCCCACGCGGATCTCCAGGGTGGGCAGGTGGTCGGAGAGACGGACGTCCCAGTAGACCATGTGCCGGTCGAGGATGGCGCCGCTCCCGGCGAGCGCGCTGACGGCGCGTTCGTGTTCGGCCAGGGAACGGAAGAGCGGCGGCGGCCCGGCCGACGGGAGCCGGTTCCAGGTGATGGTGCGCCAGCTGGCGTACCCGGTGTCCCGGCCCGCCTGGAACGGCGAGTTGGCCGACAGCGCCACGAGGAAGGGAAGCCACCGTCGTAGGTGCCCGCCCACGGCGACGGCGGTCCCGCGGTCGGGGATGCCGATGTGGACGTGGCAGCCGCACACCACGTGGGACTCGCGTAACGCGCCGAAGTGGGTGGCGATGTCCGCGTACCGCCTCCCGTCGCTGACCCGGGCCGCCGCCGGGTCCCCCAGGACCGGGGTACCGGAGGCGACGACCGCCAGTCCGGCGGCCGCGGCGGCCCGGACCAGTTCGCGGCGGGCCGACTGGAGGAAGCGCGCGGCGTCCCCGGAGGTGCCGCACACGGGGCTGTTGCTCTCCACCTGGGTGCGGGTGAACTCGCCGCACAGGTGTCCGTGGAGGTGGCGGACGTTCGACAGGACGTCGGGGGCCCGGGACAGGATGCGCCGGCTGCGGGGGTCGACGACGAAGAACTCCTCCTCGACACCGAAGGTGGGAGGGGCCGTCCGCGCGTCGGCACGGGTGCCGACCGGTGAGCGTTCCCGCGTACCGTGCGCGGCCAGGAAGCGGTTCTCCATGGACGTGGGTCCCTTCTGGTGTCCCGTCCCCCGCCCCGGGGGAGCGTCTCGCACTGGATATCCCGTGCCGGGCGCCCGCGACAGTGTCCCCGGGAGGACAAAACGCTATCCGAGGGACGTTATGTACTAAATGTCGGTATCGCGGGGCGCTGTTGCCGGGAGATTACGGCTTGATAACCGGCCAGTGGTCGCCAGGCGGCTCGGGAGTGAGGCCGCGGCCACCCTGCCGTGTGACTCGCACCACCCTCGAAGGGCGGAGGATGCGCAGGTGAGCGGTCCGGTGCCACACTGGTCGACTCGGCCGGAAAGGCGCCCCTCCACCCACCCGAAGACGTCGTGCACCTGTTCCGTGCGACTCCGTCCGGGTATCGGTGGATCGACCAGTATGTGTGCTCGCACCTGCCGTAACGGGGTGCTCGTGTGCGATCGTCGGCGTGTGGCTGGCAGGAACACGGACCCCCGGGGCGCCCGCCTCCGGGGCCGGGACGAAGAGCAGCGGACACTCGCGGACGTACTCGACGGCGCGAGGTCCGGGAGCGGCGCGTCCGTCCTCCTCTCCGGGGGACCGGGGCGCGGAAAGACCGCCCTCCTCGACCATGTGCGCTCGGCCGCCGGTGATCTCACCGTCCTGCACGTGGCCGGTGTCCCCTCCGAGACCGACCTCCCCCTCGCCGGGCTGCACCGGCTCCTGCGCCCCGTCGAGGCCGGTGCCGACCGGCTCACCCGGCACCGCGCGGACCTCCTCCGCGACGCCCTCACCCAGGGCGCCCCCGCGGCCCCGGACCGGTTCGCGCTCTACACGGCGGTCCTCGACCTCCTCCGGCTCACCTCCGCGGGGCACCCGGTCCTGGTCTGCGTCGACGACGCCGACCACCTCGACGCCCCCTCCCTGGAGGCCCTGTCCTTCGTCGCCCGCCGGCTGTCCGGCCTCCCCGTCTCCGCGGTGTTCACCGCCCGCGGCGGCCACGGCAAGCCGTCGGGCGGAGAGCACGACGACCCCGCCCCCGACACCCTCGTCCCCGGCGTCGCCGAACACGTCCTCCCACCCCTGGCCGAGCGGGCGCTCCACGACATCCTCACCGACCGCGCCCCCGTCACCCCGGCCTCGGGAGTGCGCACCGCCCTCGTCCGGGCGGCCCACGGCAACCCGGAGGTGGCCACCAGCCATCTCCGCTCCCTGTCCGACGCCCAGCTGCGCGGCGAGGCACCGCTCCCCGAACCGCTGCGCCTTCCCGCCCGGCTGCGTTCCGCCCTGCTCACCTCCTACCGGGGACTCCCCGAGCGCGTGCGCCACCTCCTCCTGGTCGCGGCCCTGGCCACGGACCCCGACGTGCGCCTGCTGACCGACGCCGGCGGCGACCCCGACCTGACCGTCCACGACCTCGAACCCGCCGAGGAACTCGGGCTGGTCCGGGTGGTGGGCGCGACCGTGGTCTTCCCCGACCCCCTCGTCCGCGAGGCCGTCGCCCAGGACGCCCCCGCCGGGCGGCTGCGCGCGGTCCACAGCGCCCTCGCCGGGGCGGTCGACCCGCAGTACGCCCCGGTCGAGTTCTCCCGCCACGCCGCGGCCGGCGCGGGAGCCCCCGACGCCGGGCTCTCCGACGCCGTCGAGGCCGCCGCCCTGCGCGCCCAGCGGCTGGAGGGCCCGAGCGCCGCCTCCCACGCCCACGAGCGCGCCGCCGACCTGGCCCCCGACCCCGACGTCCGCGCCTGCCGCCTGGCCACGGCCGCCTACCAGGCCTACGCGGGCGGCGGCACCGCCCGGGCGGCGCGCCTGCTCGACCGGGCCCGCCCGCTCGCCGTGTCCGACCGCCGCCGGGCGATCATCGACCTCGTCGAGGCCCAGCTGTCCATGCGGGGCGGCAACGCCATCGACGCCGCGGAACGCCTGCTCGCCGTCGGCCGGTCCCTGATCGCGCACGACCGCGCCCTGGCCCTGCGCGCCCTGGTGCGCTCCGCGGACTCCGCGTCCCTGGCGGGCGACCCGGTCCGCCACGGCAGGGCCGCCGAGCTGGCCGTCCCCCTGGTGCGCCCCGACGACTCCGCGTCGATGCGCCTGGTGGCCGCCTTCCTCAAGGGATGCGCCGTGTCCTTCCGGGGCGACTACGTGACCTCGACCCCGCTCCTGCGGGAGGCCGCGCGGCTGTCCGAGGGCATGGACAAGCCCTCCGAGCTCATCTGGGCGGGTGTCAGCGGGCTCCGACTGGGCGACGCGCCGTTCGTTCGCGCCGTGACGACCCGGGCCGTGGACGTGGGCACCACCCAGGGCGAGTACGCGACCGTCCCGGCGGCGCTCGGCTTCCAGGTCTTCTCCGAGTTCTGGAGCGGCCGTTTCCCCTCCGCCGCGGGGCACGCGCTGGGCGGCCTCAGGGCGGCGCGCGAGTACGGGCAGCCGGTGTGGGCGACGCACCACCTCGCGTGCCTGGCGATGATCGCCGCCATCCAGGGGGACGTCGACACCTGCCGTATCCGGGCCCGCGCGGTGACCGCACAGGCCGGAGAGAAGAGCCTCGGCCTCCCGGCCGCCCTCGCCGCCTGGGCGCTGGCCGTCCTGGAGCTGTCGCGCGGCAACGCGGCGGAGGCGTTCTTCCGGCTGCGTGCCCTGGTCCACGCCGGCCCGGGGCACGGGCACCCCACGATGCGCCTGCTCACCGCGCCGCACTTCGTGGAGGCGGCCACCAGGATGGGCGAGACCGAGTGGGCCCGCACCTCACTGGCGGGCTACGAGCGGTGGGCGGAGGGGATCGGGAGTCCGAGCGCCCGTGCCCTGGCTGCGCGCGGTCGCGGCCTGCTGGCGACGGGGGACGAGGCCGCGGACCACTTCGAGAACGCGCTGGCCCTGCACCGGGAGTGCGGTGACGACGACGTCGAGCAGGCACGCACCCACCTGCTGTTCGGCGCCTTCCTGCGCCGGGCCCGACTGCCCGGCCGGGCGCGCGAGCACCTGTACGACGCGCTGGAGTCCTTCGAGCGCTTCGGCGCGCGGCTCTGGGTCCGCCAGACGCGGGCCGAACTGCGGGCGATCGGGACCGCCGAACGCGACCCCGACACGTCCGCCACCGGGGACCTGACCGCCCAGCAGCAGCAGATCGCCCGGTTGGTCGCCGACGGTGCGACCAACCGGGAGGTCGCCGCGCACATGTTCATCAGTCCGCGCACGGTCGAACACCATCTGCGCGGCATCTTCCGCAAGCTCAACATCAGGTCCCGGGTGGATCTGGCCCGTCTCCTCAACTGACGCGGGGCGGGCTCCACACCCCCGGAGCCCGCCGCACGGCCCGAACCCCCGGGGGCGCCCGCCCCACCGGCCCGGACACGACGGAGTGGACGGGCACCCGACCCGTACCAACTAGTCGGTATGGACCGCCGTACGGAAACCGCGAGAGAGGCACCCATGACAACGACCGCAGGCGACCAGCTCCTGAGCGCGGACGGGGTGACCGTGCGCTTCGGGGGCCTGACCGCCCTCGACGGCGTCGGACTCCGGGTCGCGCCCGGGGCCGTCGTCGGGCTGATCGGGCCCAACGGGGCCGGGAAGACGACCCTGTTCAACGTCCTCTCCGGCGTCCTGCGCCCGAGCGCCGGGACACTCTCCTGGAAGGGCGGGCCCCCGCCCGGACGCGGCCCCCACGGCCTGGCCCGGTCCGGCATCTCCCGCACCTTCCAGGGGCTCAACCTCTTCTCGAACATGACGGTCCTGGACAACGTCGTCGCGGGCGCCGACCGCCTCGCGCGCGGCGGCCCGCTGTCGATGGTCACCGGCCTCGGGCGGCACCACCGGGACGAGCGCGAGCTCCGGACCCGCGCCCTGGCCACCCTCGACCGCTTCGGCGTGGCCGAGCACGCCCACCGCCTCCCCGGAACCCTGCCCTACGGCATCCAGAAGCAGGTCGCCCTGGCCCGCGCCTGTGCCGGCGACCCCGAACTCCTCCTCCTGGACGAACCCGCCAGCGGACTGTCCGGACGGCAGATGGACACGCTGGCCGAGCAGATCCGCTCCTTCCGCCAGCACATGGCGGTCGTGCTCGTCGAGCACCACATGGACCTGGTCATGGACGTGTGCGACCACATCGTCGTGCTCGACTTCGGCCGGGTCATCTCCACCGGCACCCCCGACGAGGTCCGCGCCGACCCCGCTGTCACACGCGCCTACCTCGGCGCCTCCGCAGACGCCTCCGGCACCGACCGGAACGCCACCCCCACCGACGACGGAGCGGCCCGATGAGTACCGAACCCCTCCTGCGCGTGGACGGCCTCCACGCCCACCACGGCGCGGTCCGGGCCCTCGACGACGTCTCGCTCGCGGTCCCCGCCCGCGGCATGTGCGCCGTCCTCGGTGCCAACGGCGCGGGCAAGACCACCCTCCTGCGCACGCTCACCGGCCTCCACCCGGCCACCTCGGGCCGGGTCCTGCTGGACGGGGAGGACCTCACCCGGCTGCCCGCCGAACGCGTCATCACCCGGGGTCTGGCCCACGTGCCCGAGGGCGGTGGCGTGATCGTCGAGCTCACCGTCGAGGAGAACCTCCGCCTGGGGGCGCTCTGGCGCTCCTCCCGGCGTGACGCGGCGGCGATGGACGAGGTCATGGACCTCTTCCCGCCGCTGGTCGAGCGCCGTCACCAGCCCGCGGGCACCCTGTCCGGGGGTGAGCGCCAGATGCTCGCCATCGGCCGCGCCCTCATGGCCCGACCACGCGTCCTGCTCCTGGACGAGCCCTCCCTCGGTCTGGCGCCCCTGGTCACCCAGAGGATCCTCACCCTCCTGCGCGACCTGCGCGACGACACCGGGCTCACCGTCGTGCTCGTCGAACAGAACGCCGCCGGGGCGCTGTCGGTGACCGACCACGGCTTCGTGCTGAACCAGGGCCGGGTGGCCGCCGAGGGGGCCTCCGCGGACCTGCTCGCCGACGACCGCACGCGCCACGCCTACCTCGGTTTCTGAGGAGACCCCATGACCCACTTCGTCAACCTGACCCTCAACGGGCTGGCGTCCGGGGCCGCCTACGCGGCGCTCGCGCTCTCCCTCGTCATCATCTACCAGGCCACGCGCCTGGTGAACTTCGCCCAGCCGGCACTCGCCCTGATCTCGGTGTACACCGCCTACACCGTCACGCAGCTCACCGGTTCCTACTGGCTCGGGTTCGCCGCGGCGCTGTCCGCCGGACTGGTGGCCGGGGCGCTGGTGGAGCGGGTGATCATCCGGCCCATCGCGCGGATCTCGGAACTCAACGCGGTCATCGTCACCCTCGGGCTCCTCCTGGTCGTCCAGGGCGCGGTCGGGATGGTGTGGGGCAACGAGCAGCACGCGCTGGGCTACGCGTTCAGTTACGTGGGGCGCTTCTCCCCGGCCGACGCCTTCGCACTGGCCTCGGTCGCCGCCGTGGCCGGACTCCTGTTCGCCCTGTACCGGTTCACACCGCTCGGACTGCGCATGCGCGCGGCCGCCTTCCACCCCGAGGCCGCCCGGCTCAGCGGAGTGCGGGTCGGGTTCATGCTGACCGTCGGCTGGGGTGTGGCCGCCTTCATCGGGGCCCTCGCCGGGATGCTCGCCGGGCCGCCCTTCATCTCCCCGAACGCCTTCGACGCCGTGTTCGTGTTCGGCATCACCGCCGCCGTGGTGGGCGGGCTCGACAGCCCCTTCGGCGCGGTCCTGGGCGGGATGCTCATGGGCCTGGCCATGTCCTACGTGTCCGGCTACGCGGGGCCCGAGGTGGCCACGCTCGCCGCCCTCGCCGTCGTGGTCCTCGTCCTGAGCGTGCGCCCCGACGGAATCCTGTCCCGCCCGACCGCGCGAAAGGTGTAGCCGCCGTGACCTCACCCACCCGCGAGCGCGCCGAGCGCGCCCCCGCTCCGCCCCGGACCGTACCGACCACCCCCGCCGACCGCTGGCGCGCCCTGCCCGCCCCCCTGCGGCACCTGCTCATGGCCGTACTCGCGCTCACCGCGGTGTGCGGTCTGGTCCTCGCCACCGGCGACCTGGCCGCACTGCGGTTCGCCGCCGTCGGGTACACCCTGCTGGCCCTCTCGGGGCTCCAGCTCCTGGTCGGCGCCAGCGGCCAGATCTCGCTCGGCCACGGCGCGTTCCTGATGATCGGCGCCTACGGCATGGCACTGCTGGTCCTGCACCAGCCCATGCTGCCGCTGGCCGCCAACCTGGCGATCATCGTGGCCGCGTCGGCCGTGGCCGGGGTCGCGGTCGGCACCGCCACGGCACGGCTGCACGGCCCCTACCTGGCGGGCGCCACGCTCATCCTCGCCGTGGGGCTGCCGGGGCTGGCCCACCGCTACCACGAGCTCCTCGGCGGCAGCAACGGACTCAACATCCGTACCGCGGGGGTGCCCCCCTTCCTCCAGGGGATCGTCAGCACCAGCGACTGGAGGGCCCTGGTCGTGTGGACGACCGTGCTGCTGGCCCTCACCGTGCTGGCCACGATCTCCTCCGGGCGCCTGGGCCGGCGGATGCGGGCCGTCCGCGACGACGAGACCGCCGCGGCCATGGCGGGCGTCCCGGTCGGCTCGACCAAGGCGGCCGCGTTCGTCATCGCCTCCACCGCGGGCGGGCTGGCGGGGGGCCTCCAGGCCTACGTACTGGGCACCGTCACCCCCGGCAGCTTCACGCTCGCGCTGTCCCTGAGCCTGCTCGCGGCCCTGGTCCTGGGCGGGATCGGCAGCATGTGGGGCGCCCTCTGGGCGGCCCTCGCCCTCGTCTACTTCGAGGTGTGGGCGTCGGACCTGGCCGGCGCCCTCGACCTCGGGCGCGACGTCGAGAACAACCTCCCGGTGGTGTTCTTCGGCGTCGTCCTCATCCTCGTTCTGCGCTTCTGGCCCCTCGGGATCCAGGGGCTGGTCCAGCGACTCCTCCCGCGGCGCGGACCCTCCGCTTCCGCACCCACCCCCCGATGAAGGAGAACACCATGCGCATCCGCAGAGGAACGACGGCCGCCACCGCGGCGGCCCTGGCCCTGGCACTGCTGGCCACCGCGTGTACCGGGGCCGGTGAGGTGACCGAGGGCGACGCCGTCGACCTGGAGGTCGCCCCGGGGGTGACGGACGACGCCGTCGTCATCGGCAGCCACCAGCCGCTGACCGGACCCGCCGCACCCGGCTACGCGGCGGTCTCACAGGGGGCCGCCGCGGTGTTCGACTACGTCAACGACCAGGGAGGGGTGAACGGGCGGCAGATCGACTACCGGCCCGAGGACGACGCCTACGACCCCTCCCAGACGATCGACGTGACCCGGGAGCTGGTGATCGAGGACGAGATCTTCGCGATGGTCGGCGGTCTGGGGACCCCGACGCACACCGGCGTCCTGGACTACCTGAACGACGAGGGCGTCCCCGACGTGTTCCCGTCCTCCGGCGCCCTGGCCTGGAACGACCCGCAGGAGCACCCGCTCACCTACGGGTGGCAGACGGACTACACCAAGGAGGCGAAGGTCCAGGGCGAGTACATCGCCGAGAACTTCACGGGCCAGAGCGTGGGCTACCTGTACCAGAACGACGACATCGGCGTCGACGCCCAGGCCGGACTCGACCAGTACCTCAGCGAGGAGGTCGTGGCGCGGGAGCACTACGAGTCGGAGGTGACCGACCTCGGTCCGCAGATCGCCGAGCTGGAGCGCTCCGGCGCCGAGGTGGTCGTGTGCTCGTGCATCCCGGCGTTCGTCGCGCTGGCGCTGCTGGAGGCGGCGAGCATCGGCTACGAACCGCAGTGGGTGGTGTCCAGCATCGGCGGTGACACCGCGACCCTCCAGGGGCTGCTCTCCCAGTTCACCGAGGGCGGCGACGCCGAGGAGGTCCCCGCGGACGCCTTCCTGGACGGGCTGCTCATCACCAGCTACCTGCCCAGGGTGGAGGACACCGAGGACGAGTGGTCGCAGTTCTTCATGGAGGTGCACGAGGAGTACGGGGACGGTGGTCCGCTGACCAACACGCATCTGTTCGGGATGACCCAGGCGGTGATGTTCGCGCAGGTCCTGAAGTCGGCCGGGGAGGACCTCACCCGCCAGTCGCTCGTCGACGCGCTGGAGTCGCAGGAGTGGAGCGGTCCCGGACTGGTGCCGTTCAGCTCGTCCGGTGACGACCACGGCGGGCACCAGGGCGTGTACGTGGTCCAGTACTCGGAGGGCGACGAGATCGAGATGGTCCAGGAGGCCCGGGTCACCGACCGGGACGGCGGGGCCATCGAGGAGCCGGACTTCGAGCGGCTCTCGCCCGAGGAGCTCGACTTCCACGACTGACGCGCCCGCCCCCCGGGGGGCGCGTACCCCGGTCCGAAGCGCGGCGGAGGCCCGCACGGACACGGCGGCCCGGGAACCCTCCCGGGCCGCCGCCGTGCGCGGTTCAGGCGGCGTGGCGGGGCGAGGCCAGGTCGCGGACGAGGTCCACCGCGGCGTCGGTGCACCGCACGGACACCGAGCCGGTCTCCAGGACGGAGCCGTCGTCGAGGACGCGCTGGGTGAGGAAGTACCGGCCGAGGACCCGGGTGCGCGTGCCCCGGGTGTACACCGCCGGTTCGCCGTAGAGGTCGAGCCTCGTGCCGGGGACGTCGGCCCGTCGGAGGGCGGCGTACAGCTTCTTGAGCGCCTCGTCCCGGTGGACGGCCGCCGCGCCGTACGTCGCCGCGCCGCGGAGCCCCTCGGGCGGGGCGTCCGGTACGCGTGTCCACCGGCGTCGGCCCGCGTCGGGGTCGGCCCCTCCCGCGTCGGTGCGTGTACTGGTCATGCTGAGAGGTTCGCACCTGCGAGGACGTGAGGGAAGGGAGGATACAAAGAGATCACGCCCTGGGCAGTTCCATACATGTCAGTACCGAATTCTTGACAGGGTCGGTACATGGTGGACCGACTGAAGCCCTCATGGGTCGAGTTTGGCAAGCACGTCCGTCGTCTCCGCACCCAGGCGAACCTGTCCCTCGACCGCCTCGCCCGGCTGACGACGTACTCGGCCACGTACCACAGCAAGATCGAACGCGCGGTACGGGTGCCCAATGTCGGAATTGTCGAGGCCCTGGACCGGGAACTCGGTACAAGGGGCGCGCTGCTCAGGATGTGGAGGGACGTCGAGCGCTCGGAAAGCGGGTCCTGGTACGAACAGCCGGACGAGTACGAGAAGGAAGCGACTGAGATAAGGTTCTTCCACCCCTTTGTCCTCCCCGGTTTCCTCCAGACCGAGAGCTACGCGCGGATCATCACGTCCCACTCCGTTCCGAACATCGACAGGGACGGCCTGGAGAAGACCGTCGAAATGCGGCAGGCGTGGCGCCGGCTGCTGCGGGAGAACGAGGATCTCCGGCTGAGCGTCGTCATACCGGAGTTCGTCCTCACCCGTCTGGTGGGCGGCGCCGAGACGATGCGTGACCAACTGGAGAGGCTGGTCCAGGAGTCGCAGGCGGAGGGACTCACCCTCCAGGTGCTTCCGGAGGGGATCAGCGACTTCGCGTGGACCGTGGGGGCCTTCTGGCTGGTATACATTGAGGACCAAAGTCCCATTGTGTGTACCGAACACTGTATCGGCGGACACATGACGAGTGAGGCCAGATACGTGCGGAAGCTGGAGTCCGCGTACAACAGGCTACAGGTATGGGCACTTTCCCCGAATGATTCGTTGCACAAGATCAAGGCACTGAGGGACGTACTGTGAACGAATGGCACAAATCCTCCTACAGCGCGACCGATGTTCGATGCGTCGAGGTCAAGGAGACGTCGGACGCCGTCCTCATGCGTGACACGCAGAACCGGGAACTCGGCCATCTGAGCTTCACCCCCGTCGAGTGGGGCTCCTTCCTCGGGGACCTCAAGGCCGACGCCGTCGGATAACCGGGGTCCGTCCGGACACGGGACGGGGCGGGCGGGCCGCGCCGGGCGGCCCGCCCGCCCCCTCGGTCAGGACGGGGTCAGGAACCGTGCGGGCAGGAGTCCCGGTAGTCCGAGAGGTCCGTGC